>NZ_RAWG01000375.1 GCF_003611735.1 Corallococcus sicarius | reverse complement strand
GGACGGGGGGCGGCGAGGCGGCCCGGGGCGGCAGTTGCGGAGGCCGCTCCGCATCCGGCGGCACGGAGCCACCGCGGATGGGCGGCTTGTCGGCGTCAGGGACGTGGCCCCCGCGAATGGGCGGCTTGTCGGCGTCGGGGACGTTGCCCCCGCGAATGGGCGGCTTGTCGGCGTCCGACAGCCCGGGGAGGCGAGGGGGGACGGGACGGCCTGGATCCGCGACGAGGCCGCCACGGATGGGCGGTTTGTCCGCGTCGGCCATGGAATGAAGGACAGGAGGAGAGGGGCGAGGAGGTTCGACGCTGGAGGAGCCCGGCTCCAGGATCGGAGGTGAGCGCGGCGGCTGGGCGCGGCCCGTGTCGGGGCGGCTGGACCCCGAGCTGCGCCCCGCGTTCATCAAGGAGCGCATGGGGACAATGGGCGTGGGGGCCGGCGGCTCCGGGAAGTCCTCGATCAGGACCGACGCCCGGCGCACGATGGGGGTCGGGGCCGGGGCTTCGTCGTCCCGTGTGACCCCGGACCGATGCACGATGGGGGTCGGGGACCGCTCGTCGTCCTCGGTCGAGAGCGAGGTGGGCCGGCGCACGATGGGCGTGGCCGCGGGCGCTTCGTCCTCCCCCGACGTCGGCCGGCGCACGATGGGCGTGGGGGCCGGGGCGCCCTCCTCATCCCCGACGCTGCCTCGGCGCACGATGGGCGTCGCTCCAGAGGAGGCCGCGTCGGAGTCCTCCTTGTCGGTGGAGGACCCGCCACCGTCCGGGGCCTTCTGGGACGACTCCGAGGCCCCCCTTGATGTGGCGGTCGGGACCGGGGGCTTCGCCGGGTCCGGCCTGGAGGTGTCGGGCGACGGCGCGGCTTCGTCCCGTGAGGCGTCCGGAGGCGGTGCGGGTTCCCGGAGCGGCAGGCCCATCACCATGGGGAACTCTTCGGGCCGCACGTCGGGCTCGGTCTTCACCAGCCGCGTGTCGAGCCCTTCTTCCAGCGCCATGCCCATCACCAGGGGCAGGTCCTCGGCGGCCTCCTTGTTGCCAGCGGGCTCCGGGGCGGAGGCTTCCGGGGGCGTGGCGGCCGGCGCCGCGGGCTTCGCGGGCGCCCTGGGCACCGGCGTGGGCAGCGAGGCCTCCGGCATGCCCAGGCTCGCGAGCCGATTGGTGGGCGTGCCGGTCATCGTGACGTCGGGCGGCTCGCTGGCGGCGCCCACCGGCAGGTGCGTCCGGTTCTTCAGGAGCGAGTCGTACAGGTCCAGCAGCTGGCCGCGGATAAGCCCCGCGTCCAATACCTGTTCGGCGTACGCGCGCCCAGCCTTCCCCAGGGCCACGCGGCGGGGCACGTCGCGCGCCAGCTCCACGATGCGTTCGGAGAGCGCGCGGCTGTCCCCGGGCGGGAAGAAGACCGCCGCGTCCTGGGGGATGAGCTCCCGGGTGACGGGCAGGTCCGCGGCGATCACCGGCCGGCCGGCGGCCATGTACTCGGAGACCTTGGCCAGCGGTCCACCCTGGAGCCGGTTGCGCTCCGAGTCGTCCAGGGGCAGCACGCCCACGTCCGCCAGGGCCAGCACCTTGAAGAGGTCGTCGTGGACGACGGGGGGTTGGAAGTCGACCTTCTCCTTGAGCCCCAGGTCGTTGACCAGGTCCTCCAGGTGGGGCTTCCAGTCCGGGTGGTGCGCGCCCACCAGCGTCAGGCGCACGTCCACCTGCTGGGACGCGAGCGCGGTGGCGCGCAGCAGGGTGGGCAGGCCCTGCCAGCCCACGTGGCTGCCCAGGTACATCATGCGCAGGGGCGTGCCATCCGGGGCGCCGAGCACCTCCGGATCATAGGGCTTGA
Organism: Corallococcus sicarius; assembly: GCF_003611735.1. Taxonomy (GTDB): domain Bacteria; phylum Myxococcota; class Myxococcia; order Myxococcales; family Myxococcaceae; genus Corallococcus; species Corallococcus sicarius. Next base: position 6,464 of record NZ_RAWG01000375.1, on the reverse strand, counting down.
GGTCCACGGGCGCGCGCAGCATGCGCAGCTGGTCCTCGGCCGCCCCCAGCCCCTGGATGTACGCGCGCGTCGTCTGGGAGCCGGTGACGACGAGGTCCGCGTTCATCAGGCAGAACAGCTCCTGCCGACGGATCTTCGACAGGAAGCGCCGGTCCCCGTCCGTCTGCGGATGGGTGTAGCGCAGCTCCTGGGACGGGAACGTCTGGGCCTCATAGATGAGGCGGTAGCCGTAGTCCCCCTTCAGCTCGCAGAGCGCGTAGCCGCCGAAGGGGTCCGTGAAGTGGGCGAGCGCGTAGTCCTCGCTCTCCAGCTGCCGGCGCACGGCCCGCTCAAAGGACTGGATGCGCGAGGCCAGGTCCCCGGAGCCTACCGGGACGCGGAGCAGCCGGGCGCCCTGGTACTTCTCGATATGGGAGTGGTCGGGCGTCTTCGCCGACAGCACCACCACGGAGAAGCGATCAGGCAACGCCTTCAGATACTCGGTCAGTCGGCGTGAGGAGCCAGACGGGCCGGGGATGACATCGAAGCTGCACAGGAGAAGTCTGGGCAGGTCACTCAAGCGTTCGCAGGATACTTGGACATGGGGGAGGTGTCATCGCCCGTGACAGAAGAAGAACGGGGTCCGCAGACAAACACATCCCGTGACGGATGCGTTGACCGCCTGTATGCCGCGACATAACGAGGCGAGGTGTCCATGGATGAGCGGAAGGGCGTCACCGTGAGCTACCTGCGAGAGCTGGCCCGGAAATACCTCCGGGATGGGGCCGGCGCGTCCAGAGGGCGGGAGTTCGTCGCCGCGCTGGCCGAGCGTGTCCCCGTCCTGGGGCGGCTTGCGCGCATGGCGGGACTGCCGATGTCCCAGCGGAGTTCCGGTGATGTGAGAGGCGAAGCACGCACGCTGGATTCCGGGCAGCTGGATTCCGGCCCGGCACACGCCGCGACGGATGAGGCCGTCCCCCTGCCTCCCGCGGGAGCCAGCGGAGCGACGGCCCCCGAACTCTCCGCGGAGCCCGTCACCCAGCCCGGCGCCGAGCCCAGGACGCGGCCGGCCCGCGTGGTGACGTTCCCGGCCCGCGGGAAGTCCCGCAGGGCATCGGATGACGAGGACACGCTGCCGCTGGCCCCCGAGGCGCTGACGCCGCGTCCGTCGGATGCGCCCCGGGTGGAGGCTCCGCGGGCCGCCGCCGAGCCGACGCCCACGCCCCCGAGCGAGCCCCCGCATGCCGCCGAGCCCCTGGTGGAGGGGTTCTTCGTCACCAAGATGGCAGGGCAGGGCGAAGCGCGCCGGCATCACCTGTTGGAGGAGCAGGCGCCGCGCCTGCCTCCCGCGGACGCGTCGCCCGAGCGCGACGAGCACCTGGGCATGCTGCCCCTGGACTACCAGGACGACGCGATGGTGCTGCTCGCGCGCGATCCGCACACGCTCTTCGTCCTCTGGGACTTCAGCGACGCGAGCAAGAAGCGGGCGCTCGAAGGCGTGCCGTGGCCGCGCGCGGTGCTGAAGGTGTTCGACGGCGAGGGGCTGTCGCGCGAGGTGGACTTCGCGCTGGAGTCGCGCAGCTTCTACCTGCTGGGGATGACGCCCGGACGCACGTACCGGGTGGAGGCCCACTTCGTCGGGGCGGAGGGGCGTTCGCGCCGCATCGGTCACTCGTCGAACCGGGCCACGTTGCCCCCGGCGGGGCCGTCCACGGACACGTCCATCCGGTTCCTGCACATGACGCCCCCGCCCGTCGTGGCCCGTCCGCGAGCGGAGGAGGTCGTGGCGGTGCCCGCGCGCGCGCCGCAGGCCGAGGAGCGCGAGTACGTCACGTGGCGCCGGGTGTCGCTGCCGGGCAGCGCGGGCGTGCGGGACATTCCGGAGGTCCACCGCGAGCGCGTCGACGTTCCGCGAGCCCCGGGCGCTTCGGATCAACGCTACGCGGACACGGCCTATCTGGAGGGCGCGCCGCGTGCGCCGGGTGCTTCGGACCAGCGCTATGAAGGGGCCGCTCGGGTCGGAGAGGCGACGCCAGGCCTGTCCCCGCCGCGTGCGCCGGGAGCGTCGGATCAGCGCTATCTGTCGGTGGAGCGTGCTCCGGGCGCTTCGGACCAGCGCTATCGAGAGGTCGTGGCAGGGGGGCACCGTTATCTGGAGGTGCCGCGTGCGCCAGGAGCTTCGGACCAGCGCCATGGCCAGAGCCTGCTTCCGGGCGGTGTGTCGGAGTACCGCTACCTGGAGCTGGAGTCTCCCCGAGCGCCCGGTGCTTCGGACCAGCGCTATGTGGAGAGCGCGCGAGGGCAGGGCGCGTCGGATTCGCAGTACCTGACGGTGCCGCGTGCGGCTGGTGCGTCGGATCAGCGCTACCTCACGGTGTCGTCCGTGCCCGGGGCGTCGGATCAGCAGTACCTGACGGTGCCGCGTGCGGCCGGTGCTTCGGATCAGCGGTACCTGACCGCGGAGCGTGCGTCGGGGGCTTCGGACGACAAGTACCTGACGGTACCGCGCGCGGCTGGGGCTTCGGATCAGCAGTACCTGACGGTGCCGCGTACGGCCGGGGCTTCGGACGCGCGCTTCCTTGAGGATTCGCGGGCGTCGGGGACCTTGCCCTCTCCGCAGGGCGACATGCCGCGCCCGGCGAACGGGGCGGGTGTTTCGGTGGGGAACGTTGATGGCGCGAGCACGCCTTCAACGCCGGTCTTCGCGCACGGCACCTCCTCCGCCGATTCACGTGCGCAAGGGTCGCAGTCGCCGCAGGCAGCGGAACCGGAAGCCCCCAAGGATCCGTGGGCCCTGAGCGTGGCGCGCGGCCTTACCGCGTCCGAACAACGCGCTCTCGACAGGGCGCGAGAGGCTTCCGAGGCCGCGCGAAGGGCCCCTCCGGCGCCCATGCCTGCGAGTCCTCCGGCTCCGAAGGCCGAGACCGACGTGTCTCAGGGTGCTCCGTCCGCGAAGGCCGAGCCCCCGGTTCCTCCGAGCGCACCGCCCGCGAAGGCGACCGCGTCCGAGCCCGTAGCGTCAACGCCTCCGAAGGCCAAGGCCCCGCCTCCGAGCACGGCGCCCGCGGCCTCGACACCCGCTCAACCTTCCGCCTCCAAGAACGCCCCGGAGCCTTCGTCCCCGGGCTCCCCGTCCGCTTCCTCCCGGTCCCGGCGCTCGCGCCGTGGACGTTCGTGAACCCGCACGGCCTCCTTGACTGACCTATGAGCCTGGGCTCCCTCGCGCTGGTCCTGCACGCGCACCTGCCTTTCGTCCGCCACCCCGAATACGAAGACTTCCTCGAGGAGGACTGGCTCTACGAGGCCATCTCCGAGACGTACCTGCCGCTCTTGCGCGTGTTCGACACGCTGGCCGAGGAGCGCGTCCCGTACCGCGTGACGATGACGCTGTCCCCCACGCTCGTCACGATGCTCAACGACGACCTGCTGCGGGAGCGCTACGCACGGCGCCTGGACCAGCTCTGCGAACTGGGCGCCCGCGAGGTGCACCGCACCCGCGACGACGCCACCTTCCACCCGCTGGCCGTCTTCCACCGCGACCACTTCGAGTCGCTGCGCCTCGCGTACCACAACCACTACCGGCGCGACCTCGTGGGCGCGTTCCGCCGGCTCCAGGACGCGGGGAATCTAGAGATCCTCACCTGCAACGCCACCCACGGCTTCCTGCCGCTGATGCAGCAGACGCCCGAGGCCGTGCGCGCCCAGGTCACGGTCGCGGCGAACCACTACCGCCAGAACTTCGGCCGTGACCCCGCCGGCATCTGGCTGGCCGAGTGCGGCTACTACCCGGGCCTGGAGCGCATCCTCTCCGCCGAGCGGATCCGCTACTTCTTCGTCGACACGCACGCCCTCACGGACGCCACGCCCCGTCCGCTGCACGGCCCCTACGCGCCCATCTTCACGGAGCCCGGTGTCGCCGCCTTCGCGAGGGACCCGGAGAGCAGCCAGCAGGTGTGGAGCACCGAGCACGGCTACCCCGGCGACCCCGTCTACCGCGAGTTCTACCGGGACATCGGCTGGGACCTGGACCTGGACTACATCCGGCCCTTCATCCAGCCCACCGGCGACCGCAAGAACACCGGCTTCAAGTACTTCCGCATCACCGGCAAGACGAACGACAAGCACCCGTATGATCCGGTCGCCGCCCGCGAGCGCGCGGCCGTGCACGCCGGCAACTTCCTCTTCAACCGGCAGCGCCAGTTCGAGTACCTCGCCTCGCGCATGGGGGGCCGCAAGCCCGTCGTCGTGGCCCCCTACGACGCGGAGCTCTTCGGCCACTGGTGGTTCGAAGGCCCCCACTTCATCGAGGCCCTCATCCGTCAGGCCGCGCGCGAGCCCCGCCTCTTCCAGCTCATCAGCCCGCTGGACGACCTGCGCGAGCACCCGGAGAACCAGGTGGCCACGCCGCCCCTGTCCTCCTGGGGCGCGGGCGGGTACGCGAACATGTGGCTCGATGGCAGCAACGACTGGATCTACCGCCACCTCAACCACTGCGCGAAGCAGATGGTGGAGCTGGCCCGGGACTACCCGGATGCGTCGAACCTGCCGCGCCGGGCGCTGAACCAGGCCGCGCGCGAGCTGCTCCTCGCGCAGTCCTCCGACTGGGCCTTCATCATGAAGACCGGCACCATGGTGGACTACGCCGTGCGCCGCACGAAGGAGCACCTGCAGCGCTTCCTGCGCCTGCACGACCAGGTGCGCGCGGGCACCATCGACGAGTCGTGGCTGGCCCACGTCGAGGGCCGCAACAACCTGTTCCCCGAACTGGACTACCGCGTCTACCGGCCCGGTTGAACGCTTCGGGAACAGGCGGGCTGGCTGGGAGTTGACCTCCCGCGAGCGGACGGTGTCGTTCCGGTTGCGGGGCCTCGTTTCCGCTTTAGCTTGAAAGAACCCATGACCCACACGTTCCCTCCGTTCCGTCGCAAGCTGGTGGCCGCCGTGCTGGTCCTCGTGTCGCCCGGGCTCGCGCTCGCGCAGGCACCGGCGCCTCAGCCGGCCGCACCGCAGACCCAGCAGGCGGCCTCCGGACAGGCCGGCAACCTGCAGCCCGCCACGCGCGAGGCGCAGTCCCTGTCCTCGCTGGCCCCCCTCGTGGACTCGGTGAAGTCCGCTGTCGTCAACGTGGACGTGCAGGCCAAGGCGGAGGTGCCGGAAGGCATGGAGGACAACCCGCTCTTCGACCGCTTCTTCGGAGGCAACGGGGGCCGGGGGGGCCGCGGTCGCAGTGAGCGCGAGCAGGTCCGTCAGGGCGCCGGGTCCGGCTTCATCATCGACCCCAAGGGGCTGGTGCTCACCAACAACCACGTCATCGAGGACGCGGTCACCATCACCATCCGCCTGGACGACGGTCGCTCGTTCACCGGCGAGGTGGTGGGGCGCGACCCGCTCACCGACGTGGCCGTGGTGAAGGTCAAGGAGAAGGTGGATCAGCTCCCCGCCGTGAAGCTGGGCGACTCGGACGCGGTGCGCGTGGGGGACTGGGTGCTGGCCATTGGCAATCCGTTCGGGCTCGCGTCCAGCGTGAGCGTGGGCATCCTGTCCGCGCGCGCCCGCGAAATCGGCGCCAGCGTGTACGACGACTTCCTCCAGACGGACGCCGCCATCAACCCCGGCAACTCCGGCGGCCCGCTCTTCAACATGAAGGGCGAGGTGGTGGGCATCAACACCGCCATCGTCGGCGGCGGCACGGGCATCGGGTTCTCCGTGCCCAGCAACCTCATCAAGGCGCTCCTGCCGCAGCTGGAGAAGTCCGGCTCCGTCACGCGCGGCTGGCTGGGCGTGGGCATCCAGCCCCTCACGCGCGACCTGGCGCAGGCGCTGAAGCTGCCGGTGAACGAGGGCGCCATCCTCACGCAGATCAACCCCGGCTCCCCCGCGGCGAAGGCGGGGCTCAAGGCGGACGACGTGGTGATCGCCGTCGACGGGCAGAAGGTCCGCTCCGACAGCGAGCTCACCCGCACCGTGGCGCTCAAGAAGCCCAACAGCGTCACGACGCTCAGCCTCTACCGCGACGGCAAGAAGCAGGACGTCAAGGTGACGATGGGCACGCGGCCGGACCTGGAGGGCTTCACCAAGAAGAAGCCGGAGGCGAGCGACGAACAGGACAGCTCGCGCCGCGTGGGCGTGTCCCTGCAGGACCTGGATGCGCGCACCGCGTCCCAGGCGGGCTTCACGGAGCGCGCCGGAGCGCTCGTCACCGACATCGTCCCCGGCTCGCCCGCGGACCGCGCGCAGCTGGCCCCGGGCATGTTGGTGGTGGAGGCGAACCGCAAGCCCATCACGAGCGCGAAGGAGCTGGCCTCGGTCATCCGCGGCGCGCCCGCGGGCAGCACGCTGCTCCTGCGCGTGGCCGGCCCCGGCGGTGGGCGGCTCTTGCGTGCGCTGAAGATGCCCTGAGAGGCCGTGGGGGTTAACGAAGGCAGATGAGCGTCAACTACGTCTCTCTGGGAGACAGCACGGCGGTGGGGGTGGGGGCGTCGCAG
>NZ_RAWG01000374.1 GCF_003611735.1 Corallococcus sicarius | reverse complement strand
TTCGCACGCAGCCCCCGCCCCCCCACCGAAAGGGAAGTCCTTGAAGCCCTCATCCTTCCTTCGCATCTCCAGCCGCGTCCTCACGGCGTTCGCCTGCTCCTTCGTCGTCGCCTGCGGTGACGACCCGGTCGACCCCGTCCCGGACGCCGGCACCAACACGTCGCCGCTGTACGCGTTCGTCGCCCAGGTGAGCGCCGACTCCGAGTCCCAGAGCTACGTCATCCTGACGGACAAGGTGGACCACACGGAGCCCCTGTCGCTGGAGAACGCGACGGAGATCGACGGACGCGCGCTGGGCTCCGGCATCTCCAAGTCGGGCGCCCTCTTCGTCTCCAGCAGCGAGTCCGCCGTCGTCACCCGCTACAACGTGACGAACGACAACAAGCTGGAGAAGGCCGGCGAGGTGAGCTTCGCCAGCAAGGGCCTCTCCACGATTGGCGAGTACCAGAACCAGTTCCAGTTCGTGTCGGACACGAAGGCGTACTACTTCGACGGCCGCACCTCGCAGATCATCATCTGGAACCCGAAGGAGATGGCGCTGACGAACAGCATCTCCCTGCCGGAGATGACCATCGCGGGCACGGTGCTGACGTTCGCGTCCAACCCCATTCGCGTGGGCACCAAGGTCCTGATGCCGCTGGGCTGGCGTCCGGCCTCGGGCATCGGCATCACGAAGAAGGCGGGCATCATCGTGCTGGACACGGCGACCGACACCGCCGTGCTCGCGACGGACGACCGCTGCGGCTACGTGCGTGACGGCGTGGTGGGCGCGGACGGCCAGGTCTACCTGGCGACGGAGGCGTACGGCGCCGCGGTGAAGCGCACGGCGCAGAGCGACGTGAACGTGCCCACGCCCTGCCTGCTGAAGTTCGACCCGGCGACGGCGAAGTACGACGCGGCCTTCTACAAGGAGCTGGGCGCGCTGACCAACGGCGGCGCCACGGGTTCGCTGCTCCAGGGCCCAGCGGGCTCCGGCTACCTGCGCGTGCTGGATGAGACCGCCTATCCGGTGCAGGCGGGCACGCACCCGCGCGTCATCGCGAGCGCCGTGGCGTGGCGGTGGTGGAAGCTGGACCTGGCGAACATCACGCAGGCCACGCTGGTGGACACCCTGCCGGCCAGCACGGGCAGCTCCTTCCTGTTCCAGGCCGACAACCGCACCCTGTTCACCGAGTTCACCAACGGCGGCACCCACACGAACTTCCGCGAGCTCAGCGACCTGAGCGGCAAGGTGGTCGCGACGCATTCGGGCCTGTCGTTCTCGTTCCTGCAGCTGCGCTAGTCATCCCAAGGGGTCCCGGGCCCTCGCGGTCCGGGGCTCCGGGGGCCGTCCCCCTTCTTCCCGCCGTGCCCTCCATGTCCATCGACACGCCTGACGCTCCTTCGTCCCCTGCCCCGGCTCCGCGCTCGCCCATCCGCTACCCGTTGGTCATGAAGTGGGTACGCCGGACGCACATGTACCTGGGGCTGCTGTTGTTCCCCTGGATGATCGTCTTCGGCGTGAGCGGTGTGCTCTTCAACCACCCGGACGTCGGTGAGGACGTGGCGGTGCGCGAGGTGCCGGCCGAGCAGCTCCAGGCCATCACGGGGATGGCGCCCGTGGCACCGGAGGCCGTGGCGAAGCAGCTCGTGGAGCAGCTCAACGCCAACGGCGGCACGTACCGGCTGGAGTCGAGCAGCGACCCACACTTCTCCGGCTTCACGGTGCTGCTCGCGCCGGGCGAGGGCGTGAACAACATCGTCATCGTGAACCTGGACGAGGGCAGCGCGACGGTGTCCACGCGCAGCACGGTGTCCCCGAAGCCGAAGCTGGAGGCTCCGTTCGCGGGCGACACGGTGACGCTGCCGGAGTACTCGATGGCGGCCATCGAGGCGAAGCTGGCGCCGCTGCTGACGAAGCTGGACGTGCCGGCGAAGTCGGCGCCGAAGTCGAGCCCCCGGGGTGCGCCGGAGCTGCGCTTCAAGATGCTGGATGCGAACCAGCAGGCGTGGAACGTGACCTACAACCTGGGCTCGGGGCTCGTGGACGGCAGGCCGGCGGACGCGGCGCGCGTGCTGAGCGTGAACGAGCTGCTGACGAAGCTGCACGTGCTGCACCACTACCCGTCGAACTTCGGCGTCATGTGGCTGTGGGCGCTGTTCGCGGACGTCTCTGGCGTGATGATCGTCTTCTGGGCGCTGTCGGGCCTGTTCATGTGGTGGCAGATGAGGCCCACGCGCGTGCTGGGCATCGGGGCGCTCAGCCTGGCCATCGGGCTGGGGCTCGCGGTGATTGGCGGCACGCTGGTGGACCTCCAGTTCGGCAACGTGCAGAAGCGCACCGGCCCCGGTGACGGTGCTCAGCCGAAGCCGAAGCCCGCGCCGGCCGGCGAAACGAAGCCCGCGGCGCCGCCTGCGGCCGTGACGACCGACGCGGAAGCCGATCACCACTGACCGGGGAACACTGAGCCAGCGGATGCTCAAGAAGATGCGAACTGCATGAGCCCTGCCCGGGCCAGCAGTTCGCGCACCCGCCGCGCCAGCGCGATGTGCTCGGGGTTGGCCACGGTGAATCGCTCAGGGGTCAGGATGAGCATCGAGCCCCTGTCCTCCACGGGCTCGATGCGCACGGGGGCGGGCAGTGGCGGCACCGTGCCCCGGTGACGGGACAGGTAGGTCACCCAGCCCAGCCAGATGTCCGTCTTGCCTGCCTCATCTTCCAGGTCGCGATGCGCATGGGACATGGCCACGGACCAGTCCGGTTCCCAGGCCAGTGCCATGCTGCGCACGACCTCCGTCAAAACGGGAGCCGTAATCACCCGCTCCGCGTTCGGACTGCGACCAGGCGTGGGCAACGTCAACACGCAGGAGTTTGAGCCCGCTTCCGAGTAGCCCCCACTGTAGATGCGCAGACTCGCACGGTCGTAATCACGCCCCCCGTTACCGAACCAGAAGCCATAGCCCAGTCTCTCGATGGCAGGGCCTCCTTTCTCGCGGTTGACGCCAAGCCGGAACTGCTCCGTCAGCGTCGGCACATCGGGCGGCATCAGCGGGTACTCACGCGACTCCCTGGATGATCGCGTGGGCAAGTACCACTGGGAGAGGAAGGGATCGCTTGGCGCCAGCAAGGTAAGGAACTCAGCCGTGCGTCGGGCGCACTCCTCAGGCGACTCCTTGCGCGCTCCCCAGTAGGCCCCTGCGTAATAGGTTTCAGGAGGGGGCTTCGCCTTGGCTGTCACGGTTTTCTCTCTTCACAGTGCCGGGGTGTGGATGACCGTAATCTCACGCACCCCATTGTCCCGGAGCAGTTTCCGGATGGCCTTCGCTGCTCCTTCTTCAGCAACGTGCCACTCAATCGCGATCCCCATGCCCCAAACGCTGTCCCGTTGTCGCAGGGCTTGATCAATGAGCCCCTTGGCGCCTGTCGGCTCAAACCAGGATTCCGGATCAAGCGTATCGAGAAACTTGTTCGCGTAGCCGGGGCCCTTGGCATCCAGTAGCACGCCTTCCTTGAACCCATCGAACTTCACGCCTCCACTGTTCTGGCCCACTCCGCCGACCCAGTACGCATCATCCGCCGAGTGCCCCGTGATCTGCTCCTGGTAGCGCCGGGCACGCGTGGACATCGACTCCTGAGCGGGTCCCCACTGCCCCGGCCCCTGGGAAGGCGCTCCGCCCGTCGAGGCCGTGTTGGACCGCTGGAGGATGATGGCCGCCCCGGGTCCTCCGCTCAACACCGACGCCACGCGCCCTGCTGGCACCGCGATGCGCTCCAACGCCAGCGCGCCCTCCGCCGACAGCGAGAGCACCGGCACCGAGACTTCCGCGCCTACAGCCATCCCCTTCAACGCCCGCGTCGTGGCCGAGGCCGCGCCCCCGGTGATGAGCAAGCCCGTCGTCAGTCGCGACACCTCGCGGATCTGCTCGCCACGGGTCATGGACCCGAAGCGCTCCCAGTACATGGACGATGACATGATGAGCGCCACCACACCCGCTGGCAGGTGGCTCAGTCCCGCGATGCTGTCCACGGGACGCGTGAGCAACTGACCCAGCGCGTGGTACAGCTCCGCGAAGGCGTCCTCGGCTCCATCCAGGGTGCGGCTGATGACGTCCGCGTCGTCGTACACCTCCGCCAGAGGGCGCCAGTCCGCAGCCTGGAGCCGTGCATCCACGGTCCGGAAGACGCCGCCCTTGCCGCTGTAGAAGCGCCCCAGCTCGAAGTTGCCCGCGCGGAAGGCGCCCTCCCTCCACTCGACGGTGGCCACTTTCTGCTGGGTGCGCCCATTGAGTGCCCACGCCAGATAGCCATCCGGTCGCAGCACCGCGACCTGCTCCCGGGAGAAGCGCTCCACCCGACGCAACAATTCCTCCCGTGAAGCCGCGCTCCCCTCCAACACCTCGCGCAGGATGAAGCCCGCCGCCATGCGAGGCGGGAAGTTGCCCAGCGTGACGGGCTTCCCCAGGAGCACGCCCAGCAGTCGCGCCGCTTGCGTGGGCGTCAGCGCTTCTCCCACGGGACGCTCGTCGCGCGCCTCCAGCCCCGCGTTCGTCAACAACTGCTCCCAGCCGTCCGGTTGCTTGTCGGGATGGGTGAGGCCCGCCACGGCCACCGCACGGACGGGGCTCGCACCCGTCACCACTTCGCGCACAGCCTTGCGCCGGTACAACGGAGGCGCTTCCTCTCGGGGCGTGACGCTCGGCACCGGAGCGGATGCACGCGACGCTTCGTCGTTCGACGCTCGCACCCCAGGGGAGTCCGTGGCTGTGCTGGCCGTGTAGCTCAGCATCCTTCCCGGCCCGGGAGGCAACGAGGCGCAGCCGGTAAAGAGGAGGACCACGCACCCGAGCAGGACTTCAGCGCGCATTGTCCACCCCCAGGTCGCCTCCAGCCGCGTCAGCGAGTACCAGGGGCGTGTCGGGGGTGCGGATGAGGCCTCCTCGACGGGAGACGCCGTCGCCCCGGCCATCCCTGGCAGGAACCCCAGGCACAGCATCACCCAACGGCGGCTCCCCATCGCTCGCGCCTCCTGGATGCGCTCCGGTGCGGAGAGCAGACCCAGGTCATAGCCGCTGGATCCGACAACTCGGCGGGACCACGCAGCCAGGAGCTGATGGGTCATGGCCCCGGCGGCCCGGGCGGCCCGGTGGGGAGCGTGAAGAAGAACGTGCTCCCCTCCCCCGGACGGCTGTCCACGCCCAGCTGTCCGCCGTGGGCCTCGACGAGCCCCTTCACGATGGCCAGCCCCAGCCCCGCTCCTTCCTTGCGCTTCTCCCGGGACTGCCAGAAGGGGTCGAAGAGGTGCGGCAGGTCCTCCGCTGGAATCCCGGGCCCCGTGTCGCCCACGCAGAAGCGCATCTGGCCTTTCTCCGGCTGGACGCGCAGCGTGATGCTCCCCCCTTCGGGCGTGAACTTGAGCGCGTTGCCGAGGAGGTTGGAGAGGATTTGAAGCACGCGCTCCCGGTCCGCGAGGATGGGAGGCACGTCCTCCGGGACGAAGGCCCCGATCTGGAGCGACTTCGCGTCCACGAGCGCGCGGTGCAGCTCCACCACATCCCGGACGAGCGGTGCCACCTCCATCGGTTCGCGCTCCACCGACAGGGTTCCGCCCTCCATCCGGGCCACGTCGAGCAGGTCCTGGATGAGCCGGTTCGCCCGCTCGACCGCCTTCCGGATGGACTCCAGGGGCTTCTGGACGGCGCGCGTCGCCGACAGCCCCTTGCCCAGCTTCCCGGCGCTGAGGGCGATGACGTTGAGGGGCGCGCGCAGGTCGTGGGCGACGATGCGCAGCACCTCGTCGCGGATGCGCGTGGCCTGTTCGGACTTCGCGTGCAGCTGCGCATTGTCGATGGCGATCGCGGCCCTGCTCGCCAGCTCCTCCGCCTGGGCAAGGTCGCGCGCTCCGTAGCGGCGCCCGCTCCCGGAGGTCACGAGGATGGCGGCGCCCAGGATGCGCGCCGGGGTCTTCAGCGGCACGATGATGCAGGACTCGGGTGCGAGGCGGCGGAGCAGCGCCAGGTGCTCGGCATCCGACGCCGCGGCTTCGAGCATCTCCGGGGGAACCTCCGGAATGAGCAACGGCTTGCCCGTCCGGAGCACGGAGGCGGTGAACCCTCCCGTGCGGGGCGGATGATCCGCGGAGGTGGCGATCAGCTCCCGCACACTCCGCGCCAGCTCCGGCGTGGCCGCCGCGCTCTCCACCCGGTGGGTGCGCCCGTCGTCCTCCAGGCAGTGCACCGCGCACCAGTCCGCCAGCGCCGGCACGGCGAGCGCCGCCACCGTGGTCAACGTCACCTGTGGCTCCAGCGACGCCGCCAACCGGGGGCCCGCCTCCGCCAGGAAGCGCCACGCCTGCTCCAACTGCTTGCGCTCCGTGATGTCCTGCATCTGCGCGATGAAGTGGACCGGTTCACCGTGGGCGTCGCGGACCGACGAGGCCGTCAGCTGGATGTTCAGGATGTGGCCGTCCCGGTGGCGGTAGTGCTTTTCGCGCTGGACGGTGTCGATGTCGCCACTGCGCAACCGGCGCGCGTTCAGCAGGTCCTTCTCCAGATCCTCCGCCACGGTGAGGTCCTGGAACGACCGGGCCAGCAGCTCCTCCCGCGAGTAGCCGACGATGTCGCAGAGCGAGGCGTTCACGGTGAGGAACCGCCCGTCCAGCCCCACCAGCGCCATGCCGATGGGCGCGTACTCGAAGGCCGTGCGGAAGCGCTCCTCGCTGTTGCGGAGCACGTCCTCCGACCACTTGCGCGCGCTGATGTCCCGAAGGCTGACGGTGAGCAGCTGCGTCCCTTCGACGTCCAGCTTCGAGATGCTGGCCTCCGCCAGGAACTCCTCGCCGCCCTTGCGCCGGCCGGAGATGGGCAGCCGCTCCCCCATCTGTCGGGAACTCGCGCTGCCTTCCAGGAACTGGCGGACGTGCCGGGCGTGGACCGCTCGGAAGCGCTCGGGCAGGAGCACGTCCAGGGGCTGGCCCAGGACCTCGCTCGCGGCGTAGCCGAAGATGCGCTCGGCGCTCGCATTGAACAGGATGATGCGCTGCGCGTGGTCGATGGAGATGATGGCGTCCGCCGCGTGGGAGACGATGCCGCTGAAGCGCGCCTCCGACAGCCGCAGCGACTGCTCCACCTGGCGGTGCTTCGCTTCCAGCAACAACAGGGCGTTCGCGTTCAGGCGGGTCACCGCCAGGAAGCCCACCAGCGTCAGGAGCATGAAGAGCGTGACGCTGACGGCGGGCCCGTAGGCCCCCAGCCACAGCCCCAGCAGCACGGCCCCCATCGCCAGACTCCACCCCAGCTTGACCGTGGCCGCGCGCGTGGCCTGCACCCGTCCCCCCAGCACCCTTCCGAGCTGTTGGCGCAAGCCCCTTCGCGAGGCACCCGCGGGATGGGGGTCCAGCAGGCGGCTGATGGGCACGGGGATTCGCATGAGGCGGGGACCGTGAAGAACTTGGAGTCCCGCGCCACGACCGGCAACGCGAACGCCCTGCGGCGATACGGCGGGACGCAAGGCGTGCCCGGCTGACGATCCCTTGTCGGCAGCGAAGGCCTTCCCACTTCGCTCCGCCCGCGGCACAGGCCCTGGCACATGCCACGCGCACGTCCCATCCTCCCAGGGGGAGATGCCTGCCATGTACTTCGAGGACCGGGTCGACGCGGGGCGGCGGCTCGCACGGTTGCTGATCGCGCGTGGGTATCGCGCAGAGGACACCATCGTCCTGGGCCTGCCCCGCGGAGGGGTCCCCGTGGCGGCGGAGGTGGCGGAGGCGCTGGGGGCTCCGCTGGACGTCTGGGTGGTGCGCAAGGTGGGCGCGCCCCGCAACGAGGAGCTGGGGCTGGGGGCGGTGGCGGAAGGAGGCATCGCCTTCCTCGACCGGGAAATGATGGCGCGCATGGGCGTCGTGGAGTCCGTCGCGCGGAGGCTCGTCCAGCGCAAGGGGGCCGAGGTGAAGGAGCGCGTGGCCCGCTTCCGGAACGGGGCCGCTCCGCCCGACCTCCGGGGCAGGACGGTCATCCTCGTCGATGACGGGATCGCGACGGGAGCCACCGTGCGGGCGGCCATCCAGTCGCTCCGGGTGCGGCGGCCCGGCCGCATCGTCCTCGCCGTGCCGTTGGCGGCGGATGAGGTGCTCGAAGAGCTTCAGCCGCTGGTGGAGGACCTGGCGTGCCTCCTTCCGGTGCCCGACCTGGAGGCCGTCAGCCAGCAGTACGCCGACTTCCCCCAGGTCCCCGACAGGGACGTGATGGCGTTGCTGGCGCGGGCCCGGGCGCGAGTGCAGGACGAGGGCCTGCCCGCTGGGGATGCCCCTCCC
>NZ_RAWG01000373.1 GCF_003611735.1 Corallococcus sicarius | reverse complement strand
GCGTGGCGGTGGCCATCCGCGCGGACCGGGCCGCGCGGGAGGGGGGACGAGGGGGGTGCATGGGGTGAAGCCTCCCAGGGAGAAGGTGCGAACCCAGGGAGGAGCGGCCCCATCCATTCGGGTCAAACGTCCCGAAAGATTTCCCGCGGCCCTGTCCCACAGGTTCCACAACGCGTCGCCCCAGCTCGGATTGCCGTGCCACGTGCCTGTTATTGTCCGTCCATGCCACAGGGCCCGAACCTCGATGAGCCTTCCCGGGCGGTCTCAAACGGTGACCGAAGGATGTCCACGACGATGCCGAGACGAGAGCGCAGGAAGTACACGCCGGAGTTCAAAGCCCGGGTGGTGAAGCAGGTGCTGGAGGAGGGCAAGTCCCGAGCGCTTCTCCCACGGCCCTCCGAAGCCCCAGGCCCTTCCAAACGCCGTCTGGATCAACAAACCCGCGCCGCTCCCCAACTCACAGGTGGCTGCGCACCAATCTCTCCGTTTCACTGTCTCATTCACATTGACAGGTTCCGGAAGGGGGTTGACGGCACCTCGCGATACTCCACATCGCTTCCTCCGAGCCGCGACACCGCCGCTACGAACCTTTCCGACACCACCGTCACCGCCGTGCCCTCCACCCTGAAAACGTCTGCGGAGGGCAGCGCCGCTTGATTCAAGGCCCAATCCTGCGCGACCTCGAACTCCCCTGGGTGTCCGCACTCGCCGCAGGGTCCGCCCGTGGTCCTCGTGGAACCACGGTGGACCTGCCCCAGGGGTCTTGTCTCAACCAGGTAGAGCGTCGGCAGGGTCTCCTGCGCTCGCAGCTCCACAGGCACCGCCAGCACGTCATGCGCTCCCGCCTCACGCAGTGCCACAAGCGCATCCTCACGAAGGATGAGTTCCCATGACGGCCATGCAGTCACCGGCCCGAACTCTCCTTGCGCCGTTCCAACCAATGGCCCGAAGGAGCACCCTGGGGTGAGTGGCTGGCTCGCCGTCAGCAACGGGGCCACCGACGCCGCCAGGCGGCCGTACTCTTCCAGCGTTGTCGTCGGTCGCGCCTGCTCGAGCATTCGCGCCACCTCGCCCACAAGCGACACCGAGGGGTACGCGCTCATCCCGGCCCATGGGCCACACCGCGGGCAGTCCACTCCGGGCAGGCTCCATCGGTGTTCGGCCTTGTACTGTCCGCTCCAGCGCCATGACGCCTTGGCAGGCGCAACCTCGAAGTACCGCATCAATTGTCCTCCACGGGCTGCGGTGCCAGGTCCACGCTCTGCCAGTAGGTCATCGTAAGCCCGAACAGGCCGTAACGCTGAATCATCCGTGACGCCTGCTCGAAGTAGGCCGGTTTGCGTGCGCGCTCACCATGCCAGCGCAGCCACTCCTCCCAATCGCGGTTCCAGGGCCCACCCGCGTCCCCACGGTGGATCCGCCGGTGCACCTCCGCGTCGATTGCAATCACGTACTGGTGGACATCAATGTTCTTCCGCGCGAACCGTCGCTCGAACGCCTGCGGGAAGATGTGGTGCCGCTCCTTCGGCCGTCGCGCCCACTCCTCCATCGCCTTCTGGCGCCGAAGCTCACTCGGCAGCTGTTCCCGCCGGTGCAGCCGGAACACCATCCAAGCCACCAGCGCATACTCCCCCCAGGCTGACACGCTCGTGTCTGACGTGTCGGGCTCCGACAGTACCGCCTTCCCAGACATGACCAGGAACAACGGCCTCAATCAGCCAACGGCTGCACCCTCAAGGTTGGCCACATGTCTGTCGTCTCATACCAGCGCCAGATTGATGTCTGGCGCGAGCGCATGGGGAAGCCTTCCGTACGTCTTCGCCGCACCTGTCTCCTGCATCTGGAGACTGCTCCAGACAAAGACCGGTCGAGCTTTGGACGCGTCAGTCAGCAGGCCCGCGGCCTGCGCGCACGCCAGAGCGTCAGACCGGCGCGTGAGAAGGGATGGGAACGTCGTGCAAGCCGGGTCACAGGATGCCTCTCCAAAGATGCGAGGGGAGGTGCTGCTGGCCGGGCCCATGAGCAATCGCTCTACCCGCCCCGCATCCACCGGAATCCGAGCGCATCCCGAAGGAGCGGCGTCCCTCCCCGACCTGCCCGGGGCGTTCACCTGACCTCCCGGGAGAACAGGACCTGTCCTCCCGACAGGACAGGTCCTTGTGCCGCACGCACGCGCCGCGCGAGTGCAATGCAGGGCGGATCCAGGGATGCTCGTCCGGCTCCAGGCCCGTGGTGGGACGGGAGCGTGGGAAGGGTGTGACGCGTGAGTGAAGAGTACGTCTACCGCCATGCCATCGAGGGGCTCTTCCTGCGCTCCGTGGGCAAGCGCCTCACGCCGGAGCTGAAGCAGCAGCTGCGCGCCATCGGGCTGAACCTGGACGAGCGCATCCCCCACCACACGCCCCGCCGCGTCTTCGCCGAGTCACTGCGCCTCACCGCCGCGTACCTCTACCCGGACGTGGACGCCCAGGAGGGCTACCGCAGGCTGGGCCAGGGCATCATCACCGGCATGGAGCACACGATGCTGGGCAAGGCGCTCGTGTCCCTGTGGCCCATCTTCGGACCCGACCGCGTCCTCTCCCGCATGCAGGAGAGCTTCGCCACGGTGAACAACTACCTGAAGACGGAGCTCATCACCCACGCCCGCGCGAACCACACCATCAAGGTGAGCGAGTGCAACGGCAACCCCGGCTACCTGCTGGGCATCATCGAAGCGGGGCTGACCCGCGCCGGGGCCAGGGACGTCCACGTCGAACCCTTCGACTTCGACGGTCACGCCTGCTCCTACCGCGTGCGCTGGAGTTCCTGAGCTACCGGGCCCAGCCCTCGCGCGTCAGCAACTCCAGGACGCGGGCGCGGACCTCGTCGCGGATCTCCCTGACGCGCTCCAGGGGCTTGCCCTTGGGGTCCTCCAGCGGCCAGTCGCCCCGCTTCAGTCCCGGCACGAAGGGGCACGCGTCCCCGCAGCCCATGGTGATGAGCCACTGGGCGCCTTGCGCCAGCTCATCCGTGAGGCGCTGGGGCTGGGCGCCCGAGAGGTCGACGCCGGCCTCCGCCATCACCGCCAGGACTTCGGGATGGACGCGCGCGCCCGGCTGGGTCCCCGCGGAGACGGCCCGTGCCTTGGAGGGATCCGCCAGGAGGTTGAAGAAGGCCGCCGCCATCTGCGAGCGGCCCGCGTTGTGGACACAGGCGAAGATGACGGTGCTCATCGTGACCCCTCCTCGAAGCGACGGGGCAACACGGCTTCACGGGCTTCTGGGAAGAAGCGCCGCCGAAGCCACAACGACAGGTAGACGAGGGCAATGAGGGCAGGCACCTCGATGAGCGGGCCCACCACGCCCGCCAGGGCCTCACCCGAGGCCATGCCGAAGACGCCGACGGCCACGGCGATGGCCAGCTCGAAGTTGTTGCCCGCGGCCGTGAAGGACAGCGAGGCCGTCTCCTCGTAGCTGAAGCCCAGCTTGCGCGAGAGGAAGAAGGCGCTCGCGAACATGATGGCGAAGTAGACGATGAGCGGCAGGGCGATGCGCACCACGTCCAGCGGCAGGCGGGTGATCTTCTCCCCCTGCATCGCGAACATCAGCACGATGGTGTAGAGCAGGCCGAGGAGCGCGGTGGGCCCCAGGCGCGGCAGGAAGCGCGTCTCGTACCACGCCTCGCCCTTCAGTCGGGTGAGGAGGCTGCGCGTGAGCGCGCCAGCCACGAGGGGCACGCCCAGGAAGATGAGTACGCTCTTCGCGATGCTCCACATGGACACGTCGAACGCGGTGACATCCGCGCCGAGCCAGCTGGGGATGACGGTGAGGAAGAGCCAGCCGAGCACCGAGTAGAAGAGGATCTGGAAGACGGAGTTGAGGGCCACCAGCACGGCGGCCACCTCGTTGCTTCCGCACGCGAGCATGTTCCAGATGAGGACCATGGCGATGCAGCGGGCCAGGCCGATGAGCACCAGGCCGTTGCGGTAGTGCGGCAGGTCCGGCAGGAAGAGCCACGCCAGCGCGAACATCAGCACCGGCCCCACCACCCAGTTGAGCACCAGGGACGTGGTGAAGAGCTTGCCACGCGCACGCAGCCGGCCCAGCTCGCCGTAGCGCACCTTCGCGAGCACCGGATACATCATCCACAAGAGGCCGATGGCGATGGGCAGCGAGACGGTGTCCAGCTTCACCGTGTCCAGTCGCGCCCCCAGGTCCGGGAAGGCCCGGCCCAGGCCGATGCCCAGCCCCATGGCGGCGAAGATCCAGACGGGCAGGAACCGGTCGATGACGGAGAGCTTCTTGACGATGCTCTCAGAGGCAGCGGGGGAGGACATGGGAGGGGCCAGGGGCAAGGAGGAAGGAAGCGGCCGGCGCGGGCACTACTTGCAGGCGTCGGGGCCGCAGGACTTGAGGACGCGGGCCACCTCGCGCCGCAGGACGTCCCGCTTCGCGAAGGCCTCCACGAGCGCGCGCACCTGGCTGCCGCACAGCTCGTCCAGCTGCGGGGCCAGCCGGTAGTAGACCCAGCTGCCCTCGCGCCGCGCCTCGACGAGCCCCGCGGCCTTGAGGACGGAGAGGTGACGGGAGGTGTTGGACTGCGGCAGGGAAAGGACGCTCTCCAGGTGGCAGACGCACAACTCCGAGTGCGAGAGGAGGGCGACGATGCGCAGGCGCGTCTCGTCTCCCAGCGCCTTGAGGGCGCGACTCAGGGGGCGGACATCCAGCGGAGCAGGGACCGACATGACGACATGAGGATATGTGCATGTCGTGTTTCCAGCAACACCGGGCCCTGCCCGGCGCCGGACGCTGTTTTCATAATCTTAGAAAAAAATACCTTCTGGTCGGTTTGTACTGGTCTGACGGCGAATTCCGGGTCTATAGGGAAAGCGAACCCTTTCGCTCCTCCTGGCCGCCATGCCCCCAGACTCCTCCGCTCCGTCCGCCTCCTCCGGAGAAGGCCCCTCGCGCTGGCGCCGACCGCTGCTGGCCGTGGGAGGGGGCCTGGTCGTGCTGCTGACCGGGGCCGCGCTGCTGTCGCGTGGCGCGGGTGACGGGGCGGAGCCGGCGCGGGCGGCGGCTTCGAAGGATGGGTCCCAGGGAACATTGTCCCGGGGTGGTGGCGGTGGCGGCAGCGGCGGAGGCTCCCAGGAGGGCGCCGAGGCGGACGCGGCCCCCCGGCGGTTCGAGTCGGGGACGTGCTGGCGGGACCTGGAGCGCTTCAACGAGCAGGTGACGCTGGGGACGTTCCGGGAGTGGGCGGCGCCCCTGCTGGCGTCGCGGGATGGCGTCGTCCGCGCGTACCTGAAGGAGCGGCTGACGGAGCTGATTGGCAACGACGCGGGCCGCGCCCAGGAGGTGCTGGGGTGGGCGCGCGATGCCCAGGGCAAGGAGTTCCAGGTGTTCCTGTCGGCCCTGCGCGACTCGGAGGCCGTGCAGCAGCCGCAGGTGGCCGCGAAGCTGCTGGCCTCGGGCCTGGACGCCACGCTGGAGCCGGGGCGGCGCGCGGGCATGCTGTCCGCGCTGGACACGCAGAAGCGCCTGGAGCCGGCGGCGCTGGACACGCTGGCGAACTTCGCGAAGGACCCGGGCTCCGGCGAGGCGGGCTGGGCGGCCACCCGCTCGCTCGCGCGCGTGATGAAGAAGGACTTCGCGCAGTCGGGCAACGCCGCGCCGTACCTGGACAAGCTGCTCACCATCGGCACGGACTCCCCGGACGAGAACATCCGCTACCTCGCGCAGTCCATGCCCATGCACGCGGCGCCGGTGCTCGACGCGGCGTCCACGGAGCGCTACTCGCGCATCCTCACCAGCGAGGGCAACGAGGACGGCCGCGACGCGGCGGCGCACAACCTGTCCCTGTCCCAGGACAAGGCGAAGGTGCTGGAGCTGTTCGCCCAGACGTTCCCGCGCGAGCCTTCCGTGTGCGTGCGCTGGGCCCTGTTCCGCTTCTCCGCGCGCGTGGCGGGCCAGGAAGCGCTGCCGGTGATGGCGAAGATGGCCGCCTCCGACCCGCGCTTCCAGCCGCAGTACCGCGTCTTCGAGCAGCTCTACGCCAGCGGCGTCCTCGACTTCATGCGGGTGTGGAACAGCCTGCCGGATCAGGACCCCTTCGGCTGCATGGACAAACACGACTGAGCCCGGGAGCGCCGATGACTCGCATGTCTTCCTTTCGCATGAGCGCATGGGGCTGGCTGGCGTTCGCGCTGGTGCCCCTGATTCCCCTGCCGTCCGTCGCGGAGGGTGCGGCGGCCGCCCCGGTGCTCCAGGGCGAGACGTGTTCGGTGCCGGGGCTGATGGATCAGATCCGCCGGGGGCTGGCTTCCAAATCCCCGGCCTACCAGCGCTACCTGCGCGCCTTGCTGCGGGAGGCGGCCGTCACCCTGCCCGGCGCGGAGCTGCAGGCCGCGTTCGAGCGGGAGACCGACCCGGTGATGGCGGAGCACCTGGCGGCGGCCCTGGTCGCGCGCAGCGAGCGGGAGGCGGACCGCGAGGCGATGCAGGTCGTGGCGAAGCGGGCGCTGGAGGACCGCGACCCGGCGGTGCGCTCCGCCACGGTCCGCGCGATGCGGCGCACGGGCGCGCTGGAGAAGACCGGGGACCTGTACGAGCGGCTGATGCGCGACGCCTCCCCGGAGGTGCGCATGGAGGCCGCGACCAACCTGGTGGAGGACAACAAGTTCGTCTACGCCGGCCAGCACGGCCCGGCGACGGACACGGCGGTGGCGGCCGCGGCGGCGTCCTCGGACCCCAAGGCGACCGCGAAGATATTGGGCACGCTCAACACGGAGAAGCTGGGCGCGGAGGCCGCGGGCACGCTCCAGGGGCTCTTGCGCAGTGACTCGGCGGAGGTGCGCAGGTCGGCGGCGCTCGCGCTGGGCGGCGTGCCGGCAGAGCAGATGGGCACGGCCCGCGAGGCCCTGGTGTCCCTGTACCGGGGCGAGCGGGACACGGGGGTGCGCAAGGCATTGGTGCAAGGCATTGCCCAGCTGGGGTTCGCGAGCGCGGTGCCGGAGCTGCAGCGGCTCAAGGGCATCGACCCGGGCATGGCACCGGAGATCGACGCGTGGATCCGCGCGCTCGAAACGGGTCTTCAGGAGTGGGAGCTGATCCTGAGGGAGAAGCAGCGGCTGCAACAGGCTCCGTAGGCAGCGGTAGCGGTATCCACCCCCAGGGCCGGGAGTCCGGCCCGAAAGGAACACCCCGATGCGTTACATGACGAAGGCATCCCTCGCGGCACTGGCCCTCCTCCCCCTGGTCGCGACCGCGCACACGGTCAAGTCGCCCTTCCCCGGCACGGTGACGGCCACCACCAACTATTCGAGCGGCAAGTTCCACGGCGCCGTGGACATCTCCAGCGGCCGTTGCAACTACTGGGGCGCGGAGACGGGCGTCGTGGGCTCCGTGTTCTGGAACGTGACGGTCCGCACGCCGGGCGTCTACTGCAACGGCACGGGCAGCGGCACCCAGAACGAGGCGAAGCACGTCTGGGAGAGCGGCTGGACGTTCCGCCAGTGGCACTTCATCAAGACGGCGGACTCCTATGACCGCACCTGCGACCGCTGCCAGGTCGGCAACGAGGGCGGCACCGGCAACGCGTCCGGCCCCCACGCCCACCTCCAGCAGGACAAGGCCGGGACGAACGACACGTCCTGGTACAGCGGCTACACCACCAAGGGCGAGGCCGTGGACCGCACGGAGACCGTCGGCGTGCTGGACTGAGTCTGGCGCTTCTTGAGTGAGGCAGGGAGCGCGGGTCATGGCAGAGTCCCGCCATGACCCGTTCTTCTATTCTTGCGGCCCTGAGTCTGTTGTTCCTGTCCACGGCCTGCGCGACCCCCCACCACGCCCAGGATGAGGTGGACCTCCGGCAGCTCGTGAGCGCGCAGACCGACGCCTGGAACGCGCACGACGCGACGGCCTGGTCCAAGGACTTCGCGGACGACGCGGAGTTCATCAACATCGTCGGCACGGTGTTCCAGGGGCACGCGGAGATTGAAACGCGCCACGCGGCCATCTTCGCGAGCATCTTCAAGGCGAGCCGCGACGTGGTGACCGTGCGCAAGGTCGTCTTCCCCGGCCCGGATGTCGCGGTGGTGGAGATGGTGCATGAAGTCACCGGCCACACGGGCCTTCCTCCCGGCGTGCAGAACACCGAGGAGGGGCTGCTGCGCACGCAGATGAAGTTCGTGCTGAAGCGCGACGACGGGAAATGGCGCATCGTCGCGGGACAGAACACCGACGTGAAGCCCGCGCCCAAGGCTCCGTAGGCGGTAGGGGGAGCCCCTGGGGGTGGCCGCTGGACGCGGGGGCCCGCCATGGGCTCCAGGCAGGAG
>NZ_RAWG01000372.1 GCF_003611735.1 Corallococcus sicarius | reverse complement strand
AGATGTGTATAAGGGACAGGGCGAGGGGGCTGGCGCGCTGACGGGGCTCACCTCCGAGGAGAGGCTCACCGGCTCGTCGGGCGGCTCGGCCGGGTCCACGTAGACGAAGCGCGTGGCGCCAATCTCCAGCTCGTCGCCGTCCTTGAGCGCCTTGCGGTTCACCCGCTTCTTGTTGACCTTGATGCCGTTGCGGCTGCCCAGGTCCTCCACGTGCGTGCCGGACCAGTCGCGGCGCACCTTGGCGTGCCGGCGCGAGACGAGGTCGTCCTTGAGGATGACGTCGGCTTCCTTCTCGTCGCGGCCGAAGACGTGCTCCTGCGCGTCGGAGATTTCAATGCGCTGGCCCTCGCGGGGACCGTTCATGTAGCGCAGGAAGCGCTCATCACTGCCGCGCAGCACGTCCTTGAGCTTGCCGCGCGCGAGGAAGGACGTCTTGTCGCTCACGTCCTGCGCCATCTCGACGACCTTGTCGAAGCGCACGTCGAACTGCGCGATGGCGATGATGTCGCCGTTGCGCAGGAGCTCCTTCTCCCCCTGCGGCAGGGCCTTCCCGTTGACCTTCGTGCCGTAGGCACTGCCCAGGTCCTCCAGGAAGTAGAGCGTCCCCTCCTGGCTGATGCGCGCGTGGTTGCGCGACACCGCCTGCTGCGGGAGCACCACCTGGCAGGTCTTGTCCCGCCCCAGGGTGATGATGGGGTCGTCGAGGACGACCTCTTTGCCCGAGGCGCCTCCGGCCTCGCTGCGCTGCGTGACGGTCAGACGGACGCTCATCGCGTGGAGTCGCTACCCGAAGGGACGGCTAGAATGAGTCGTTGGCCAGGAATCTCTCACACGCCTGATACTCGGTGGGGAATTCCTCGGAGGTACCAAACTTCATGAAGTTCTTGCAGGCCGCCTCGGCGTGGGTCTGCTTGTGGGCGTCCGAGAAGATTTGAAAGAGGCCGAAGTGGCAGGGCGCGAACTTGGCGTCCAGCTTCACGCACTTGCGGTAGGCGCCTTCCTCCTCGGTGAGCAGGCCCTTCTCGCGGTACTGGCGCGCGAGCAGGTACATGGCCGGGGCGCTGTTCTCCGCCGTCTGCGTGTCCTTCAGCTCCTTGAGGGCGGAGTCCGTGAGGGCCGCCTTGCGCTGGGCGACGGCGAGGTTGTTGACGCAGCTGGAGTTCTTGTCATCCAGCCGGGCGCAGTTGCCAAAGGCCTCGCGGGCCTCCGGGAAGCGGCTCTGCTCCAGCAGCACCGTGCCCAGGTCGTGCCACACCTCCGCGGAGTCCGGGGTGAGCTGGGCGGCCTGGGAGATGTGCTCGAAGGCCGTCTCCAGGTCCTTCTCCTCGTACGCCATGATGCCCAGGTTGTGGTGGGCATTGGCGACGTTGGGATTGACGGCGAGCAGGGTGTTGAGCTCCTTGCGGGCCTCCTTCACCCTGCCCATCTTCATGTAGGTGAGGCCCAGGTCGTAGCGCGACTCCAGGTTGTCCGGGTTCACCTGCAGGGCGCGCTTGAAGTTGTCGTGGGCCTTCCCGTAGGCGCCTTCCTCCAGGTAGAGGACGCCCAGGTTCTGGTAGGCCTGCAGGTGCTCCTGGTTGTAGCGCAGGGCCTTGATGAAGAACTCCTTCGCCTTGGGCTTGTTGCCCGAGTACATGGCGATGAGGCCCTTGTTGGCCCACAGGTCCGCGTACTGGGGGGAGAACTCCAGGCCCAGGTTGCAGTAGGTCTCCGCCTTCGGGAGGTTTCCGTTGGCCATCTCCTGCGCGCACAGCTCATTGTTGATGAGCGCCCGCTCGTGCGGGGGCGGCGTGTTGAGACACGCGGTGGTGGACAGGGAGACGGCGGCGGTCAGCGTGAGGACGAGGCGGCGAAGACGCATGGCCGCCCGAGTGTAGGAGAGCGCCACCCCGCGAGGCAACGCCGGCCTTCGCGTGAATCAGCGCTGTTTTCCAGGGGTTAGGCCGGCTGTAGAGTGCCGCGCCATGCGTACCTACCTTTGTGCCTTTGGCCTGCTCGCCGCCCTGCTGGGCGCGGCCCCCGCCCACGCCCAGTTCTCCAACCGCAGCCTGGGGTTGTCGCTGGGCTACATGGACTTCAAGAAAACCGCGGGGCTTGAGGGGACACCCTTCTTCGGGCTGGAGGGGAGCCTCTACATCGAGAACGGCTTCGAGGTGGTCTCCCTGTCGAAGCTGCTGTTCCCGGTGGACACCTACGCCACGCCGGAGAAGCGGGTCATCGGCCTGGCCCCGTCGCTGGGCATCCGCTACCTGCTGTTCGAGGAGAGCATCCGTCCGTACATCGGCACGGACGTCAGCTACCTCATCGTCTTCAAGGACAGCGTCAGCAACTTCGTGGGCCTGGGGCCCAACGTCGGCGTGGACTTCTTCGTCACCGACACGGTGAGCCTGGGCGTGCGCGGGCAGTACAACTTCTACCTCGCGCTCAACGAGGATACGCAGACGTCGCTGACGGGCTCGGTGGGCGTGGCGGCGTACTTCTAGGCGGTGCCGGGCGCCCCGGGCGCTGGCCCGGGGCGGGCAGCAGGGCGGCGGCGACGAGCAGCGTCCACTTCTCATCCGAGAGGTGCGCGGGCTTCTCCATCGCGAGCGAGTCCTGCAGCCGCGTGCCCAGCGCGGAGAACAGCCGCAGCCGCGCCTCCATCCGGAGCTCCTCGCGCCGCAAGGCCGCGGACAGCACCACCTCCCGCTCCTCGGTGGACAGCCGCTTCACGCGCGAGACGAACAGCGGATCCGCGAGCAGCCCCTCGTCGCCCCGCGTCTCCAGGGCGGAGGGCACCTTGAGGCGGCGCTCGCGCACGACGATGGTGCCCGCGAGCAGGTCCCCCAGCCGCTGGTGCGAGCGCGAGACGAGCGCGGTGGTGCCGCCCACGAGGTAGAGCAGCGGCAGCCGGTCCACGACGCGCGCCAGGTTGCGCAGCGCCGCGTGGTAGAAGCCGATGCGCACCCCGCTCTCCTGGATGACCCGAAGGGACAGGGCCTTCTTGCCCACCGTCTGCCCGGCCCAGGCGGTCTCCAGCGTGATGCCGTAGCCCCAGTCCACCAGGAAGTACACGACGATGCCCAGCGCGCTGGCGAACCCCGGGAACACCCCCATCGCCAGGTTCAGCACCAGCAGCACCCCCGCGGTGGCCCCCCCGACGATGACGGCGTCCAGCAGCCACGCGAGGAAGCGCGAGTACACGCCCGCGAGCGTGAAGCGGAACTCCACGTACTCCGGGGTCAGCACCGTGTGGGTGCCGTCGAGCAGGGTGTCGTCGGGAGCAGGTGTCACGGAGGCCACTGTATGCCACGGGGCCCCCGTGCCCACCGCGCCCGCCATGCGATTCCGTGGGGGCCGCAAGGAATCAGGGACGCTGGGAGGGCGCGCAGGGGCAGGCGGGCGAGCGGCCTCCGTCCCTCCCGCGGGCAGGTGCGGGGCCGGCCAGAACAGTGTTATTCGTGAATAGCGGGCCCCCACGCTATCGTGCCCGCACTCCCTGAGCCCGTGGCCTCTTCCGACACCTCATCCTGGAACCGCCGCGTTCTGCCCGCGGGCATCTTCCAGTTCGCGCTCATCGCGGGGGTGACGCAGCTCAAGACGGCGGCGAACGCGCTGGTGCTGTCGCGCTTCGAGTCGCAGGCGCTGCCGTACCTGTACCTCTTGGGCGCGTTGATGACGGCGACGCTCACGCTGCTGCCGCGTGGCAGGCCCGGCGCACCCACGGAGTCCCCTGGCATCCTCACCGGCGTGGGCGGGGTGCTGGCGCTGGGGCTGGCGGCGGCGCTGTCCGCGGGGCAGCGCATGCCGGCGCTGGCGCTGTACCTGTTCGCGGACTGCTTCAGCACGTTCGTGTCGTTCCGCTTCTGGGGCCGGATGGCGTCCGCGTTCGACGCGCGCGAGGCCCGGCGGGCGTTCACGGTGCTCAACGGCTTTGGCATGGGCGGCGGCATCGCGGGCGGTCTGCTGGTGCAGGCGCTGGCGGTGCGGCTGGGCACGCCCGTCGTCGTCGTCAGCGGCGCGGTGAGCCTGCTGGCCGCGGGGGCCATCTACCACCACCTGCACAAGGCGGAGGTGGCGCCGCCTTCGCGTCCGCGCTCGTTGCAGGCGTGGTTCCCGGCGTGGAGCTACCTGGGACAGAGTCCGTACGCGCAGGTGCTCGCGGCGCTGGGCATCGCGTTCGCGGTGCTGTCGTCCTTCGTGGACTACCTGTTCCGCCTGCGCGTGGAGGGCACGCTGAGCGAGGACGGGCTGGCGGCCCTCTTCGGTTCGCTCCAGCTGTGGATTGGCTTGTTCTGCATGGCCTTCCAACTGCTCGTGGCGGAGCGGCTGCTCAAGCGCATGGGCCTGCTGATGTACCTGGCGCTGGTGCCGGTGGTGCTCGCGCCGCTGGCCGGCGCCACGCTGGCCACCGGGCAGCTGTGGCCGGTGCACCTGCTGCGGCTGGTGGAGACGGCGGTCAGCTACTCCATCCTGCCCGTGGGCATCCAGCTGCTCTACGCGGCGGTGCCGGACGAGCAGCGCGAAGGGTTGCGCAGCGCGGTGGATGGCCTGTTGCGCAAGGGCGGCGTGGTGCTGGCGGGCCTGCTGCTCATCGGCGCGGGGCGCGGGGCCAACGGCATCACCATGGCCGTGGCGGTGGTGGGGCTGTGCGCCGCGCTGGGCCTGCTGCTCGTGCGCCTCAAGCCCGCGTACCTCACGGCGCTGGGCGAGCAGGTGGGCGCGCACGAAGAGGAAGAGGTGGAGCTGGGCGGCGAGGCGCAGAAGCTGCTGGTGGAGGCGCTGGGTGCGCCCACGCCGGAGCGCGTGCTGCGCGCGGTGGACATGCTGGAGCAGGCGGAGGCGCCGCTGCGCCCGCATCTGGCCGCGCTCCTGGCCCATCCCCACGAGCGCGTGCAGGAGCGCGGCGTGACGCTGGCCCTGAACATGGATGCGCGGGAGCTCGCGCCCATGCTGGAGCGGCTGGTGGAGGAGGGGCCCCGGCGTCCGCGCGACCAGGCCGTGTGGGCCCTGGCGCGGCTGTCCCCGGAGCGCGCGGAGCGGCTCCTGCCGCCGCTGCTGACGAGCCACGACGTGGGGCTGCGGTGCGCGGCCATTGGCGCGCTGATGCGCACGCAGGTGAACTCGGCGGCGCTGGAGTCACTGCGCGAGCTGTTGTCGAAGGGGGACCATGCCCCCGTGGCCGAGCGGCGCGAGGTGGCGCGGCTGTTGGGCCGGCTGAAGGATCCGCGCTTCGCGGGGCAGCTGTCGCTCTACCTGGAGGACATGGACATCTCCGTGCGCCGCGTGGCGCTGGTGGCGGTGGGGGAGGGCGGCTACGTGGAGCTGGCGCCGCGCCTCTTGCCATTCCTCACCTGGCGCGAGGAGCGGCCGGCCGCGCGTGAATCGCTGGTGCAGCTGGGCGACGCGGTGACGCCGCTCCTGGAGCTGCAGCTCAACAACAAGGCCGCGCCGCTGGCCATGCGCATGCAACTGCCCCGCGTGCTGCGCGGCATTGGTTCTTCCGCGGCGCTCAACGCGCTGCTGTTCTCCAACGTGCGCGACGACGCGGGCCTGCACTTCCGCATTGGCGCGCAGCTGTCGCGCCTGCGCGAGGAGCAGCCGGACCACCCGGTGGACGTGGAGCGCATCCACGAGGCCCTGGGCCGCCGCCGCGACACGTACCGGCAGCTGGTGGGGGCCTTCCGCGACGTGCAGGCGGCGCTAGGTCCTCAGTCGCTGCTCACGCGCGCGGTGGGTGACCGGTTGGATCAGGCGCTGGAGCTGTCGTTCTTCCTCCTGGGCCTGCTGCACCCGCCCCAGGCGATGCGGCGGATCCACCAGCACCTGGTGGGCTCCGACTCGCGGCGCCGCGCGTACGCGCTGGAGCTGTTGGAGAACCTGGTGGCGGTGGAGGAGCGCGAGCTGGTGATGGAGCAGGTGGAGGCCCACCACCGCGAGCTGCCGCCTGGAGCGCCGGGCCGGCTGTGGCGGCGGCTGGCGGGGCTGGTGCAGAGCGAGGACCTGGTGCTTCGCGCGTGTGCCCGCCACGTGGCGCGGGTGAACGGCCTGGACGTGCTCCCGCAGGAGGATGAAGTGAGCGACACGATTGTCCAACGGATGTTCGCGCTGGAAGGCGTGAGCGTCTTCTCGCAGAGCGACGTGGATGACATCGCCGCCATCGCGGCGGTGGCGCGCGAGGCCCTGTACCGCACGGGCGAGCGCCTCTACAGCCAGGGGGACCCGGGCGACGCGCTCTACGTCATCGTCGAGGGCGCGGTGGACGCGTTCCGCAACGGCGAGCACGTGCTGCGCTTCCAGGCGAAGGAGGCCATCGGCGAGGTGAGCCTGCTCGACGGCGCGCCCCGTCCCACGGACATGGTGGCCGCCGTGGATTCGCGCGTGCTCGTCATCGACCGGCGCGACTTCCTGGACCTGCTGGCGGACCGGCCGGAGCTGCTCACGGGCTTCTTCCGCTCCGTGAGCCAGCAGCTCCAGAGCGTCATCGACCTGCCCGCGCGGCGGGAGACGGGCCAGCGGCTGGAGCTGGGCGTCGCGCAGCAGCCGCACGTGCCGCTGGAGGGCATTGGCGGCCTGCCCCCCGAGGGCAACGCCCCGTCCGACGTCTGAGCCTTCGCGTCAGTCGCCTTCGTTTCGCGGTCGCGGCGGGCCCTCTCCGACGGGCGGCTGCTTCGGGTCCAGGTTGAGCAGGTGGGCCGAGGCCACCGAGATGAAGGGCCGCGTGAAGCAGCGGAAGGGCGGGAGGGTGCCCAGGAAGCGCGTCGCCGCGAGGCCCGCGAAGGCCCACGGCTGACGCTCCACGCACGCGATGGGCGCGCCGACACCCTCCGTCTTGCGCGTCCACACTCCGCTGTACCAGTGGAAGGGGCCCCAGCCCAGGAAGGGCACGGTCTGCGCCAGCCGCGCCCAGCCGCGCAGGAACCAGGGGCGGTCCGTGACGGGCGATGCCCAGGCGCGGTTGCTCTTGGCGGCGGTGAAGACGGTGAGCCACCAGAAGCCCCAGAGGGTGCTGAGCGTGGTGAACACGGGCTTGTTCCAGAACACTGGCGTGGTGAGGACGGCCAGCGCCGGGAAGCCCACCGCGAAGAGCACGAAGGCCCGCCAGCGGCGGCGGAGCTTGGCCCGCATCCACGGGAAGTTGAGGCGCACGCGCGGGTGGATCTCCGGATCCTCGGGCGGCACGCCGGTGGCGAGGCTCGCCTCGCGGGAGATGACCGTGTGGAAGTCGCGTGACAGGGCGACGATCACCCACTGCACCACGCTCAACGAGCCGAAGAACGCCACCCAGAACTCCCAGCTCCCCAGGAAGAGGATGCCGTGACGCACCTGGGGCGCGTCGAGGTTGAACCCCTTCTCCTGGGGTTCGCGCTGGATGCGCGGCCCCTTCGCTTCGGCGGCTTCGCGGTTCGCGTCCTGGAGGGCGGCGCGCACGGTGGCGGTGATCTCCTCGCGCAGGCCGGCGGGAAGCGGCTCCGTCGCGGCCTCCTCTTTCGGGTCCTCCGTCTCCTTGTCAGGGTCCTCGTCCGTCGTGGGCGTGGAGGTCCCGGCGGCGTCCTCCCCGGCCTTCCCCACCGTGTCTCCGGCGATGATCACCGCTTCCTCCGCGGAGACGTCGCCCGCCTTCTCCGCGTTGACGGCCTCCGCGATGAGCGCGCCCACCGCAGCGACGACGGCGGCGTTGTCGCCCTTCTGCGCGTCCTGGCCGCCACGCGCCTTGAGCACGGCCTCGAGTTCGCGGGTCCGCTGCTCGATGCGCGCCTCGGCTTCGCGGCTCCGGGCCCGGGACTCCGGCGTCGACACCTTCGGCGGACGCTCCTCCTGGGGCGGCGTGTCGTCGTGGTTCCACACCACCCAGCCCGCCGTGAGTGCCAGCAGGAACGCCGTCTGGAGCGCCGTCACCCGGAGGTAGCGCGCCCGCGTCGGCGGATCCTTCAGCGTCGTCCTCGCGATGTGGAAGGGCAGGCTCGCGCCATAGAAGAACTGGCGGATGCGGCCCACGGGGAGTTGGCCCCGCACCGCCTGGAAGTGCTCGGCGCCGCCCCGCATCTCACGCCACAGTTGCCACGGCAGTCCCCGTCCACCCGAGTCGCCTGGGTTGGATGCAGAGCGGTCCTCCATTTCCTCTCGTAAAGGCTTGAAATCCTTGCCTTTCATGCCCGTCATTGCACCACGCTACCACGGCGGGGATGTGCTAAAGGCCGGGCCGTGAACCCGAACCTTCTCTCGCTGCGTCCGTTCCGTCGTCCTACCCGCCAGCTCCGGCTGTCGTCCGGCGCGCTGGTCCTCGCCTTGGGAGCCCTTGCGGGTTGTGAGAAGACTGTCTCTTATACACGTCTGA
>NZ_RAWG01000371.1 GCF_003611735.1 Corallococcus sicarius | reverse complement strand
CCCCCGATGCCCCCTCCGCTCACGCCGCCTTCCAGCGCAGGGGCCTCACGCACCCGAGGCGCTCGCGCGGGAAGCGCGGCCCGGACACGCGGACGGTCCCGTTCTTCCTCCGGCTCGCGCTCCAGCCGCCTGTGGTCGGGCAGCTCCTGGGGCGGGATGTGCGGTGCGGCCTCCGCTTGCAGCAGCTCATCCGTGCCCGGCCCACCATTGATGCCGAAGGCCGGATCCTCACGCCTCATTCCGCTCACGTCGTACTCCGAGGCGCTCCCCCGCCCCTCCGTGGAGCGCACCTGAGGATCCGCCTCGGGGTCGGGCCGCGCCAGGAGCTTCCCCACCTCCTCCTCGGAGAGCACCTGCGGATCCGCCACGGAGTCGCGCAGCGCCGCGAGGTCCACCTCGCCCGTGTCCGGTTGTCCCAGGGCCGTGACGGGGGCCACCAGCCCGGCCTGGACGAAGGCCGCAGGCGCCACCTTCGGGGCGGCCGGGCTGACGGGACCTGTCGCGGGAGCCTCGGAGTCCCGCTTGCAACCCGAAGCGAGACATCCCATCAGCAGCAAGAGGGCAGAGGTGCGGAGCAGTTGCATGGCCCTGGACGCTAGCCCATCTGGCGGGGCAACTCCCGCCGGCGTCCTGCCCCGGGGTGCCCATCCTTCAGCCCTTGCGTCGGGTGATAGGAATTGTCCCGCCTGGCCTAGGGTCCCGGAACTCATTGCCAGGGAGCCCCCATGCGCCGTCAGCCGTCACGATTCCAGATGCCCCTGCTTCTCCTCGGACTGGGAGCGCTCGCCTGTGGCGACGACGCCTCCCCCACCCCCAACACCGCGCCGACCCTGACCGGCCCCACCGTCCAGGTGACGGGGGTGGGCTCCGAGGTCCCCGTGGCGCTGACGCTGGAGGCGTCGGATGCGGACGGAGACGCGCTCACCTACGCCTGGACGCAGAGCCCCGCCGCTCCGGCGGGCACCTTCGACGACGCCTCCGCGCCCAGCCCCTCGTGGACGGCCCCGCGGGTGGACTCCCTCCAGCGCTTCACGCTGACCGTCACGGTGAGCGACGGCAGGGGTGGCACCGTGCAGGGCTCGGTGGACGTGGACGTGAGCCCCCCGAGGGTCAACCAGCCGCCCACCGTGTCCGCCACCGTCACCGGGCCCGCGGCGCTGGTGGCCGGCGCCACCGGCACGTTCACCGTCACCGCGAGCGACCCGGACGGAGACCCGCTGACCTACACGTGGACGCAGACCGCGCCGGCCTCCCGGGGCACCTGGGTGGGCGGCGGCAACGGCGCGAGCGCGCAGTGGTACTCCCCCGTCGTGGGCACGCAGACCGCGTTCACCTTGTCCGTGAGCGTCACGGACGGCGCGAGCCCGCCCGTGGTCCGCACCGTCTCCGTGCCCGTCTCCGTTCCCCGGTATGCAACGGATGTCCAGAACGTGTGGAAGACCATCCCCTCGTGCACGAACTGCCACGGCAGCAGCGGTGGCCTGAGCCTCGCGGCGGGGAGCAGCTACGGCAACCTGGTCAATGTCACCTCCACCGCCACCGGCTGCGGCTCGCTCAAGCGCGTCACGCCCGGGGACCCGGACCAGTCGTCGCTCATCCTGAAGCTGGAAGGCACGACGTGCGGGACCCGCATGCCCCGCAACAACCAGACCTACTTTGATCAGCACCCGGACCAGCTCGTCCTCGTCCGCTCGTGGATCCTCGCGGGCGCGTTGAACGACTGAGCGACAAACGGTGCAGGGCTGGCAAGTCCTGCCGGCCAGCCCTGCCCGTGGACGGCAAGCCTTGCCGTCCGCGTCGCGGCCTCCCAGGGGAAGCGGCGCGGCATGAGCGGTGCACTCCGGATGATCCACCCGGAGGAATCATGCAACGCGTTCCACTCTTGTTGGCCCTCGCCAGTCTCATCCCCACAGGGGCCCTGGCGGCGCCCCACGCCACGAAGCTGCTTCCCCAGGACGCGCAGGTCCACTGCAGCCCCGGTGCTCCGTGCCTCCAACCCACGGCGAACGGCGTGGTCCCCGCGCTGGAGTACGCCGACGGCAAGAAGCTCCCGCTGCAGGACTACGTGAACGGCGGCCCCAACGGAGAGCTCTTCCTCTACGTCTCCGACAACTCCAGCTACACCTCCGACGAGTGCAACGTGACGGGGCCCCAGAATCCCTGCCGCGCGCAGTCGCTCTTCATCGGCATGCGCGTGCCCCGGCCCAGGGACGCCAGTGGGAACCTCCTCAACCCCGCGGGCTCCATCACCCTGCTGCTGGATGCGAACCGCGACGACACCCTCAACCTCGTCGCTGACGCGGACGCGCCCCGGGGCGAGGACCGGCGCATCCACTTCCGCTACTCCACCGGTCCGGGGGCCGTCACCGGCCTCAGCCAGAGCAAGGGCAACCCCGCGGGGGGCTGGAGCGCGCTGGCGACCCCCAGCGAGGCCTGGGCCACCACGGCGGCGGTGACGCTCCCGGCCTCGGACCCGGCCCACGTCCACATCGAGTTCGAGATCAAGCTCGCGCCGGGCCTGCCCTCCAGCGGCACGAGCGAGCCGCTCATGTCCACGGTGCGCAAGCTGGGGCTCGGCATCGAGCACACGCCCATGACGACGAGCGGCGCCACGCAGAAGGTGGGCGGCGGCCGGCTCCCCAACGCCCCCGTGGCTCCCGACGAGTTGCTGACCGCGACCTGGGAGACGCTGGAGTTCAAGGCCCCGGCGCCCATTCCGCTCAGCTTCACGATGTGGAACGTGGGGCAGATGCCGGACGCGACGGCCTGGGTCCCGGATGGCGGCTCGGGGGAGATCGACACCGTCGCCCGGCAGATCTTCAACAAGGAGGTCGTCTGCCTCTCCGAGGTCTGGATGTCCCATGAGCGCGGCGAGCTCATCGAGAAGGTCAACCTGCTGCGCATCCAGGCGAACATGATGCCCATGCAGCACGTCGCCGAGCTGAACGACGACCTGCTCCAGCCGTCCATCTTCAGCACGGGGTTGGTGTTGCTGTCCTCGCGGCAGATCCTCGAGGCCGGCGTGCACCACTTCCCCTTCGGCATGTGCACCGGCGCGGACTGCGCCCAGGCCAAGGGCGTGCTCTGGGCGCGCATCGCCACCCCCGCCGCGACCGCCCCCGTCGTCATCCTCGACCACGACACCCCGAAGATCGCCGCGGGCACCGACTACGCCGAGTTCGTCGACGTGTTCTGCACCCACGTCAACGCGGGAGAGAACACGTCCGGGGAAGACACCTCCATGCGCGAGCAGCAGTTCGCCGACATCCGGACCTACGTCCAGCAGGTGCGCCAGGGCGGGCCCCTGACCGCCAACCTCTTCCCCTTTGAAATCAAGGACGCCGTCCCCGCGGGCACCTGGCCGAGCGGGCTGGACCGCCCCGCCTTCCTGCTGGGGGACCTGAACACGCTGGGCCCCAAGGGCACCCAGACGGACGTCGGCTTCGCCCACTACACGGACATGATGGGCCCCGGCCTCTTCAACATCAGCGGGCCTGGCCAGTTCGAGCAGGCCAACAGCCAGTTCTCCTCCATGCGGGATCTGGCCCGCGTGGCCACCGGGGCGGATCCGCAGGCGGCCGGGACGTGGCTGTCCCCCCTCTGCGCCAACACCGTGGAAAGCGAGCTGGGCGCCAAGGATCGCATCGACTACGTCCTGGTGTTCCCTCCCCAGGACACGGCGGACTTCCCCGCGTTCGCGTTGCTCAACGGCTCCACGGCGAGCGTCAACCCGCAGTTCGATCCGCTCTCCGCCAGCGTGGACTCCGAGGGGAACATCACCCAGCAATGCCTTTCGGACCACGCCATGGTGGAGGTGACGGTGAAGCTGGCGCGGGTGAAGGATGTCCTCAAGTACAACCCCATGAAGAAGCACCGGGTCGAGTACGCCGTGAAGCAGGTCATCGACCTGGAGACGCAGAGCGGCTGCTGCGCGGACTGGTACACGCCTCGCGTGATGATGGCTGCCAATGGCGTCACCCGGACGAACGCCTTCCTGGAGTTCATCGAGGACCAGACCATCTACCCGAACTGGTCCGTGCACACCGGCCCCGACAACTTCCCCTTCTTCCCGGACCTGGCGGTCGGGTTCTCCGGGGCGGTGAACATGACGTCGGCCCTCTGGGAGGACGACTACGGCGCGGACGACCACTACGACTCCATCCCCGAGAGCAACGCCCTCATGGAGGTGGACAACAAGGACGCCCACTTCACCTTCTTCGCGAACAGCGGCCTGCTTCGCCGGGTGAAGGGCGAGCTGCTGACCACGGACTGGCTCACCGGGGTGGAGCTGCTGGGCAACTTCAACGACGGCTACGAGCACGGCATCACCGTGGAGACCAAGGGACAGGACGCCGTCACGGACAACATCGCCCGCGTGCGGCACTACATCAACGTGAAGGAAGTGGAGTCGCCATGAGCACGATGAACCTGAAGTGCGCGGTGCTTGCACTGGTGCTGGGGGGCACGGCCCAGGCGGTCGAACCGATGGTGCCCTACGACAACTTCAACCCGACGGAGCCCAATCCCTCTCGCCCGACGAAGATTCGCGGCATCGACCCGGCGCGGTGGGTGGACCTCCAGAGCGGAGCCCCGCTGGAGTCCCTCCGTGAGCTGGCCTTCACCCGCCTGCGGTTGATGAGCCGTTCGGACACGGCGGGCAGCATCGGCCTGCTCTTCGCCCACTCCTCGTCGGTGACGGCCATCGCGGCGAAGGTGCGGATGAACAACGCCAGGACCACGGGGTACACGGCCCCGGGAGCCCCGGCAGGCGAGAGCACCGCCGAGCTCACGGGCCACTTCTTCAACACCCGGACGGGCGTGCCTTCCAAGAACCAGCAGGACGACGTCCTCGCGGCCATCCGCACCGTCTCAAGGTCCACGGACCCCCTGGGCTCCCAGCTCCTGCGGGTGGAGGCCATCATCGAGCGGTGTACGAACGCGTCGTGCTCCACCCGAGCGCGGCTCTTCACCGCGGACCTGGGACAGGTCCACCAGGGCGAGCAGGCAGCGCTGCGGGTCCAGTGGGACGTGGCGAACCACCGCTTCGTGTTCCAGCGGGACGCGCAACCCGAGGTGTACGGGGCCTACACCGTGACGGACACCCATCCGCCCGCCAATCCGGGCAAGGCCCTGGTGGTGACCCACAACCCGCCCACCTACTTGAGCGGGGCCCCGGCGCCCCTGGGGTATGCGAATGCGTACTTCCACGACGTGTTCGTGAACGCGTCCGCGGCCCCCGCCCCCTGACGGCGCGGACGGGCGGCGGCAGCCAGTGCTCCTGGCCCGCCGCCCGTCCCTTCGCTAGGCTCGCGGCCCCATGGCGATCGAGAAGGCACTGCTGCTCATCGCGGACATCGGTGGGTACACCCGCTTCATGAGGCACCACCGGTTCAGCCTCGCGCACGCGCAGGACACGGTGGCGCAGCTGCTGGAGGCCGTCATCGACGCGGCCGGAAGGTTCAAGCTCGCCAAGCTGGAGGGGGACGCGGCGTTCTTCTATGCCGTGGGGGACGACGCCTCGGCGTTCGCCCAGCAGGTCGCGGACATCCGGCGCGCGTTCGTCGCCCGGCGCGAGCAGCTCATCATCGACCGGATGTGCAAGTGCGACGGGTGCATGCAGGTCAACGCCCTGACGCTCAAGTTCGTGGCCCATGACGGCGAGGTCGCCTTCCAGCGGGTGAAGCACCTCACGGAGCTGGCGGGGATGGACGTCATCCTCGTGCACCGGATGCTGAAGAACGACGTGCCCGTCCCGGAGTACGTCCTGATGACGGACCCGGTGCTGCCGCGGCTGGACCCGGCGCTGCGCCAGTTCACCCGCGGGCTGGAGCACGACTTCGAGGGCATGGGCCGCACGGCGACGCACTACCTCGACCTGGGGGAGGTCTCCGCGGCGCTCCCCGAGGCGCTCGGCCCCAGCCTGCCTCGCAGGCTCTGGTCCAAGGTGACGCTGGAGCTGCGCTCGCTGAAGTACGTGCTCGGCCTCAAGAAGCCGTGCGAGGACTTCCGCAACGTGGAGATCGTCGACGCCCCGGGGCCGTGAGAGCCAAGGCTCACACCGGCATGCGCACGCCCAGGAGCTTCCGGTCCGCCAGCACCACGTGCAGCGCGCGGATCTTCCCGCGGGCATCCACGTCCACGCGAATCACGGTGCGGGTGGCGAGCAGCGGATCCGCTGCCGGTTCGAAGACCGCCACCACCGCGGGCAGTCCGTTGAGCCTCCGCGCCTCCGCGGCGATGGGCGCGCCCCGCAGCTCCATCAGCCGGAAGAAGAAGCCGAGCACCCGCTTCGCTCCGACCACCGGCACATGCGCCGCCCGCACCTTGCCGCCACCATCCGACAGCGCTCGAACATCCGAGGCCAGCAGGGCCTCCGCCGCCGCCACGTCACCCGTCAGCAGCGCGCCCAGGAAGCCCTCCAGCGCGGCGCGCGTGCGCTCCTGCACGTCCCGCGTGGGCACGCAGCGCGACTGGTCATACCCATCCATCGCCGCCCGCGCGCGGTGGTGCACCACCTTCACGTTCGCCTCGCTCATGCGCAGCGCCTCGGCCGCTTCGAGCACCGAGTAATCAAAGACATCGCGCAAGAGCAGCACCGCCCGTTGCTTCGGCGACAGCACCTCCAAGGCCAGCAGGAAGGCGAAGGAGACGCTCTCCAGCAGCTCGTAGCGGCCCTCCGTCGAGCCGCCTCCCGGAAGCCTCGCTTCCACCGAGGGTGGAACCTCTTCGTCCCCTGTCTCCACGGGTGAAGGCAGCCACGGCCCGATGTAGCCCTCGCGTCGGCGTCGCCGCAGGTGGTCCCTGGACAGGTTCACCGCCACGCGCGTCAGCCAGGGGCGCAATGCGTCCAGCCGCTCCAGGGGAGTGGCGAGGGCGCGCGCATAGGTCTCCTGCACCAGGTCATCCGCGTCCGCCGCCACGCCCGTCATCCGGTAGCAGAGCCCCCAGAGGAAGGACTCGTGCTCGCGTGCCGCCTCCGCCAGTGCGCCTCGTGCCCGGTTGTCCATCCGGCTATGCCCCCACCGCGCGGAGCAGAGGTGCGTGCGTGCCATGCTCGCGTGCCGCCTCCGCCAGTGCGCCTCGTGCCCGGTTGTCCATGCGGCTATGCCCCCACCGCGCGGCGCGGGTGTGCCTGCGCGCCTCGCAACAGGGCGCCCTCCACCGCCTCGGCGCTCGCGAGCGCGGCGTCCGCGAGCATCCCCTCCGTGCCCACCCAGTCCCCCACCCGGTACAGGCCGCCCACGTGGGGCACTTCCACGGAGGGACGCCCTGACAGGCCGCCCTTCGCGGCCTGGGGCAGTCCGGCGCTGACGGTGAGCGCGGGACGGAAGCGCCGCGCCACCACGTGGGCACGCCAGCCCGGCTGGAGCGCATCCATCACGGCCTCCAGCTCCGCCTCGGTCGGATCCGTGCCCGAACCTCCCAGGTACTTCGCCACGTGCACCATCGCGCCTCCCTCCGGTGCCAGCTTCGCGAAGGCCGAGTGTACCGACGCGTACCAGGGCCCATCCACCCCGAGCGCGAACAGCGCGCCCGGCCTGGGCAGGGATGACAGTCCCAGCTCCAGCGTCGCGGCCTTGATGGGGAGGGCCTCGCGAGCCTCCCGCTCGAGCACCGCGTCCCCTGGCACCAGCGCCGCCACCTCCGTCGGGCTCCCCGCCACCACCACCGCGTCCGCGGCGCGCACCGTGCCGTCCGCGAGCCGCACCCCTTCCACCCGCTCGCCCTTGAGGACGACGCCGTCCACCCGGGTGGACAACTCCAGCCGGACCCCGGCCTCACGCGCCTGTCGCTCCACCGCGTCCACCAGGGTGCTCCAGCCACCGTCCACGTACAGCACGTTGGCGGAGACCGCGGCCTGGAGCTGCTTCACCGCGGCCTGCGCACTGAGCGCCGAGTGATCCGCGCAGTAGGTGGCCACGCGCACCAGGGCCGCCACGAGCGCCCGGCTGTCCTCGCGCGCCAGGCGGGTGTCCAGCCACTCGCGCGTCGACAGGGAGCCCAGCGGCGCGGTGTCGATGCGGGCCAGCCTTGCGAGCAGCCTGGCCACCTCGAGCTTTCCGGCGAGCGACAGCACGTCCGTGGTCATCAGCGTGACGGGCCCGCTGGGCAGCGTGTGCAGGTGGCCCGCGCGCAGGGCATAGCCGCCGGCCCCGGGAATGCCACCCGTGGGCTTCACGCCCAGCCGCCCCAACACCCGCAGCGCCGCCCCCGCCCGGTACAGCGCGTGCGGGCCCAGGTTGAAGCGGAAGCCCTCCACCTCCGTCGTCTGGGCACGTCCGCCCAGGTGCTTCGAGCGCTCATACAGCGTCACCTCGCAGCCACCGCGCG
>NZ_RAWG01000370.1 GCF_003611735.1 Corallococcus sicarius | reverse complement strand
GTGGGGCCCTTGCCCTGGGGGGGCGGTGGGCTCACGGGTGAGGTCATGACATCCACTCCTTGAAACGGAAGAAGCCGAGGAACGCGGCGTTGGCAGGCACGGGGCGCCACTCCAGCGGCGCCTCGGTGGCGAGCGAGTCCAGGACACCGGTGCGCACGGGCGCGCCCGGCTCCCCCGGGTGATAGACGACGCGCGCGGGGGCATGGGCCCGGTCCTCCGGGCGCACCACGAGCATCAGGTGGAAGACGGGCCCCGCGTCGTGCTCCTGGCGGAAGGCCAGCACGTCGCCGGTGCGCAGCGCTTCGCGCGTGGCCGCGTCCCGCCCCAGCGCGGTGAAGTTGCGCGACAGCAGCGTCTCCGCGTCCGCGAAGTCGGAGGGCTCACCGCGAGCGTCCTTCCACAGCGGGGAGGAGAGCCGCTCGGAGGCCACGCGCCGGTAGGCCGTGCGGTACGCGTAGCGGATCAGCCCCGCGCAGTCGCGCTGCGCCGGCTGCCAGGCCGCGTCCGGAGCCCGCACCTGCCCGAGCGCCACCTGCGCCACCTCGCGGCGCAGCAGCCGCGCGCGCGTCTCCGGTGAGACAGGTTCGGAGGCCATGGCGGATGCGGCATCGCGGCCCGGTGTGGCGTGTGTGGCGTGCGCCCCGGGCTGCGCGGGCGCGGGCGGGCCCTTCGCCACCGGGGCGGCGTGCAGCAGCAAGGAGAGCATCAGGGCGCGCATTGGGAAGGGCCGGACGGGGAGCCTCAGGCGCGCCTCAGTACCCGCCCTCACCCTCGCCGGAGTCGCCGCTCATCTGGAGTTCCTTGAGCGCCGCGTCCAGGTTCGTGGGCCAACGCTCACCCTTGGGCTTCGGATCCGCGGACGGCACGTAGACCTCCGCCTGTCCCTCGCCCAGGATGTTCACCCACGCGAGCACGCGCGTGGTGCCGGGCGTCGCCAGCGGGATGCGCACGCGGCGGCGCACCTCGCCCGGCGTGCCCTCGAAGAGCGCCAGGTTGAGCGTCGCCACCGTGTGCGCCTTGTCACCGCTGGGCCAGTAGTTGGTCGCGATGAGGTACACGCCCTGCGGCGGCGCGCGGTGCACGTAGAGGTACGGGCCATACGCCGGCTGATCGAAGTCCCCTCCCTGCTCGTTGAGGAAGAACGTGCCGCCGGACGGGCTGTCCGTGTCCGCCCAGTACACGTGCGCCATCGCCTTCACGTCGAGCGTGTCGCCCGCGCTGCTCGCGTCGGTGGGCTCGTAGATGTGCAGGTCCGTGTAGACGCCGTCCGTGTCGCTCGTGAGGATGGCCTTGAGCGGCACCGGAGGCACCTTCGCGTAGCTCGTCGCCTGCGCGCGCGCCGTGCCCCCTTTGTTGGTGGCCATCACCGTGACGATGTTCTTGCCGCTCGCCGCCGGGAACTTGCGGCTGAAGCGCCCACCGTTGGTGCGCATGAGGTAGCGGTCGCCGTTGATGGAGACGACCACCGGATCCACCGTGGTGTCGCTCACCGTGCCCTCGATGAACAGCATCCGGTCCACCGT
Organism: Corallococcus sicarius; assembly: GCF_003611735.1. Taxonomy (GTDB): domain Bacteria; phylum Myxococcota; class Myxococcia; order Myxococcales; family Myxococcaceae; genus Corallococcus; species Corallococcus sicarius. The sequence goes on along the minus strand of NZ_RAWG01000370.1, from coordinate 6,916 downwards.
CCACCCGCCCGAAGGCGCGCTCAGGCGCACGGTGGGCAGCTTTTCACCCCTGCCAATGGGCACGCCCTGCTGGCGCGCGGAAACCGGCGGCGCCGTCTGCGTCAGCAACGCGGCGAGAAGGACGGAGAGCATCTGCGGGAGCCTGGGAGTGGGAAGCGCGAACCGCGTGTCCGCGAAGGGACACAGCGTGCGGCAAGCCCCCCTCCCATTTCAAGCCACCTGCCATTTCACGACGACACGGCCCGGGCAGGCCCCCCCTCCCGCAACGCCGTCGTCGCAGGTCCCGACCTCTTCCGCGACCGTCCGCCCGCCCGTTCCCAGGCCCCGGCACCCACGGTTCACGGCAGGGTGTGCTCACACCACCAGCTTCCGCGGCAAGCACTCCGCGGTGCAGCCCTGCGACCTGCTACGGCGCCGGAGGACGCTCCCAACCGTGGCTTTCAATGAAGCCCGACACCAGCGCGGCCAGCGTGTCGCGGATCTTCTCCACGTCCGCCGCGGACTTGCCCGCCGTGTCCTCGACCATGGGCCACTCCACGCGCTCCTGGCCCTGCACCACCGGCGCCTCCGAAAAGCCGCCCAGCGTCACCACCACCTGCGCGCTCTTGGCCAGGTCCGACGTCAGCTGCTCCGGCTTCGCACCCGTCATGTTCACGGTGATGTCGTTCATCGTGGCGAGCACTTCGGGCTGCACCCGCTCGGCCGGCTGCGGTCCGGCGGCGATGGCTCGCGCCTTCGCGGGGTCTGCCATCACGTTGAAGAACGCCGCAGCGATCTGCGAGCTGCCCGCACTCTGCTTACAAGCGAAGATGACCGTGTTCATCGCACCGCCTTTGGAGTGTTGAGAATCATGAGGTCCAAGCCTTCCAGGGAAGTATCACATCCTGAGTGAGGGAGAAGGCAACGCTCGTCCGCATCTCCCAACACCATACAACGCATCGCGTCATCAATGCACATCTGGGTAGGACCTGACTCCGGGCGGGTCGCTCCAGCGATCAGCGGGCGACGGGATGCCTAGGTTGGTGGGGTCATGCAAAGCACCCCTTCCTGGGCCTGGGTCGTCTTCTGGGCGCTGCTGCTGGCGCTCCTGGTGGTGGACCTGCTGGCCCACCGGGGCGGGCGCGGTCAGTCACACCGTGCGGCCCTCCTGTGGAGCCTGGCGTGGGTGGGGATGGGGCTGGCCTTCTGTGGCTTCGTGTGGGTGACGCTGGGCAGCCAGCGCGGGCACGAATACCTGGCGGCGTGGCTCATCGAGAAGAGCCTCAGCCTGGACAACGTCTTCGTCTTCCTCGTCATCTTCCGCAGCCTGAACGTGCCCCAGCGCTACCAGCACGAGGTGCTCTTCCTGGGCATCTTCGGGGCGCTCGTGTTCCGGGCCCTGTTCATCTTCCTGGGCGCGGCGGCGCTGCAACGCTGGGGCTGGGTGTCGTACGTCTTTGGCGCCATCCTGCTCATCACCGCGTGGCGCGTCTTGCGCGAGGACCCGTCCCAGCAGCAGGACAACCGCGTCGTGCAGTGGCTGTCGCGCAGGCTTCCGGTGAGCGACCAGGTGGAGGGGCCGCACTTCGTGGTGAAGCAGGGGGGCCGCAGGCTCGTCACGCCGCTCCTGCTGGCGCTCATCGGCCTGGAGGTGACGGACATCCTGTTCGCGGTGGACTCGGTGCCGGCGGCGTTCTCCGTCACCACCGACACGTTCATCCTCTACAGCTCCAACGCCTTCGCCATCCTGGGGCTGCGCGCGCTCTACCTCGTCATCGCCGGGGCGGTGGGGCAGCTGCGCTACCTGCACTACGGCCTCGCGGGGGTGCTGGCGTTCGCGGGCGTGAAGATGGTGGTGGAGAAGTGGGTGCACATCCCGCCGCTCCTGTCGGTGGCCATCATCCTCGTCGTCATTGGCACCGCCGTAGGGGCAAGCCTCGCGCACCGGCGTCCCCCCGGGCCTCCGCGCGAGGTGGAGGCCTGAGGGACGCGGGCGCCCCAGGGGTTCAGGGCGTGCCAGGACGGGGGGCGTCGGACGCCTTTTCGAACACCAGGAACTCATCGAAGCCGATGTTCGCCACCTTCGCGATGCGTGCCTGGTGCTTGCCCAGCAGCGCGGCGTTGGCGTCCCGCACGACCTTGCCTCCGGCCAGCTCCAGCGTGGTGATGTACTTGCGCAGCCCGGCGCGGCGCTGCTCCAGTTGCAGGCGCTGCTCCTCGCTGAGCTTCGGATCCTCCAGCTGGGGCGTCAGCTCCGCGAGCTGCTTCTCCAGGAGCGCCAGGTTCTCCGGGTCCGAGGGCCGCGCCACCGGGGCCGCCTCCTGGGGAGCGACGACCGGGGGCGGGTACAGCACGCGGGTGAGGCCCTGGAACTCCAGGGGCGACATGCGCACGGCCTCCAGGTTCGTGGCGAACGCGGCCCGCGCCTTCGCAATCATCCGCATGGAGGCGCCGGCGGCCCGGAGGACGGCGCGCGGGTTCTTGCTGCCCAGGTCGGCGCCGTACTGCTTGAAGAACGCGGCGGACTCCGTCTCCAGCGTGTGGAGGGCGGGCATCGTCGCCTCGCGCGCGGTGAGGTAGGCCTCCAGCCGCGCCTCGTCCAGCTTCAGCACCTGGCCCGCGGGAGGCGGCTGGAAGGGGTAGCGGGTGTTGAGCTCGGCGAGCCGCCCCGCCTGCTCCTGCGCCTCCTTCATCGAGCCCATGCCCGAGCCTTCCATCTCGCGATCCGCGCGGGCTCCCACCGCGATGAGCCCCAACAGGCTCACCAGCAGCAGCCCCGCGCAGCCCAGCACCCCACCGATGACCCACTTCTTCTTCATCGCGCCACTCCGCTCCACATCCCGAGCTCAAGGCTTGCGCCCCCCGGGAGCCCCGTTGCTATCCGGGCCGCCCCTCCAGGGCAAGCGCCCCTCCGACACCCGGGCAGGCGGCCCCGGGCGTCGGGCAGACGGCCGGACCCATCTCCGGTAGGAAGACGCGCATGGCGGGACGGGAAGAAGCAGCCGTGGACGGAGCCTTGGAAGCCGCCGGTGGGCCGTCCTCCCCGGGGGCCGCGGAGCCTGCGCGGGCGGTGGAGGCAGCCCCCGCGCGGGAGCACGGTCCCTGGCAGGCCCAGCGGCAGCTGTGGGCGGAGCCGGCCTGGCGCCGCTGGGTGCTGGCCAGCTCGTTCGCGCGGCTGGGCGGGACGATGGCGCCCTTCGCACTGCTGCTGGCGGGCGCGCAGGCCACGGGCGCGTTCTCGCAGGGCGCGTGGATGGCCAGCGGCTACGCGATGGGCATGGCCGCGGCGGCGCCGTTCCGGGGCCGCACCCTGGACCGTCGGCGTCTGCCGGGAGGCCTGCGCGGTCCGCTGCTCGCCCAGGCCGCGGTCTTCCTCGCGCTCTCGCTCGCATGCTTCTTCAAGGCCTCGCTGTGGGTCCTGCTGCCGCTGTCGGTGGTGGGCGGCGTGGTGCCCGCGGGGGTGGTCGCCGCCTATCGCGCGCTGCTCCCCGCGCTGGTGCCGAAGGCGCGGCTGGAGGCGGCGTTCGCCATCGACGCGGTGCTGATGGAGGTGCAGTGGATCCTCGGCCCGTCGCTCGTGGGCATGCTCGCGCTGGCCCATGCCACCCTGGGCGTGGGGGCCATCGCGCTGACCGGGCTGTCGGCGCTGGCGCTCAACTTCTTCCTGCCGGAACGCGAGCCCCCCTCCGGGCCTCCGGTGGCCGCCACGCTGGCGTCGCTCGCGCCCTTCTTCCGGGGGCTGCCCCGGCTCCTGTACCTGTCGTCACTGGCGGTCGGGGTGAGCTGGGGCGTGGTGGATGCCGCGCTGCCGCCCCGGCTCGCCCAGGTGGGCTCGCGCCCGGAGGCGTGGGGGGGCCTCACCGCGCTCCTGTCCGCCGCGAGCGCCGTGGGCGGGTTGCTGTACACCAGCACGCTGAAGGGCCGCGTCACCGGGGACGGCGTCATCCTGCGCCGGTGCATGCTGTTCCTCGCGCTGTGGGGCGTGCTGCTCGTGCCGCTGGCGCTGGTAGCGGACCTGTGGGCGCTGGGCGGCGCGCTGGCGGCGGCGGGCATCTTCCTGGCGCCCCAGGCGGCGATGCAGGCGACGCTGCTGCAACGCCAGCTCCCGGAGAGCCGTCAGGCGGAGGGCTTCGCGCTCTCCAACGCCTGCTTCGCGCTGGGCCTCAGCCTGGGCAGTGGCCTCGTCGCCGCGATGCTGGACTCGGCCGGGCCGCACGGCGCGCTGCTCACCGCCGGGGCCCTGCCCGTGCTGGTGGCCCTCGTGGGCGTGCTCGTCTGGCGCTCCCGGGTCTGAGCGCGCGCTCACCCGCGGTCTTCCAGCGGCGAGTGACGCGGCAGGTGCACGATGAACGTGGTGCCATCCTGCGCGGTGGAGCGCACGCGCAGGCGCCCCCCGTGCGAGTCCACGATGTGCTTCACGATGAACAGCCCCAGCCCCAGCCCGTGCACCAGGCGGTTGCCCTCGCTGACCTCCGCGCGTTTGAGGGGTTCGAACAGGTGTGGCAGCAGCGCTGGCGGAATGGGGCGCCCCTGGTTGTTCACCGTGAGCGTCACCCCTTCCGGCTGGCCGCGCAGCCGCACGCGCACCGGGCAGACCTCCTCCCCGTACGCGAGCGCGTTGTTCACCAGGTTGGTGATGACCTGCGCCAGCCGGTCCGGGTCGCACGACAGGTGGGTGTCCCCCCGGTGCTCCACCTCCAGCCTGCGGTCGGGGTGGGCCTGCTGCACCTCGTCCATCACCTGGCGCAGCACCTCCATCAGCTCCACCGCGTGGGGGGTCATGGGGATGCCGCCGCCCAGCCGGGCCTGGGTGAAGTCCAGCACGTCGCGCAGCATCCGGTGGGCTCGCTCGGCGCTGGCGAGGATGCGGGCGACGGCCTTCTGGTCGCGCGGATCCGCATCCTCGCGCCGGGCCAGGACCGTGGCCGCCATGGTGATGGCGGAGATGGGGTTGCGCAGGTCGTGCCCGACGATGCCGATGAGCAGCTGCTCGAACTCCGCGCGCCGCTTCGCCTCCATCTCCGCCTCGTGCCGGCGGGTGACGTCCTGCATGGCGCCCACCATGCGGACCGGCCGGCCGTGCAGGTCCTTCACCACGCGGCCCCGGTCCTCGATGAAGGCCCAGGTGCCGTCGCCCCGTCGCAGCCGGTACGCCGCCTGCCAGTGGCCCTCCGGGCTGTGGATGGCCTCCTGGAGTCCCCGGCTGATGCGCTCGCGGTCCTCGGGGTGCAGGCTCTCCGTCCACCAGGCGATGTTCATGGGGAGCGGGCCCCGGGACGTGTCCAGCCGCAGGATGCTCGCGGACAGCTCGCTCCAGCTGATTTCATTCGTGACCAGGTCCCAGTCCCAGATGAGGTCGCGGGTGGCCAGCGTGGCCAGGCGGTAGCGCGTCTCCGACGTGCGCAGCTCCTGCTCCGCCCGTTGGCGCTCGGTGATGTCCAGTGACACGCACGACACGCTCACCACGCGCCCGTCCGGGCCGAACACCGGCATGAAGCGGACCTCGAACCAGACGCCGAAGAGGCACAGCTCCACCGACAGGCTCTCCCCGGCGAGCGCGCGGTGGATGAGCTCCACCACGTCCCGCCGGTCCTGGAACAGCTCGTACACGGAACTCCCGCGCTGCACCTGGTCAGGCATCTGCTCCCCGCGCTTCACGCCCGCGCCCTCGAAGAGGGTGATGGTGCCCTGCGCGTCGAAGGCCCACAGGACGACGGGGAGCTGGGTGAGCACGCGGTGGAGCTGCGCGCGGGCCTCGTCGAGTTCCTGGCGCAGCACGCGCGTGGCGGTCATGTCCATGGACACGCCACACACGGCCCACGCATCCTCGCCCGCGACGGTGGGCAGGGGGAACTTCAGCGTGTGGTAGACGTGGAGCCCGTCGGGCTGGGGCACCTCCTCGTCGAACACCAGCGAACTGCGTGCCGCCAGCACCTGCCGGTCGTTCTCCTGGAAGCGCTCCGCCGTTTCCCGGGGGAACAGCTCCGGGTCCGAGCGCCCCAGCACGGCCTGGCGCTCATGGCCGGAGATGACTTCGAAGGGGTGGTTGATGAAGAGGTACCGCCCCTGCGCGTCCTTCGCGTAGATGGCCGCCGGGGCATGGTCGAGGATGGTCTGCAGCCGCTGCTCCCGCGTCCGCAGTGACTGCTCGTGCTCGTGGATGTAGTGGGCGACCGCCTCCGTCAGCGAGCCGTCCAGCGCGCGCCAGAGCGCCCGCATCGCCGCCGACCCCAGCGGGCGGTGGGAGGACTCCAGCGTCTCCAGGATGACCTCGCGCAGCAGGCCGTACTCCTCCACCAGCGTCTCCACCCGTTCCCCGGACTGGTAGCGCTTGCGGCCAAGCTCCCGGCCCTCCGCCCGGGCCGGCTCCAGGGCCCATTCCTCCTCCATCCCCTGGCGCAGGAGGAGGATCAGCACGTCCACCAGCCGGTGCAGCTCCTGCAACCGTTCATGGAAGGCGGAGGGCGCCTCTCCCAGGGACGCGCCCATCCGCGCCACCCAGCGGCGGAGGATGTCCTCGCGCAGCCCCTCCACGAGGTCCGCGAGCGACTCCGTCGGGGAGGCAAAGGGGTTCATCGCGGGGCCCCGCTCCAGCGCGAGCGGTCGGGCCTCTCCAGGCCCGTCCCTCCCCACGGCCCGACGGGAGACCGGGAAGCCCCGGCGCCCGGACCGCACGCACGCACGCACGCCTGCGCTCCTCCGGAGACACCGGTGGGATGAAGCAGGACGCCTGCTGTCGGAAGTCTGTGTCGCACCGTGCCCCTGCCCCCTGGACGCGTCCGGAGTGGTAGGGAAGATGGTCATGATGCCCCACCGACAGGCTCTCCCCGGCGAGCGCGCGGTGGATGAGCTCCACCACGTCCCGCCGGTCCTGGAACAGCTCGTACACGGAACTCCCGCGCTGCACCTGGTCAGGCATCTGCTCCCCGCGCTTCAC
>NZ_RAWG01000036.1 GCF_003611735.1 Corallococcus sicarius | reverse complement strand
CTGCAGCGACGCGCGCAGGGGCGAGGTCCACTGCCACAGGGGCGCGGGTTCATCCGCGAGGTACGTGTGGCCGGATTCAGGCGACACGAGCGTCACCGCGCGCGAGCTGTCCGGGGCCTGGTTGCGCGCATCCACCAGCGCGCGCCACGCCTCGTCCGTGGCGCCGCCGGCATACAGCGGCTCGCCGCACTCGGACGGGGGGACCTCGTCATCGGAGCAGGCTGTCAGGCCGAGCAGCGCCACGGCGGCGGTGCTCCACAAGAGCGAGGGGGTCTTCATGGTCGTGAGGCCTCGCGCCGCCGGCCACGGCGCCACAGGGGAAGCAGGAAGAGCAAGGGCAGCAGCGTACTCGCGGGCGCGGCGGCGCAGCCCGAGTTGCTGGGAGGCGGCTTCGGCCCGCCGTCCTCCGGGGGCGGCGTCACGCCGGCATCCGGCACACCCGCATCCGGCACGCCCGCATCTGGAACGCCGGCATCCGGAATGCCGTCCGGGTAGAGCGGCGCGCCAATCGTCTCCGCGAGCTGGGGCCAGCGGGAAGGACACAGGTCGCGCACGGGCGTGCCCGCGGGACACTGGTGGCTGCCCTGGATGTTCTCCAGGCTGAAGAGGGGCTCCCAGGTGGTGCCCTCGTCCTGGCTGCGCGCCAGGGACCAGTCATGCAGCCAGGGCGAGCCGCAGCCGTAGAGCACGCCGCCCACGCGCGTCACGCACGCGTTGCCGGTGGGCAGGGGGAGCTGGGAGAAGGCCCCGCCCTCCTGGCTGCGGAAGAAGGAGTTGTAGGTGGACACCCACGCGGTGCCACCGTCGGCGGAGACGTCCATGTTGACGAACACGTCGTTGATGCCGCCGCCCGACCGCGCGGTGAAGGTGCGGCCGCCGTCCGTGCTGTGGAGGATGTGCGTGGCGCCCTGCGCGGACACGCGCGCCCAGACGGCCTGGGAGTTCACGGGGTCCGTCGCCGTCACCACGAAGTCGAACGGGCGCAGCAGGTCCGGGAACGCCTGGGGCAGCTCCTCCCACGTCCCGCCCGAGTCGTCGCTGCGGAACAGGTACATGCGGGTGGTGTCGGACGCGGACACGTAGAGCGTGCTCGGGGAGGCGGTGGACACGCGCACCGACGAGAAGAGGACCCCCTCGCGTTGCAGCGCCAGGGGCCGCCACGTCTCCCCGCCGTCGTCCGAGCGGAACAGCCCGTTCTTCGCCGCCGTGGAGCGGCCCGTGGCCACGTACAGCACCGCGTCGTCGGTGGGGTGGGACGCGAGCCCCGTCACCCAGGTGTCCTTGAACGCGGGGTGCGCGGACCACGAACACGCGCCGTCCTTGGAGCGCAGCAGCGCGTTGCCGGTGGCCGCGAGCAGCTCCCCGGACTCGCGCCAGACGAAGGACTCCGGGCGCCAGCCGCCGTACCCCATGGCGTCCGGGCAGACCCAGCGCCACGTCTGGCCGCGGTCGCGGGAGATGACCGCGCCGAAGGTGGCCCCCACGAAGAAGTCCTCGGGGTGTCCGCGCCGCAGGGTGACGTTGGACGTCTCCGGTAGGCCCGCGTGTGCGTGGGCCGCGCCCGGCACCAGGCTCAGGAAGACGGCCGCGCCCAGCGCCCTCCATGCTCCCGTGATTCGAGGCTGCTGCATCGCGATGCTCCGGGAGTGGGGCTTCATGTCCCGCCACGATAACGCCCGGACCGCCCGTGCATAGCGGTCCGGGCATCCTGGACGGAAACCAGGCGACCGACCGGGTAGCGCGGCGGGGCACTCCGGCCCTTCTCCTGCCCCACCCCTGGGGTCGGGCGCGCCGGCCCGGGGCCTTTCCCAGCGGTGCTCAAAGCCTGCCCTCATTGCCTGTGATGACTGGCTTTCCCTGTTTCAGAATGCTACGCAGATGGGGGTCCGGACACAGGCGTGACCTCCCTTTTTCCGCCAGGGCGTCCGGGGGGAATGACAAGGCCGTGACTCCAGTGGATTCGAACCTGAGCGACGTGGGCGAGGGACCCGGTTCCAGCGTCACGCGGGCTGTGTGGGCGCGGGTGATGCGGGGCGCGGTGGAGGACGCGGTGCGCGCCTACGAGGCGATGGCGGCCGGGCACCGGGACCGCGTGCTGGAAGAAGCGCTGGTGGTGCCCGCGGCGACGCGCGCGGCGTTGGTGGAGGTGCTGCGTCAGGCGCGGGACTTCGCCGGTGCGGCGCAGTTGCTGGAGTCGGACGGCGACGACGGGGCGGCGGCGCCCATGTACGAGCAGGCGGGAGCGCCGCTGCTGGCCGCGGAAGCGTGGCTGCGCGTGGGCGAGCAGGCCCGCGCGGCGGCGGCCTTCGAGCGGGCGGGTTCGCTGGAGCAGGCGTTGGTGCTGTACCAGGCGCTGGACGCGCGCGAGTCGCTGGCGCAGCTCTTGGGCCGCATGAACCGGCCGCTGGAGGCGGCGGAGGTGTTCCGGGCGCTGGGCAATTCGCACGCGGAGCTGGAGATGCTGCGCGCGGTGCCCGCGGACGACCCGCAGCGTCCGGAGGCGGTGCTGCGGATGAGCGCGCTGCTGGACGCGGAGGGCGCGACGTGGCGCGCGTTGGTGTTGCTGGCGGACGGCATCAAGCACGCGACGGGCGCGGGGCTGGTGTTGCTCCAGGCGGAGCAGGCGCGGCTGTTGCGGCAGATGGGGCTCGCGTCGCCGCCGGAGGGGGCCATCGCGGCGGAGAAGGCCCCGCCGGTGGTGGATGGCTATGGCTATCTGAAAGCCATTCCCATCTTCGATGGTCTGTCATTGGAGGACATGCGCGACCTGTATCGTCTGGCGAGGCCGGTGCTGGTGCCGGCGGGGACGACGGTGTTGGAGAAGGGCGCGAAGGGCGGCGGGCTGGTGGTGTTGCTGGAGGGCATGGTGAGCGTGTCCACGGGCCCCGGGCCGGACGCGCGCCAGCTCAACATGCTGGGGCCGGGCGCGTTCCTGGGAGAGATTTCGCTCATCCTCGACGGGCCGGTGTCCGCGCACGTGCGCGCGCACACGGTGGTGCGGGCCCTGCGGGTGACACGGACGGACTTCCAGTACTTCCTGGAGACGCACGAGGCCGCGGCCCTGCGCATCTTCCGGCTGTTCACGCAGAGCCTCGCGGAGCGCGTGCGGGCGTTGAGCACGTAGAGGGCCAGTCTTCGGACCTGCGAGCGCATGGAGAATTCGTTCCGTCCGGTCTCCCCGTGGAGAGACCGGACGGCGCGAGGCGCGAGGGATTGCGGTGTGTGAGAGTGGAACCGCGGAATCCACAGGGGGCAGGTCGCGATGTTCAGCTCTCAGTCTGGAGCGGGTTCTTCCTCCCAGTCGCAGCCTTCAGCGGTGATGAAGAAACTTGAGACATGATCTGGATCTGGATCGTCGATGCCGTTGGCTCCTGGATCTAGATTCAAGGTGACGCAGCCGTCCTTCCAGCTAATGCGGGCTCCGTCGGAAAGTACCTGGTAGCTGATATTTCCATCGGTGAACTGGAACGCTTTCACCTTGTGGAAACGCAGCCGCAGGTAAATCCACTTTGGGCCATTTCCTGCTTCGCGGCCATAGATGACTACTTCGGCTCCTCCCGTAGGTTGCGTCTGGTCAACGAAGTCAACGTGGAGGGAGTGAATCACATCATCGTAGAGGTGCCCGTATCGCACGAGCAGGTCTCCATCCTCGGGACGCAATGGTGTCATCGTTATTTTCCAATTGGGTTGACAGGGGTCACCCCGTTGGGCAGGTCGCTCCAACCTGCTGGCAGCTTGTCATGCGGGATGTGCTCATGTGCGGATCCGTGACCAGATCCCGGAGCTTGGGGCGGGTACATGTGTCCGTGACCGGAGCCTGCCCCGGAGTGGTTCTTGAAATCCACATCGCCCACTGCATCTCCGTTTTCATCATAGATGCGAATTTGCACTGCCTTATCCCCCGTCTTGATCACCTGGACATGACGGGAGAAAGGAACGCTCCTCAAGGGTCCCTTGGATGGGCTGACGATGGTAGGCCCACTTCCCGGCAAGGGCACGGATGAGGCCTGCATCCCACCGGGAAGGGAGTTCACGACTTGGGGCTGCGCATGAGCAGGCAAAGACCCGTTGCCGAGCTCTGATGGATACAGGGCGACGGTAACGAAGACACTGGCTGGCGTGGTGACGAACCGGATGCCGCGCAGCAGTCTGCCACCCACTTCACCCCAGAAGCCCGGTGGAGGAGCCCGGATGGGCATGGGTGGCGTCTCGATGGCAGGCGGCAGCCGTAGCGGCGTCTGCTGGCCCGGCATTTCGAACACCGGTCGATAGGGAGCTGGGTCCACGAAGGGCGATCCGCCGCCCGGCGGAATCATGGGCGGCATGATGCGAGGCCCGGGTCCGGCGAAGGGCAACTCCTGGCGCCCGTCGGGGTCCCAGAAGAGGACTGGGTTCTGCCGCACATACTGGTACGGGTGCAGCCCCCATGGTGAGGTGAGGAACCGCGGGTCCGGCGTTTTGACCGGTGGGTCCGGTGTCAGCCACCGGCCCGTCTCCGGTGCTGTCCAACGCGCGCCGTGGTCACTCCAGCCGGTATGCGCATCTGTCGGTCGGTTAAGGATGTTGAGCGGTTCGTCCTCGTGGTCCACGAGACCCATCGCGCTACCGCCACCCACGAACTCCCGGTACGCATCGACAGGAGCACCGAAGGGCTCGTAGCGCCGCTCCTCGTGGACGCTGCCATCCTCGCGAGTGGTAAGGACAGGTCCGGCTGCCACGCCACCATGGAAGTAGAGTGTTCCCGCTGTCAGCCAATGTGCTTGTCGCTGGACGTTGACGCCCGGGGCCTGAATGCCCGGCCCACATGCGGACCCCAGGAGGGCCACGGTCAGAAGGCCCGAAACCCCGCGCATGAAGCGTGAGTACAGGGAAGCCCGCAGTGTGACCACTGAAGCAAGGACCAGCCCTAGTACACCGAGAATCAGGACCTGCAGACCATTGCCTACGGCCCGGTCCACTGTCGGGTTACCACCCGCAGCTGCGAGTGTCCCCCCGTTCGCCGTGGTCAATGTCAAGCGGGCCAGCACCCGGTCGCCCAACCGGACATAGCGCTCACGCATCCCCTCCGGACGTTCGGTGAGCTGGGATGAAAACCAATACTGTGTGTCGCCCAGCGGTCCCCGTGTCTTGACACGTAGCCCGTCATGGCCATACGCGTGTTCCACTACCGCTGGTGTTGCTCCACTGCCCGGTATGCTCACTCGGATGAGTTGATCCAGGCCGTTGTAGGTCATCTGTCGGCCGCCCTGGCGCACTTGACGGCCGGCAGGGTCATAGTCCAGCAGCGTGTCGCCGGACACTGAAGCAACACGCGTGAGTTGGCGCGGCCCGAAGCCTCGCTCCGCATGATGGTAGGTGCCCGCGAGGACGTTTATCCCCTGGGGGCCTATCGCCTCACGCTGCACCATGTTCTGCAAACCGTCGTACTGATAGCCGTAGCGGTAGGACTCGGTTCCTTGTCCCAGCATGCCACCAGGCAGGGGCACCGCACCCAGTACCACGTCCGACAACCGCGCCGCCGCGTCGTAGGTGAACGTGGCGGAGTGATTCAACCCTGAGCCATCCGAGTCGGTGATGGTCTTGGGGGCACCGTAGGCGTTGCGGGTGAGCGTCACATCGTACAGCGGCGTGCCCAGCGAACGAAGGGTCTGGATGCGAGAAGGCATTCCCAGTGCGTCGCGCGCATAGACTTGTCGCACGCCGTTGCCGTAGCGCTCCTCGAGCACGCGCCCCGATGCGTCCAGTTGCAGTGCCTGCCAGAGATTGCCCACGGCGATGGGCCGGCCCGCGGCATCATGGTCCATGGAGATGACTGCGCCATCGACCTCGGATGTCAGCAGCAGCCCCGAGGGGCTGAACGTCGTGCGCTCATGAGACTCACGTCCGTCGATGGTTCGGTGCTGCCAGATGGTGCGTCCCCATGCATCATAGGCGAGGTGCACCTTGCCCGCCGGTTCCTCTACCCAGGCGGTGCGGCCCGCGACATAGCCAGAGGCGGTACCGTCCTCGTTGGTGTCGTAATGATAGATGAAGGCAGTCCCGTCTTCACCTTCGGTGCGGATGAGACGGCCGATGTCGTCATGAATGTGCAGGCGCGTCTGGTTCGCGCCGTTGGTCTGACCCGTCAGCCGGTTGTGGTCGTCGTAGCTCAACGTGCGCGGCCCGATGTCCGGATCCTGAGCGGACACCAGTCGGCCCAACGAGTCGTAGGTGAATCCATGCGTCACGGCTCCATCCTGGAGGTGCAGGGCGCGGATGCGATCTGCGGCGTCGTATGCTGCGTCCACAGATTCAAGGGTCGTGCCCACCAGACGTTCGGTGCGCCGGGTACGTCCGAGGCCATCCCAGGACGTAATGAGGGAGGCCAGGTCCTGCTCAGACTGAGTGGAGTGGAACGCATTGTGGCTGAAGGACCGCAGGGTGCCGGTGGGCAATTGCTGAGCGATGAGCCTGCCCAAGGCGTCGTAGTTCATCGTCTGGCCGGCAATGGCTGCTGGCCGGGCTGATGGCAGCGTGGCGCCATCCCAATAGTAGGCATCCGCGGCGTAGACGACGAGGCCCCGTGCGTCCCGCTCCTGCCATCTTTCCACGCTCCACCGTGTCGGTCCCAGGCGATTGGCCAAGAACAGCGTCTCCCCTGCGCCATTGGAGACGGTGACGGACTGACGCCACTTTCCACCGTCCATCCAGCCCGCAGCCCAGCTTCCCGTCAGTTCACTGACAGGACCGTCGAAAATATAGGTGGATGTCTGTGGGCGCGCATGGGTCCAATCATAGACGTAGCGCAGATGAGGCTCCTCTCCACCGACGGCGACGGCGACGGGACGTCCAAGCGAGTCATACGACACCTCTGTCGCCACTCCATCCGGTGTAGTGAGAGTGCGTGCCTGTCCCAGCACGTCGTCCCAGGCGAGCGTCCAGGTCAGCGCCTGGGTAGCGTTTGGACGCTGCGTCTCAGTGAGCACGTGGAGATGGTGGGCGTCATACGTCAGCGTGCGCCAGACCCCCTGGGCGTAGATGCGCGTAGGGTTGTCCCAGACGTCGGTTTCCGTAGCGGATTGCAGCACCCAGCGCGGGTTGACGCCATCGAGAAACCCGTGCGTTTCTCGCACCAGCCGGCCTGCGCGGCAAAGATTGGGATCTGTCCAGGTGAACACCTGGTTCGCGTCGCCGTAGAAAGTGCGCGTTCGCGAGACGAGCGATCCATCCGCCTCCCGCAGTGTCTCTTCGCATAGCGCGTCTTGCACCATCAGGGTGTCGTCACTGGCATAGCTGCGCTGCACGGTCCGCTCGTCGCCAGTGAGGTCAAGTCGACCGAAAGACTTCTCTTCGATGGGCCGCACGCGTTCGTCGTACATGTACGTTGTCAGCGTCTCCAGCGGCGTGCTCACTCCCTCATGGTGTCTTGTTCGTGTCTCGATCAGAGCCGGCCTGCGAAGCAGAGGCACGTTTGGCAAACCATTGATGGGTCTCGCCTCGTAGACGGACGTCGCAACTGAGAAGAGCGTGTGCAGGCCATCCTCTCGCCGTACCTCCAGCGCCAGGCCCCGCAGCGAACGATCATTGCCGCCGCCCTCGTGGTACCGCGTCTCCTCGTACAGCGTTTCAAGCGCAGTGGTACCGAGTGTCCTCACGCCGCCGACAAGAAAGCCACCGAATCGGCGCTCGGTAGAGTCCCAGAAGCCGTCGCGCACCGTGTACTCCTCTACGCGCGAAGGTCCACCCGCTCCAGGGTTCACCGTCATGCGCACTGGCACTGGGATGGACGTCGGGAACCGGCGCGTCCAGGCTTGAGCCGTACCTTCCGCCGCGACAGTCAACGCCGCGCTGGACTGGTATTGAAGGGCCACCGTCTTGCCCAGTCCGTTGTTGATTCCTACGAGCATGCCCGCGGTCGTTGGCCCCGCCAGATCGAGCGCCCACATCCCATCCGGGCCGCTCCACACCACGTCCTCGCTGCCGTTACCGTTCAGGTCCGCCAGCGTTACGACCGTGGACGTGCCGTCCACCCCCGGAGGCACCAGCCGTGTGGCCGTCGCTTCCACGCCGCCGCCCGCTTTGCCCCGGTACCAGTGCACATAGCCGTTGAGCACATGCACCAGGTCCATGAGCCCGTCGCGGTTCAGATCCGCGAGCCGCACGTTGGCTGGGTTGGTGTTGTCACCCCACGGATAGCTCTGGAGTGTTCCCGCGACGAAGGTTCCGTCCCCCTTGCCCAGGTAGCCCTTGAACCAGTTGCTGCTGAGCTGGACCACATCCGCCAGCCCATCGCCGTTCACCTCGTGGAAGCGCGTGTTCGGGCCCGGCATCAGCACCACGCCGTCGATGGCTGGCTTCTGTGCGGGAGCGCTCAGGCCAGTGTTCCGGTTCCAACGCACCGACAGTGAGTCGCTCCCCGCCCGCACCACGTCCACCCGTCCATCGCCATTGATGTCCGCGAAGGAGGTGATGTCGCTGTAGAGCGGCATCCCATCGGTGCCTGCCCACTTCGTGGCGCTACTGCCGAAGGACTCACCCTGCAGGCGGTTGATCTGCCATGCCTCGGAGAAGTTGCGCACCAGCTCCGGCCGGGCATCACCGTCCACATCAAGGAAGCGCGAGGTGGCCAGCACCGCTCCCGTGGCTCCGCTCAATACACGGGGTGAACCAAAGCCCGTGCCCGTACCCCTGCGCCACTGATGGCCGGAACCGGTCAGTCGCACCAGGTCCGTCATGCCGTCACCATCCACGTCCATCAGGCTGGTGCCCGCGGTGGCCAGATACCAGCCCGAGGCTGGCTCCATCTGCACGGTGCTCGCAGCCTGGACAGGCGCGTAGTCCAGGGTCAGCGTGGGCATGGCTCCCATGCGCCCGCGCCCCAGCTGCGTTACGGTCTTGAGCCGGCTGAGCGCGAAGGTGTTGTCATAGCCAAGCACATAGGCGCGCAGCAGCTCTCCAAAAGAATGCACGCGTACTTCGGTCAGCCGCTGAGCGGATTCCACCTTGAAGCCAGTGCGATAGCTCACCGTCGTGTCGGGACGGGTCCCGTAGACGAACTCGGCGCGGAAGGCCGCGTCAGGTCCCCAGGTGACGTCCGACAGGTACTGCTGGCCATTATGCTGGAGGTAGCTGAAGGCCGTGGTCTGCCCGTTCGGGTGCAGCACCTCCTCGACGTGCCAGGCCGCGACGCGAGAGCCCTCGGCTTGCCGGCCCGCTGCGGTGACGCCCATCCGGTAGCGCACGCCGCCGTTCTCGGTGACCACGTAGCCCGTGCCGTCACGGGCGACCTTGACCGTGTGGCCCTGCCCTTCCACCCGCCAGGTTCCGTCTGGCAATGCCACCAGCCGCCCGCCGCCCCCTACTCCGGCGAGCTCCAGTTCATCCGCGCTCGTGTAGGCTGGCACACCCAACCGTGTCGCGCGGCGGAGCACCACCTGCGGCATCGCCCAACCGACGCCGAGCGGACCGTTGCCCAGGTCACCTGAGTAGGTCAGCGACAGCTTCGGGCCGAAGCCCGCGATGCCTGCCGGCAGGTCCAGCGGCACGCTGTACCCCACCTGCCCACTGAAGACGTCCACACGGGCGCCATCCGACAGCCCGCGCACGCTGCCCGGTCCATCCGGCAGCTTCACGGTCTGCGCACTCACGGAGCCTGGGGCAGGATCGCCCGCAGCCCATGCGTGCGACCCCATGAGCGCAATCACTACCGCCATCCATCTTGTCTGAAGCGACACGGATCCCCACTTGTTCATCGCAAGAGATGCACTGCGGCTGGTCAGGCTTCCGGGCATCCAGATCATCCAGGACGCGCCAGGGGAAGCCGGGCCCCGGCGTTGAGTCGCCAGGGCCCTTGGAAGGAGCGAAGCGCCCCGCGGCCGTTACCGGCTGCGGGGCGATGACGCACTACTCGTAGATGTGACTGGTGGCGGCGGAGACCTGCTCGAAGCGCAGGTAGACATCGGTGATGCCGTCCAGCGGGAAGCCCGTGGACACACCGCCGGACGTCATCAGGTCCACCCAGGGGAAGATGATTTCGTATTCCCCATAGAGGCCCCGGCCCTTCCACTCGGTGGACGGAGCCCCCGACGGGTTCTGCTGGAACGCCAGCACGTTCTGGCCGGTCTCGGCGCCCACGCTGGCCAGGGTGAAGGTGGTCTCTTCACCCGGCTTCGCGGTGCCGGTGTATCCGCCGCTGCGCAGCGAGGGGCGCAGCGCGCGCGTCTGGAAGCCCTTGTTGTCTGGATCGCAGTTGTGGCTGCTGAAGGTGTTGCGCTTGCGCAGCACCAGCGGCGCCAACCCATGACTTCCCAGCCACGTGACCAGTCGGTCATCGCCGGAGAGGTGGGCATGGACCGTCCAGACCTTCTCCCCGCAGCGGATGGAGTTGGGCCCCAGGCTGTCCTTCAAGTAGAAGCGCACGCCCTGGCCCAGGTAGCGACCGTTGTCGTCGTACACGGCGCTCTCCGGAGACAGTAGCCGGCGTGTGAAACGCTCCTGCTTGGTCAGGGTGCGCTCGCCAGGCGTGGCCGCGACGACGTCCTCCAGCTTCAGCACGTTGCCGCGCAGCTGCACGACGAAGGACTGCCCCTCCACGTCCCGGCCATGGACCGTCTTGTCCAGGGCCGTGTAGGCATTGGCGTTCAGCGCGCTCTGCAACTGGAGCGGCCCCTTCGCGGCCAGCACGGAGGTGATGGCCGGAAGGCTCTGCTGCTTCTCGTATTCCAGCGCGCGGGTGAACAGGTAGGACAGCCGCTTGGCGGTGGCGAAGGACTCCCGGGCCCGGGTCAGCCGCTCGTGCAGCCAGAAGTCGTGCGAGAAGAGGGGCACTTGGCGTGCCTCCTCCTGTGCCACCACCTGCGTACCCTCCAGCAGGAGCTGGCGCACCCGGCCCTCCATGTTCTCCAGCTGGAGCAGGGCGGTGTCCACGTCCGTGTCCACCCGGTCGATCTGCATCGCCGCAGTGCTGATGCCCACCATGTACATGCGGGCCTCCGCGTAGCACTGGCGCACTGCCGTTTGCAGGGACAGGTCTTCAAGCTGGGTGCGGTGCTGGAGATCGAGCTGCTGGATGCGCGCATTCAGGATGATGGACTCGTCCTTGAAGCGGTTCTCCGACACGCCGCCCAAGAGCTTCACGGCACCCCATGCAATGCCTGCGGCAGTGCCCGATGCGAAGGCTCCGATGATCGCCTCGCCCTTGTTGTTGACGTCGCTGATGTTGTTCACCTTCCTGTCGACGCGAACCTTCTCCCGCAGCAGTCCGCTCATCTCCGCTTCGTAGCTGGCGTTGAGCGCCACCTGCTTCTGCACGTCCGTTTCAAGCAGGAGGCAGCGGTCCTCGGAGATACGCAGCCGCTCCTGGGCGTCCGCCCACTGTGCTTGTGCCACCTGGAGACTCTGGTTCGCCCCGACGAGGGTCAGCATCGCGGTGCCCATGTCCCCGCGGTAGCAGGTGTTCTCCAACTTCACGCCCAGGCTGGAGGGCGTCGGAAGCTGACTGCCGGTGGTCCCCAGTTCCTGGACGCAGGCGGCCTGCGCCGCAGCGAATTCACCGGAGGCGATCTCATTCGTGGGCAGCGGCTGACCGTACAGTGCGGACACCGGGAGCGTCGTGGTGCCCCACACGACGTTGCCCGAACCAGGCGTCACGGTGACGGCGGTGTAGTGTTCCACCAGCGTGCGCATCGCCGTGTCCGTGTAGACGGAGGTGGCGGGCACCAGGTGCTTCCAGGTGCACAGCGTGAAGCGAGCGTGCTCGGTCCGTACCGCAGCGTACACCTGCGCAGGAGGCGTCTGGCACTCCGGCTTGAGGAAGCAGGCCGAGGGGCGCAGCGGGTTGGCCGTCTTCAAAGGGTCGAAGAGGTCCATCACGTCCGCCGCGTTGACGTTCGTCAATCCGCACATCTGGAGGATGGGCGTGCCGTATTGCCGCTTCAGCTCCAGGAGACGCTGCTGTTTCGCGGTGTCCTGGAAGGCCTCCTGCACCTCCCCATTGCGCAGTGACACCCAGGAAGTCTCCGCAGCCACCTTGTCGTTGACAGCGGTGTTGACGGCGGACATGGCGTTGACGTGCAGGTACGAGGAGCTTCCGAAGTAGCGCTCGATGGCGCCGGTGAGGGTGGCCCCGAAAGCCAGGGGCACTTCGTCTTCGGGCATGCCGTAGGGGTGGCAGTCGCTGATGGCGCGCATCTTCTCGTAGGACTGGCGCCGCACGGCCTCCAGCTCTGCCTTTGCGTCCCGCCAACGCTTGTCCCAGGGCAGCTCCGCCAGCCCCAGCACGGTGGCGCACATGGACTTTTCACGCGTGTAGGCGGAGCGGGCCAGCGTCTCCAGCAGCACCTCATAGCGCATCGTGCGGCCAAAGCGCGTGAGGGCCTGGTCGCGAGGCGTTCCCGGTGACACGGGGCCGCAGGTGGCAAGTGTGGTGCGCTCCACCTCCTCCAGCTCCGAGTTGAGCAGCCGCAGGTGCGCCGTCAGCCCTTCCAGGATGGTCGCGGGCAGGCCCACCGGCTGATCATGGTGGGGTTGGGAGCCGGGCATGGGAGTGAGGTCCGACGAAGGCGAGTCATAGAGCGTGCGTCGGTCCACTGCCTCGGAGAGGTGACCTGTGTCGGCGACGAAGTCCCAGACGGCCAGCCGGCTGCCAGCAGGACCGGACACGGTCTGCGTGTACGGCGGCCGCAGCACGGCGTGCTCGTAGGCGAGGGTGCTTAGCGCAGGCACCAAATACGTCTTGGCCGGAGAGAACAGGCTCATCGTGGAGCCGTGGTCCAGGACTGCGAATGCCACGGTATTGGTGCCATTGGGGATGGAGAGTGTCCAGGTGAAGAATCGGGTGCCACTGGGGGTGGCACGCCGGGCCGCCTGGGCGGTGACTTCCACTGCGCCAGGCTTCTTGATGCACGTCACCTGGAGGGAGCGGGGCCCCGTGGGCATTTCGTCCAGCAGGTACGACGCGGAAGCGAGGGCCACCGGGGTGGTGGTGCTGGTGCAGCGGGCCGCGAGATCCGGTTGATGGAAGAAGAAGGTGGAGCGGGCTCGTTGCCAGCGCGCACCCGTGCCTCGGTCCTGGAGGGACTGATTGTTGACGTAGGCCCATGAAGCCAGGGGCGCGGGAGGCAGGCGGTAGTCGGGGTTGAGCAGGCTGCAGGTACGCGCCGCATCGTTGCCGGGCAGCAGGTTGGCGTAGGTCGCATCGAGCAGCAGGTCCCAGCCATTCTCGAACCGATTCAGGATGCTGGACGCAGTGTCCCATTCGGACGGTGTCGGCTCATTGAGGAAGTCCGACAGCTCCCGTTGCTGCACGAGCTGCTGGGCTACATAGCCATGGGTGGAGATCCACTGCTGGAACAGGCGTCCGGCCAACCGCTGGTCGCGGCTGTTGCCGTCTCGTGCGCTGAGGTTCAGGGCCCCATAGAAGCGCGCCAGGTTGAAGCAGCGTCCGGGCGTGGTGCGGCTTGCCGTGGACACGGTGGCCCGCTGCGACTTGATGTCATAGCGGGCGCCGTAACGCTGGGCGAACCATTCCGGGGTGCCCAGCGCCGGGCCGTTCACCGCAGGCCGCTTCAAGTCTTCCAGACACTCGGTCAGCATCTCCAGATCGCTGAGGCGATCCAGATTCTTCAAACCGTTGGTGTCCGGATAGCGGTCCCACGAATTCGCCAGTTCGGACACGTACGGCATGCCGCCGTTCTGGCAGCGCAGGTCGCCCGAGCGCGCCAGCACGAAGGGCAGGCCGGCGTCCGCGGTGGCGAAGCTTGGGAATCCGTTCACTTCCAGTGGGGCATTCGTGGTGGCCTGGTTGCAGAGGATGCCTCTGGCGAGTTGCGACGAGGACAGAGGCATCCCGTTCGCCGAGGAGGCAGTCATGAAGTCGGTGAGCCGGGTCTGGGCTTCGGAGTCCCAGCTCGCGCGCTCCTCGCTGATCACGGTGTTGAGCGGGCCGCCATCGGTAGCGACAGGAGCGCCACTCCAGGTGCGCACGCCGGGGATGCATACGCCCAGGTCGGGCTCACAGACGAAGCCCGTCGTGCAGAGGGACGCGGGACACGCGGTCAGGGGGAGGTCGTCCACGCCCGCATCGGTGTCCACGCGCAGGCGCGACAGGCGGTACTCCGCCTTGACGCCCCAGGTGCTGCTGATGGGACGGGGCAGCCGCACTGTGAAGGCGCCCACCAGCGTGTTGCTGCTGGAGCCGGTGCCGTCATAAGTGCCCTCCACGCCTGCTGTCACGGCATCCGCCGTGTTGGTGCCATTGGCAGCGGGCAGCCACTCCTCGCCATGGTGTGACTGGGAGGTGGACAAGCGAACCTTGCCCGACGGCGAGAGCGTGCGCGACTCGTCGACCAGCATCAGGTAGGCGCCATTGGCGAAGGCGCGCACGGGCAGCACGAGCGGTTCCGTTCCCGCATCGGCTGACGGGTCCAGGGTCAGCGTCACGCTGCCGAAAAAAGGACGCACGCCGCCCACGCCTGGGGCCGCATCCGCACGTTCGATGTCCACGCGGGTGCGCTGGGGGGTGGCGCCCTGCGCCTCCAGGATGACGTACCAATGGCGCGCGCTGCTGGTCTGTCGGGGGCGCACGTCCATGCGGACCGTGGCGCGCTGGCCGGTCCCGAAGGAGCTGAACGTCCAGGTGTTCACCAGACATTCGCTGGAGAAGGTGGTCGCGGGTGCGTCACCCACGTTGCAAGCCACCTCCATGTCCGGTCCCGCCACCAGGCGCACCGGTGTGCTGGCCACCCGGGCCGCTTCCGTCGGATTCAACGCCGCAAGCCCCACCACCAGCCGACGTGCGACGAAGGGCTGGCCCGTGGCCGGGGTGGTGAAGGACACGGCCGTCGGCGCGACGTCGACGCGGGGCAGCGTGCCGGACAGGACCAGCGGGCTGCTGGTGCCTTCGGTCACGCAATGACCCGAGCAGTCGCACACCTTGCCGCTTCCACAGGCGGTCCCCGCGGGGCCGTCTTCCAGGCACGTCCAGTCACACTTGCGTGTGCTTTCGTTGCAGAAGGCCCCCTGGGGACACTGTTCATCGAAGGTGCAGTCCCGCGCGCCCAGGGGTGTCTTCAGGGACTGGAGAAGGGAGGTGTCACGGTCGTAGCAGGACTCCTCGAGTGCCTGCCGTTGGATGACCGCGAATTCCTCGATGGGTTGAGAAGGTGCTTCCGGGGAGCCGCAAGCCGCCGCCAGGATGAGCCCCAGCGAGCCGACGGAAAAGAGTCTTGATGAAGTGCGCACTTCAGGTTGCTCCAATGAAAAGGGTGATGCATCCGGGCCCGCGATGGGTGCGGGCCCGGTCAGCTCTTGATGGGAGGGTTGTGGATGATTTGGGGATGCAGCCCCGTTGCCCTGCGCCCTGGATTGATCAGTTGATCAGGGCAGGTACAGCTCCGTGGTCGCGACGGGGCCGTCGAAATCCGAGCCGCCCATGACAAGCACCTGACCATCCGGCAGCAGCACGCCCTCCGCCGCGTAGCGCAGGGTGCCCAGCGGAGTGGTGCGCGTCCAACGGCCCTGAGCCGGCTCGTACACCTCCACCGAATCCAGGAAGGCATCCAGGCCGTAGCCAGTGTCGATACCGAATCCGCCCGCGACCATCACGTCGCCATTCGCCATCCGGACGGCGGTGTGATCCGCCCGCCAGGAGTTCAGGGAGGGCGCGGGAGTCCACGTGTTGGTGGCCGGGTCATAGAACTCCGCGGTGTTGAGCGGGTTCTCAGCAGTACCTCCCGCGACCAGCACCTTCCCGTTGGCCAGCACGGTGGCGCTTGCGCCCTCGCGGGCCTGTCCGGGCGTGCCTGCGGAAGACCAGGTTCCGGTAGCGGGATCGTACAGCTCCGCGGTGCCGAGGGTCGCGTTGCCGTCATAGCCACCCACGACGAGCACCTTGCCGTTGGGTAGGAGCGCGGCGGTGGTGTGTGTGCGCGCCACAGTCATGCTGCCAGTCGGCGTCCAGCTCCCCAGGGACGGGTCATAGAGCTCCGAGGAGGCGGTGTAGCCCAGCCCTGTGTCTCCGCCCGCGATGAGCACCTTGCCGTTGGCAAGCCTCACTGCGACATGTTGCAGCCGCGGGTGGGTGAGTGAGCCGGTGGCGGCCCAGGTGGCGGTCGTGGGGTTGAACAGCTCCGTGGAAGAGCGATAGGCCTCATCCCCATAACCACCCGTCACGAGCACCTTGCCGTTCGAGAGCAGGGTGGCTGCATGGAACTGGCGGGTTGCCGTCATGCTCCCGGCGGCGCTCCACGCCCCGGTGGTGGGGTCACGCAGGTCAGCGGATGAGACGGGGCTGGTGCCATTGAATCCACCCGCCGTGAGCACCCTTCCACCGGGCAGCAGGGTCGCGGTCAGTCCGAACCGCGCGGTCACCATGTTGCCTGCGGGCTTCCAGAATGGGAGGACGACGCGCTCGGCCTGGGAGATGTACACATACTTCGAGGTGGCGCTGTCGTAGCGGTAGCCTCCTGCGATCAGGACGCGTCCAGAGGCCAGGACGGTCGCGGTGGAGTCGAAACGAGCATTCGTCAGGGTTCCCACCGTGCTCCAAAGGCCAGTCACTGGATCATAAAGTTCGACCTTTTCGGGTGTTGGAACATACCCGTCGGATATTGACATCTTCCCGCCTGCTACCAGAACCTTGCCCGAGGGCAAAATGGCCAGGTCGTGTTCATAACGTCCTGCCGACATGCTTCCGGTTGGGGACCAGGTGCCCGTTTCGGGGTCATAGACTTCCGCATTCGCGACAATCGGGCCAAAACCGAAAAATCCGTCAGACGAATAGCCTCCAGCAACCAAGACCTTGCCTGAGGGAAGGATCGCGGCCGCGTGGCTCCTCCTCCCTGGAGTCAGGAAGATCGGGTCGTGTGCCATGCTTCCCGTCAAGGACCATGTACCTGTGGCAGGGTCATAGATTTCCGCCGTTGAAAGCGAATAGATGAATGGATAGACAGGGGTAGGGCCCATTCCGCCGACAGCAAGTACCCGACCATTCTTCAGCAAGGTGAGCGAGTGATGGATGCGGGGGCTTTGCATGCTGCTTGTGGCCGACCAGGTACCTGTCCCAGGGTCATAGATTGTCGCAAGGGCGGAGTACCCCGCGTCCGTGATGCTGCCGCCTGAGACGAGGACCTTTCCATTGCTCAGGAGAACGGCTTCATGGCTGAAACGCTTGGGCCCTGGCGGGCTGCCCGTTGCAGACCAGACACCCGTGGCGGGATTGTAGAGTTCGGCAGTCATGGTCGCACCCTCGTAGCCGCCGACCACCAGCACCCGTCCGTCGTTCAATTTGGTTGCTGTGTGGTAGTTGCGAACTTCCACCATTGATCCCGAGCTCGTCCAACTTCCTGTCACCGGATCATACAGCTCAGACAGTTGCACGGGAATGCTGGTGAGGCTCACCGTCTGGTTGCCTCCCGCGACCAAGACCTTGCCATTGTTGAGCAAGGTCGCCGTATGATGCCGACGGCCGGTGACCATGGCCCCCGTAAGCTCCACGCCAGAGACAATCTCAGATGCCTTGCTTCCAATGTGGAGGCTGGCATTGAACGAGCCGGGCGATTCACAACCTGCGGAACAGAGCAGCAGGCCCGTGAGCAAACAGCTCAGGGAAGACTTCAACGAGGTCATGGATTCTCCGGAAATGCTCGCCTGGGGAAGTGGCGGAGGCTGCCTAATGGAGTGCAAGTGGGTTGCCAAGGGGCGCGCAGCGGGTAGTGACGGTGACCTCGCCGCGTCCTGACCGCTCATGCATCCAGCAATCGGGATGTCCGTCCAACTGCGTGGACTCATCCTGGCCTCAGCGACGAATGCGAGCGCTCCGTACGGAATGAGCGGTGGGGGGAGCCGCTCAGAGGGCCTCTTCCTCCCAATCACAGGCATCCGCGGTGATGAAGAAGTGGGAGACGTGGGTTGGATCCGGAGGGTCGATGCCGTCGGGACCGGGATCCAGGTCCAGCGTGACGCGGCCGTCCTTCCAGGAGAGGCGTCCGCCGTCGGAGAGGACCTGGTACGACCGGTCGCCGTCGGTGAACTGGAACGCCTTCACGCCGCTGAAGCGCAGGTGCAGGTAGATCCACTTCCGGCCGCCTCCCGCCTCGCGCGCGTAGATGACGACCTCGGCGCCTCCCAGCGGGCGCGACAGGTCGGAGAAGTCCACCCGGACCGAGTGGATGACGTCGTCGTAGAGGTGCCCGTACCGCTCGAGCAGGTCTCCATCCTCGGGTCTCAACCGGGTCATCGGCATGCTTCCCCCCTCCTCGCACGGGCGCGGGCGTGGCCCCCCGCCGGGCATCATCACCCGAAGTCATTCCTGACGTGACAAGGGCCCCCCCTGGCAGGTGGTGTCCACCGACACCTCGGCGGGACCGCCGGGCGCGTGCGCGCGCCACGCACCTGGGCTACAGAGGGCAGGCATGGCGGAAATCCCACAGGCGCGGTCCCTCAAGGCGCAGGCAGCGGCCCTGGCCTCGAAGGGGCAATTGGAAGCGGCGCTCGCCGGCTACCAGGAGGCCCTGCGCGCCGAACCGGGTGACCCGGAAGGTCACCAGCGCGTCGCCGAGCTGCTCGAGTGGCTGGAGCGCACCCCCGAAGCCGCGCGGGCTTACGACGACGCGGCGCTCGCCTGGACCCGCGCCGGGGACCTGCTGCGCGCGGTGGCCGCCACCGTGCTCTCCCGGGGCCTCCGGGGCTCGCGGCCCCAGACGGTGCGCACCTTGGCGGAGCGCTTCGCGCGGCCTCCCGGCGCCCCCGCCCCGTCCTTCGCCCTGGTACCCGAGGGCCCCGAAGCCGGCGTGCCCATCCTGTCGTGGCTGGGGCGCGAGGCGTTCGTGGCGCTGGTGTCGGAGGGCCCCAGGCTCGCGAGCGTGGAGGTGCCGGAGCGCACCGTGCTGCTGGAGTTCAAGCGCGCGCACCTGGCCCGCGTCATCGCGGCGCACCCGGAGGTGGACCTCGCGGTGCATACCTTCTACCAGCGCCGGCTGGTGGAGAACCTGCTGCGGACCAGCCCCCTG
This sequence comes from Corallococcus sicarius, assembly GCF_003611735.1. Lineage (GTDB taxonomy): Bacteria > Myxococcota > Myxococcia > Myxococcales > Myxococcaceae > Corallococcus > Corallococcus sicarius. The sequence continues at coordinate 27,818 of NZ_RAWG01000036.1, read as the reverse complement.
TTCAGCAAGCTGTCACCCGAACTGAAGCAGACCATGTCGCGCGAGTTCGACCTGCGCCCCATCCCGGCGGGACAGGTGCTGCTCACGCAGGGCCAGCCGGGGGACGCCTTCTACCTGTTGCTGCGAGGCCAGTGTCAGCTGTCGCTGGAGCAGCCCCCGGGCCGCACCGTGGCGCTGCCTGACCTGCGCGAGGGCGACGTGTTCGGCGAAATCTCCCTGCTCTTGGACAAGCCCGTGTCCGCGACGGTGCGCACGCGGACGGACTGCGTGGTGCTGCGCCTGGAGCGCGCCGCCTTCGAGCGGCACCTGCTCAGCCAGCCCGGCCTCAAGGGCCTGCTGATGCGCATGGGCACGGAGCGCCTCCAGCAGACCGCCAAGGCCATGTCCGGGGCAGACCTGCGCGTCTGACTAGCCAGGCGCCTCTTCCGAGTCCAGCTTCACCGGGTGCTCGCGCAGCCAGTCCTGCGCGCGGCGGATCCGCTCGGCGCCTCCCGTGCGGCCCTCCTTCTCCAGGAGCTGCCGGTACGGCTCCAACTGCTCCGGCGTCCACGCGGGCAGGGCCTTCAGGTCCGCGAGCGCCACCAGCTCCTCCGCCGAGCGCCCGCGCGCCTCCTGCCGCGAGGTGAGCAGCGCCGCCAGCACCAGTCGCGCCGGCTCCGCCTCGAAGGCGATGGCCGCGTCGGTGAGCCACTCGCGCGTGGGCTCGTCCGCGGCCGCGTCCTTCGCGCCCGCGCGCAGCCGCTCCAGCATCCCTTCGAGGAAGTCCGGATCCACTGCGCCCTTCACCGCGCGCAAGAGCCCCGCGATGACCTCCCGCCTGCCTTGCGCGTCCGCCGGCGGGGACTTCATCGCGCGCAGGGGCTCCCAGAGCACGCAGGTGAGCCACAGCTCCTCCTCCGGGGAGAAGACGGACGGCGTGGCCGGGTCGCGCAGCTTCGCCTCCACCCGCTGCGCGCGCTCCTTCGCCTCGCGTGAGATGCGCTCCACCAGCGCGGGGTCCGCCTGCACGTGCTTCACCAGCGCGTCCAGCTCGCCGGCCTCCGCCTGGCGCAGCGCCTCCGCGGCCTCCGGCGTCAGGGCCTCCGGCTCCATGCCGGCGATGAGCGCCTCGTACTTGCGCACCACCTCCGCGTGCTTCTGGCTCCACTCGCGGAACTGCACGTCGAACACCACGTCCAGCACCGGGTTGTCCTCCGGCCGCACCCGCCCCGTCTTCTTCGCCGCGGTGGCCAGCAGCGCCCCCACGCACAGCGCCCGGCGCTCCTCCGGCGTGCGCCCGCTCCGGGTCGCCTGCGCGAGCAGCCCCGCGCCCAGCTTCTCCTGGAAGCCGCGCGTGCCCAGCTCCCGCACCACGCCCACCCGCAGGCTGTTCCGGGCCTCCCTCGCGTCCAGGCCCTCCTGCGCCGCGAGCTTCGCGAGCGCCTGGCCCACGTGCTCGCTGAAGGCCTTCTCGTCGTAGCGCAGCCCCGGCAGGGGGCCGGTGCCGGCGATGAGCACGCCCAGGTGCTCCAGAGCAGCGGACAGGCGGGACACGTCCGCGTCGCCCAGGAGGGCCATGGCGCCCTCCAGGTCCTGCTTCAGCGGATGGGCGGGGGCGGCGGGAGGCGGCGCGGCCTTCGCGCGGTCCTCGGCGGCATGACAGGCCTTGTACTTCTTCCCGCTGCCGCAGGGGCACGGGTCATTGCGGCCGGGCTTGGATGGGCTCACGGCCGGCACCGTAAACGGAAAGCGCCCGGCCCTTCCACTCATGGAAGAGGCCGGGCGCTCCCGGTGCTTCAGGACTGTCCGCCGACTACTGCGGAGAGAAGCCCAGCGTCAGGCCGAAGACGTGCGCGGAGCCGGAGTACGTGCCGGACATGCCCGGCGCGGTGCTCTGCTTGTCCGACAGCGCGACGAACTGGTAGCCCAGGTCCGCGCGGAAGGGGCGCAGCTGGTAGCCCAGGCCCACCGTGGCCTTGATGCGGTTGGCGTCCGGCAGGTCCGGCGTCAGCGTGTAGTCGGGGCTCGGGGACGGGTCGTACACGAGGCCCCCGCGCACCTGGAGCGCGTCCGTCACGCCGTACTCGGCGCCCAGCGAGTACTTCCACTTGGCGCGCCAGCGCTTGGGAATCGGGTTGTTGATGGCCGGGTCCTCGAAGCGGATGGACAGCGCCGAGAAGGTGGACCAGTCCACCCAGCTCGCGTCGAAGGCCAGCATCAGCCGGTCGATGGGCGCGTACGACAGGCCCGCCGTCACGGTGGACGGCAGCACGACGCTCGCCTTGGCCGTCTGGTCCTTCAGGCGGCTCTGGAACTCCACCGGGATGTTCTGGAAGTCGGCCTTGCCCTGGAACTCGATGTCGATGGCGCTGCGGTAGTGCAGGCCCATCTTCAGGTTGTCCAGCACCGTGGCCTGCACGCCGACGTTGAAGCCGGAGCCCCAGTCCGCGCCGCCCAGGTGGAGCGAGCCCTCGCTGTTGACGAAGTTCAGGCCTCGCGTCAGCTCGATGGTGGCCCGCGCGATGTCCAGACCCACGCCGAAGCGGAAGCGCTCGTGGAGCTCATACGCGAACGTGGGGTTGATGTAGTACGTGGCCAGCGACGACTCGAAGCCGCGGAAGCGGCCGCTGAAGCCATCTTCCCAGCGGCTGCGCGCGCCGTAGGGCGTGAACACGCCCACGCCGAACGCCGCCCGGTCGAACGGCTTGTACACGACGAACAGGTGCGGCGGCGGCGACAGGGTCGTCTTCTGCCCTTCGGCCTCCGGGGCACCCGTCCGCTGGAAGGTGATGCTGGGCAGGATGCCCGTGTCACCGATCGTGATGTCCAGCTTCTTCACGCCGATGATGTTGGCCGCGTTGTAATAGATGGCGGAGGAGTCCTCCAGCCAGGCCGTGGCGGCGCCGCCCGTGCCGGTGGCGCGAGCGCTGTGGGTGTCAATCTGGAAACCCGCGGCCTGGCTCGTACCGGCCGCCAGGATTGCCACGAGGGAGAGTGTCTTTTTCATGGGTGTGTGAGTCCTCTCTCAGGGGGCCGGTTACTGCGCCGCCACGGTGCCGGTCTTCAGGAACGAGATGACCTGGTCCTGCGCCGTCTCGTTGGAGGCCAGGAAGATGTGGTTCGCGGTCTCGGCGGGGAACAGGTACTCGGCCACCGTGCGCGGAGCCTTGGCGCGGTTGGCCGCCTTGATGAGCGACAGCGTGGTCGGGTTCGGGAGGACCGTGTCACCCACGATGTACTGGATGAGGGCGCGGTGGATGTTCGGGTCCGTGCCCGCCAGCGGCGTGTTCTCCAGGCCGTAGGCGTAGTTGCGGGGATCCGCCGGGTCCAGGATGGTGTTCGCCAGGCCGATGAAGGTGTCGAACGCCGGCTCGCCCGGGTCGATGTCCGCGGAGGCCAGCTGAGCGAGGAACGCGGTGCGCGGCCCGCTGAAGGCTTCGGAGGTCAGCAGGACGCCGGTCAGGTTGCCAGCCGGGGCGTTGAGCACCGTGCGGTTCACCTTCGGGGACACGCTGGAGATCAACGTGCCCAGGATGCCGCCGAGGCTCTGGCCGACGTACTCCACCTTGGTGGCGTCAATCTTGGCGCCGCCCAGCGGTCCGAAGGTCGTCGAGAGCGCCGTGGACAGCTCGGGGCTGGCCAGCACGCGCTGGAACTGGGCGAAGTCCACCACCGAGTGACGGAAGTTGTCGCGCGTGGCGAACAGGTTGCCCAGGTTCAGGAGGTTCCAGCCGGAGATCGTCGGGGCCCCCGCCGTAAGCGCGAAGGTACCACCCTCACACTTGTTGTCCGCGAGGCAGCGGCCCTGCGAGTGCACGGCGGAGCAGTAGACATCCCCGGGCGTGGTGCCCCGGACGGTTGCATCACAGGCTGCCCGGGTGGCCTCGGTGCGCGCCACGCAGCGGCCGTAGGAGACCTTCGTGGGGTCGCTCTCGCAACGCTGGTTGGCGGGGTCCGCGCACGCGGCGTCGTCCGTCGCCGCGCCGAGGAACACCGCGGAGCCCACGCAGTTGCTGCGCTCACCGTGGAAGACTGTGTCCATGGCCGCGACCGCGTAGCCGGCCTCGGTCAGCTTGTCGGCGAGGATGACCGCCGTGGTGCGGTTGCTGGTGAGACCATGGCCGAACACCGCCACCGGGTAGCCCGCGGCGGGCGCCGCCGTCTTGGGCAGGAACAGCATGAACGGGTAGCGGGTGGCACGCGGCTCGCCCGGGTTCAGCGTGCCGCTGGGGCCCGTGAGCAGGAACGGCGTGTTGGCCTGCACCTCGAAGATGGGGCCAATGTTACCGCTGGGGAACGACCGGCTGGCCATCACCGCCTTCACCTGATCCGTGATGGGCACCACGTAGTTCGGCGCGGTCGGGGTCGCGAACGCGGTGGGCAGCGTGTAGAGCGCCTGGAGGACGGACGTGGTGCTCTGGGTGGTGAACGACCAGCCCAGGGCGATCTGCGAGCGCTTCAGGCCCGCCTTGTCCAGCGCGTCGAAGAAGGGCTTGTAGGCCGCGCGCACCGGCTCCAGCGCCTGCGCGAGCCCGTCCGGCACGGAGGAGATGGTGCTCTTGCCGTTGGCGAACACCGGGTTGGCCAGACGCATCAGCGCGAAGGCCGTGGCCGGGGCGACCCTGCGGCCCTGGGTGTCCTTCAGCTCCGTGGTCAGCACCGCGCCGTACTGGGTGGCGCCATCCAGCGGCGCGTTCGGGCGGATCTGCAGCTGCTGGGGCACGGCGACGATGCCCGCGGTGCCTACGCTGGTGCCGCAGTCACCGGTCTTCTCCACCAGGCAGGGCGCCACGTCTGGCTGCGTGCCCTTGTCCAGGTTGGAGAGCTTGAAGAACTTCACGCCCGCAGCGAGCGAGGACGCGTCCACGCGGGGGGCGGGAGCGTCCGTCGGCGCGCGGAACTGCGTGCCGTCCAGCACGCCGTGCGCGTCGCCGTTCTCCGACACGGTGGGGCCCGTGGTGGAGAAGCCGTCCAGGGTGTTGAGGCCCGTGAACAGCTGCTTCTGCAGACCGTCCTGCGCCGGGATGGGGAAGTTCAGGCGCGCGGGCGCCGTGGCGGTGGCCGGCACGCGCAGCAGGTCGTTGGGGAACGGGACGATGAGGGGCAGCCGCGCGTTGGCCGCCAGGTTGATGGTGGCCTCCGGCTGGTCGAGGACGCTGAAGGTCCACAGCAGGACGACGTCCTCGCGCTTGAAGCCCTTGTCCACCAGGCCCTTGATGATGGGCGCGTAGCCGCGGCGCAGCCGCTCCAACTGCAGGGCGCTGGCGGTCTGGGCGGCGAGCCGCTCGGCGGGCTCCGTCTTGGTGGAGGGGATGATCTCCGTGGCCGGGGCGCAGTCCGGCGAGGTGAGGTCCTCGCAGGTGACCAGCGGCTTCACGGAGCTGGCGAAGGCCCACGTGGACGACCCGATGATCGGGTTGCCGCCGTTGGTCTTCAGGCCGTTCTCACCGCCGATGAGCGCCACCGCGTAGCGGCCACCCTTCGGCCAGGCCGGAAGGCCCGTGTTCGGATCCACCGGGGGGATGATGTTGATGAGGTCCGTCGTCTCGTTGTACGCGATGGTCGGCGTGACGGGCTTCGTCGCGATGGGCGTCCCGGCCTTCAGGTCGATGAACACCACCGTGCGCTCACTCAGCGAGCGCGGATCCAGGTCCTGCACCTTGGTGGAGGCAATCGCGGACGTCGGGAACCCGTTGAGCGAGTTCAGGTAGTCGCGCGTGAACTCCTGCTCCGCGGGGGACGCGGCCGGGTTGATGGGCGCGTTCACCAAGCCATCCCGGATGGCCAGGTCATTGGGGGAGGGAACGACGGCGGGAGAGCCCGTGGGATCGAACTCCGCGAGGCCAACGTTCGTATTCGGAGCTTCCTGCGCGATCTCGGGCGTGCAGGCAACAGCTCCCAGGGCCATGGCCCCAAGGAACAGCGATTTCTTCATGGTGGGATTCCCCTCCAGCCAAGGTGTACTGCTGGAAACGATTGAGTGAGTAGCACGCCCTCTGGCCGTCACAAAGTGAGAGGGATTGACGCGACGAGTCAGGCATGGGGTGGCGCCGTGCGGGTACGAGTGGACGTCTCGCGCGGTGCGTGCGTGCGCAATGCGGCGCGGCGCGCGGGAACGCGGTTACGCTCCCGGCCCATGAAACGACTGCTGACTGTGTTGGCGATGACCGTGGCGTTGAGCGCGAGCGCGGAGGAGGCCGGGGGCCTGACGTGGACCGCGCCCCCGGAGTGGACCGCCCAGCCCGCGCGGGCGATGCGCGCGGCGACCTACAAGGTGCCGGCGGCGAAGGGCGACGCGGAGGACGCGGAGCTGGCCGTCTTCTACTTCGGCGCGGGCCAGGGCGGCGCGGTGGACGCGAACGTGAAGCGCTGGGTGGCGCAGTTCCAGAAGCCGGACGGCAAGCCGGTGGATCCGGAGAAGGACGCGAAGACGAAGCAGGAGAAGGTGAACGGAATGCCCGTCACCACGGTGGAGGTGAAGGGCACGTACGCGGGCGGTGGCCCGATGATGGGACCGTCCGCGCCCAAGCCGGGCTTCAAGCTGCGGGGCGCCATCGTGGAGGGGCCGGAGGGCGCGCTCTTCTACAAGCTCACCGGACCGGAGAAGACGGTGAACGGGGCGGAGAAGGGCTTCCGCAAGCTGGTGGAGTCGGTGAAGCCGGCGGCGAAGAAGTAGGGCCGCGGATCCGGTCCGGGGCTTCGGCAAGCGGATTGCTAAGGCCTGCCGGTACACGGCGCCCGAACGCCGAGCACCGGAGGCCCAACGTGTCCATGTGCCGCAGCCCTGAGTTCCTGAACCTCGTCTCCCACGCCATCACGCTGTTCCCCGAGGACACCGTGCTGGGCGCGCTCCAGCAGATGTACCGCCACGGTGTGCAGGTGCTGCCCGTGGTGGAGGGGCGTGGGGGTGAGCTGCTCGGAGAGGTGTCCGAGGACGAGCTGCACCGCGTGGCGCGTCGCCGCCCGCTGGCGCGGCTGGCTGAAATTCTGACCGTCAAGGCGCTCGCCGCGCCGGAAGAAACGACCGTCGAGCCCGTGGCGCCGCTGCGCCTGGCGGCGTCGAGCGGTTGGCTGCACTGATGATTGAAGGGCGAAGGCTGGAGCCGCGCGACGGACGGGTGGGGGGAAGTCCAGAGGGCAGGCCGGCTGACAGGTGGTGGACACACGCCCTTGCACAAAGCGCCGACAACGAACACCTCACCGTGTGACTGGCGGCTGTCTGACGACTCGTACTGGCGGGCGGGCTGCAATCCCGGAAGGAGGTCAACAGCCTGTTAGCGGTGCTCACGGCTTTCCGCCGCGGGCGGAGGAGGCGGGTCATGAAGGCAGTGGCGATCATCCTGGCGGCGGGCAAGGCCCGGCGGATGTCCCACCCCAAGGCGCTCATCGAGCATGAGGGGGGCAAGAGCTTCCTTCAGTCGCTGGCGTCCACCTTCGGGAAGGCGGGGTGTGGGGTGTTGGGCGTGGTGGGAAGCGACGCGGAGGCGGTGCGCGAACAGCATCCCAGCATGGAGCTGGTGGCGAGCGAGCACTGGGAGAAGGGCGTCCTGGCGTCGGTGAAGGCGGGCCTGGAGACAGCCCTGGCCGAAGCCGCGGACGTGGTGCTGGTCCACCCGGTGGACATGCCCGCGCTGCGAGTGAACACGGTCAAGTCGCTGCTCAAGGAGATGGACCGCGGCGGGACGGGGTCCCTGACCCTGCGGCCGGAGTACGACAACGCCATCGGCTGGCCGCTGGTGCTCTCCCGCGAGGCCGCGGAGAAGCTGGTCCAGGCGGAGGGCGAGGACCTGGAGAAGGCCATCCAGGTGCTCCAGCCGCGCCGGATGAGCGTGAAGGACCCGGGCGTCATCGTGAACATCAACACGCCGGAGGCCTACGAGCGGGTCTTCAGCATGCCGCCGAAGCTGGCCCCGCCGCCGCGCAAGCGGACCAAGCGCGCGGGCGCGTCCAACGGCGCCGGGGCGGAGATGCCGTCCACCCCGTCCTACGCGGCCTCATCGGAGGAGTAGGGGAGGCGCAGGCTGGCCGCTTCGGCCTCCCGGGGTTCGCACGACGTCACGGGACCCCGGGAGTTGTTTCAGTGTTTCAGTGTTTCAGTGTTTCACCCCTCAGAACGAGAGCCCCAGGCCCAGGTAGGGGCCGGAGAAGGCGTCCTCGTGCACGACGCCGTCCAGGTGGCCGGCGTCATTGAGGTACAGGGTGCGCCAGCCGCCACGCAGGTTGAGCGCGCCCAGGTGCAGCGCCAGGCCCGCCTGCGCGTCCACCTGGCGGTGCGGGAAGGGCACCACCTGGATGCGAGCCTCCAGGTCCAGCGGCGTCGGCCCGATGCACGCCGCCAGCGACGCGGCGAAGCTGGGGCCCACGAAGATGACGTCCGGGGCGTGCGCGCTGGCGAAGCCGGCCTCCAGCCGGAAGCGGCCGCGCGGGTTGGACCACGGGGAGATGGTCAGGTGGGCGTCCAGGAGCGTCAGCCGGTCGATGTCGTTCGAGCCGTCGTCCGCCGTCAGTGCGATGCCGGTGACGCGCGCGTCCATGCCCCACCGCTGGCCGTCCAGGGCCATGTAGAGGCCCAGCGCGCCGCCCGTCTCGCCGAAGCTGTCGCCCTGCAGGTTCAGGTGCACCAGGGGCGGGGGCGCGGCGGCGCGAACGCCAGGGCGCCCCACGCGGGCGCGGCGGTGGTAGCTGGCGGGGCCGCCCACGAAGAGGACGCCCAGCCAGGACATCCCGGAGGCGCGCACGCTGGAGCGGACCGGGGCGTCGGCGGGACGGCCCATGGGCGTGGCCCGGTGGGTGGACCGGTCGTCGTCCCGGGAGTCCTTGTCGTCCTTGGACGGCTTGGGGGCAGCGGCGTTCGGCTTCGAGCGCTTGCCGAAGCGGGCCTCGGCGGGCCCCGCGCCCAGCAGGACACCGACAGCGAGCGCGGCACACAGCGTCTTCCTGAAGCCCACGGCAAACCCCTCCTCGTCACGGGCCCACCGGCCGGGCCGCGGCATCTGGACGCCTGCTCGCCCGGAATATTCAACCCCCAGCACCCCATGCGACACCAGAGGCCCCGGGGTGGGGGAGGGTGTCCGGAAGGGGGCATGTGCGCCCCAGGACATCGGCCGGCCCCCGGGCGCCCGGCCAGGGCCCCGGCAGAAGCCTGGCCGCGCCCTAGAAGACGAAGCCCGCGCCGCCGTAGGGGCCGGTGAAGCGGTCCACGTGCGCGACGCCGTCCACCAGGCCCGCGTCGTCCAGGATGAGCCCGCGCCAGCCCGCGCGCAGCATCAGGGCGCCCAGGTGCAGCGCCACGCCGGCCTGCGCGTCGAGCTGCCGGTAGGGGGCGGGCGTGCCCTGCACGCGCACCTCCAGGTCCAGGGGGCCCACCACGCAGACCTCCAGGGACGTGGCGAGGCTGGGCCCCGCGAGGAAGACGTCCGGTGCGCTCGCCATGGCGAAGCCGGCTTCCGCGCGCAGCCGCAGCCGCTCCGTGGAGATGGCGGCCCAGGTGATGTGCGTCGCCACGAGGTGGATGACGTCCGTGCCCGGGGTGCCGTCGTCGGTGGGCAGGGTCAGCTTCGTGCCCTGGAAGTTGACGCCCAGCGCGGTCCCCTCGATGCCGAGGAACACGTCCCCCGAGCTGCCCCCGCCCAGGGCGCCGACGTTGAGGCCCATGCGCACGTCGATGGGCGGGGAGGGGGGACGCGGGGGCACGTTCCGGACCGCCATGGCCGCCAGCTCCTGCTCCTCGGTGAGGCTCAAGGTGCTGGAGGAGGCGCCGGGCGCGTCGTCGTAGAGGTGCGCCGAGTAGGAGGGGGCCGGCGAATCGCAGCAGTCGTCGTCCGCGTCGTCGTCGTCGGAGATCGCCGACGCCTCGTGCGGGGTGCTCGGCTGGATGGGCGTGGCCTTGTGGACCTTCGCGTCGCCCTTGCTGTCGGAGGTGTCCGCCGTCTTCTTGCCGAAGCGCGCCTCGGCGGCGGGGGCGACCAGCAGCAGACCGGTGACGAGTCCAGCGCACAGCGCGGGGCGGAAGGACGACACGGGGGCTCCAGGGCGGGGGAAGGACGAAACCCGTCTGTCCCCCCGACGTGGCGCCGGGTGGTTCTATTCAAATCCGCGCGCTTTCAGCGGCGGGCGACCTTCTTCGCCTTGGCCTTCGCGGTGCGCTTCACGGGGCGCGGCGGCGGTTCGGTGCGCGCCACGGCCACGCTCTCCGGCGTCACCGGCGTGGGGGACAGCCGCAGCGTGACGCGCCGGTTGCGCGCGCGGTGGGGCGGGCTGTCATCCGGGACGAGCGGACGGTACGCGGCGTGACCCGTGGCGCTCAGGCGCTCCGGGGCCACGTGCTCGCGCTCACCCAGGTGGCGCACCACCGCCACGGCGCGCGCGGCGGACAGCTCCCACGCGGTGGACGCGGGCGCGCCGGGCGCGGGCGGGAGCACCTCGTCGGTGTGGCCCTCCACCGCCACGCGGTGGTCGGCGAGGGCGCCCTGGAGCACGCCCGCGGACTGCTTCAGCAGCAAGGCCCCTTCGGGCGTGAGCGCCGTGCTCGCGGGGGCGAAGAGGAGCCGCTCGGACAGCTCCATGCGCAGGGCGTCGTCCTCCAGGTCCAGGGACACGTCCCCGGCGGCGAGCGCGTCCTTCAGCGCGGCGCCCAGGGTCGCGAGCGCCGCCTCGCGCCGCGTGTGCTGCTCCTCCACGCTCCGGGCCTGGAGCTGCGCCGCGGCGCTGCCCCACTCCGCGTGCTGCTGCTGGCGCTCCAGCGTGCGCAGCCGGCGCTCCATGGCCTGCCGCAGCGTCTGCAATTGCGCGACGTGGGCCTCGGACTCGGTGGCCTCGTGCTCCAGTTGCGCGCTCCGGGCCTCCAGCGCCTGCAGCGAGCGCGAGCCCAGCCACGCGCCTCCGGAGGCCACCGCCACCCCGACGGCCAGCAGCCCCCAGGGCAGCCACCGCCAGCGTCCACGCGCTGCTTCGGTCCGGACGTCGTCCATGGCCCGGGAGCGTAGCGGCGCCCCCGGGGTGGGCGGCAAGGTGGGCGCCGTGCGACACCCCCGCGCCTGCCCGCCTTCGCCCCGCCGCGCTCAGTGTGTGGGTGGCCCGGACGGTTTCTTCCACCGGGGCAGGTGCAGCACGAAGCGCGAGCCGGGGCCTCCCTCCGGCGGCGGCTCCACGTACAGGTCCCCGCCGTGCGCGCGGGCGAGCTGCCGGGAGATGTAGAGGCCCAGGCCCAGGCTCGCGCGCGCGTGCTGCCCGGTGGCCCGGGTGAAGCGCTCGAAGATGCGCTCGCGCGCTTCCGGGGGGATGCCGGGGCCCCAGTCCCGCACGGCGACGATGGCCTGGTCCCCGTCGCGCTCCACGTACAGCTCCACCGGCAGGCCCGGCGCGTACTTCATCGCGTTGGTGAGCAGGTTCATCAGCACCTGCTCCACGCGCGGCCGGTCCGCCATCGCCACCACCGGCGCGTCCGCGTGCACCACCGCCACGCAGCCCGCGGTGGCCAGCGCCTCCTCCATCCGCGCGACCAGGGCGTGCACCAGCGCGGACAGCTCCACCGCGCCCAGCTCCAGCGCCATCTGCCCGGTGCCCAGCCGCGCCACGTCGAACAGGTGCGCCACCAGCCGCGTCAGCCGGTCCGCCTGCCGGAGCGCTCCCGCGAGCCCCTGGCCCAGCCGCTCCGCCTCCACCGACGGCTGCTTGTCCAGCGTGCGCTGCAGGGACGACAGCTGCAGGTGCAGCGCGGACAGGGGCGTGCGCAGCTCGTGCGTCGCCACCGCCACGAACTCGTCGCGCGCGGCGACGGCCTGCTCCGCCTTCCGGTACAGCCGGGCGTTGTCCACCGCGAGCGCGGCGCGCCAGGCCAGGTCCTCCAGCGCGGACAGGTCGCGCGCGTTGAAGCGCCGCGTGGGCGAGCACGACGCGGCGCTGATGAGCCCCAGCGTGCGGCCGCGCGCCACCAGCGGGACGACCATCACCGAGCGCGGGTTCAGCTGCTCCAGGATGTGCCGGTGTTCTTCGTTGAGGATGAAGCTGTCCATCGCGGCGCTGTCCACCTCCGCCACCAGCTCCGACCGACCCGTCTCCAGCACCCGGCGCAGCAGCGTGTGCGTGCCGTGCGGCGGCGCGAACGGCATCGCCTTCTCCAGCAGCGCCTGGAGGACGGCGTCCTGGCTCTGGTACTCCACGCGCTCCAGCTGGCCGCTGTCCTCGGACAGCATGTCCACCAGGCAGTAGTCCGCGAGCTGCTCCACCACCAGCTCCGCCATGTTGCGCACCGTGGTGCGCCAGTCGAGCGACGTGGCCAGCCGCGTGGTCGCGTCCGCCAGGAAGCGCAGGTGGTCCGCCATGCGGCGCTGTTCAGTCACTTCGCGCACCGCGCCGCCCACGCCCAGCAGCTCCGTGCCGGTGCGCACGGGGAAGTACGTGGCCAGGAAGACGCGGGGCTCCGGGCCCCGGGTGTACTCCACCGGGTCCTCCATCACGGGCTCCTCCGTCTCCAGCACCCGGCGCAGCAGGTCCTCGATGGGCGCGCCCGCCTCTCCCATCAGCTCGCGCGGCGTGCGGCCCAGGTGTGCCTCCAGCGGGATGCCGTTGTTTTCCGCGACGACCTTGTTGAGCCGCACGTAGCGCAGGTTCCGGTCCACGAAGCCCATGCCCACCGGCGAGGCGGCGAAGAACGCCTCCAGCAGCGCGAGCGACGTGTCGCGCTCGTGCAGGGCCTGGCGCGCCTCGCGGTACAGCCGGGCGCTCTCCACCGCCAGGGCGGCCCGTCGCGCGAACTCCGTGGCGTACGCCAGGTCGCGCCGGGTGTAGCGGCGCGCGGGCGACGCGGAGACCAGGTTGATGATGCCGAAGCGGCGCGTGCCCACCGCGAGGGGCAGCAGCATGGACGAGCGCGGCGCCAGCTCTTCCAGCAGGAGGCGGTGCTCGGGCGTGCGCGCCACCCGGTCCAGCCACGGCCCGGAGATGTCGGCCACCAGCACGGGCTTGCCCTGCGCGAACACGTGGGCGAGCGGCGTGTCCGCGCCATGCTGCGGTGGGAAGGGCATCGTCCGGTCGAGCAGCGCCTGCTTCTCCGGGTTCCTCGCGGTGACGGCCAGCCGGTGCAGGCCGCCGTCGGTGTCCAGCATGTCCACCATGCAGTAGTCGGCCCATTCGCGCGTGGCCAGCCGCGCCACGGCCTTGAGCGTCGTCTCCCAGTCCAGGGACTCGGCCAGCAGCCGGCTCGCCTCGCTGACGAAGGACTCCGCGCGCTCGGTGGCCTTGCGCTCGGTGATGTCCACGCTGACGTTCACCGCGCCCAGCAGGTGGTCGTCCGACGTGTAGAGGGGCGCGGACGAGTTGAGGATGGTCCGCCGTGCGCTGTCGCGCCCGACGATGTCCACCTCCTCGTTGGTGATGGTCTGGCCGGTGCGCAGCGTGCGCGCGGTGGCCCACTCCTCGCCGCGCAGCCGCCGGCCGCTGTGGGGCCAGTAGGCCTCGAAGAGGTGGTAGCGCTCCAGGCCCATCTCCTCCAGCGCCTGGGGCCCCCACAGCGCCTCCGCGGCGGCGTTGGCGGCGAGCAGGCGACCGCCCGTGTCCACGATGATGACCGCCACGGGCAGCAGGTGGAGCACCGTGCGCAGCCACTCGTGCTGCACGGGTGTGGTCTCCCCCAGAAAGGTGCCGGTCGACTCGGACATGGGCGCGGAGCCCCCTTCCCCGCGGGAGGATGTAGGGTGGGGGTGGCAGGGGGCCTGGACCACCCGACCCGGGTACGAGCCGGGTTTCCGGGAGTTGCCACGCTCCTGCGTCCGGGAGCAGGGGAAGGGGCTTGATTCGGAGCGGCCGACGGGGCGTCATTCGGCGGAATGGCGATCGCGTGCGTGGTGCTGGATTTCGATGGGACCTTCACGGACGTGCTGGCGGAGGGCGCACCCTTCCTGACGCACTTCCAGCAGGCGCTGTACCGGGTGCTGGGACAGGACGCGACGGCGGCGTGGGACGAGGAGGTGTCCGCGCTGCATGAGGGCGTGGACCAGTACGGCTGGGAGGTGGCGGGGCGCATCGTGGCGCCGGCCACGGCGGACCCGTACCTGACGGCCACGTGCACCGCGCACCGGCTGCTGCGGCGCTTCGGCCGGAGCCACGACGAGGCGGCGCGCACGGACACGGTGCAGACGCTCTACCGGGACGCGTACCGGCACTCGGCCACGGCCTTCAAGGCGGAGGCGAAGGAGGTGCTGGAGGCGCTGCTCGCCACGGGCCTGCCGGTGGCGGTGGTGACCAACGCGCACACGGAGCTGGTGGAGGCGAAGCTGGACCGGCTGGCGCCGAGCGGCCGCGAGCGGCTGAAGGTGTACGGCGACGCGCGCAAGTTCCAGCTGGAGGACGCGGTGCCGAAGGACGCGCGCTTCGACGCGCTGCCCGACGCGCTCCACCTGGACGGCGTGCTGGGGCGGCCGGTGTACCTGCGGCGCGGGCGCTACTTCGCGGCGCTCCAGCGCATCTGGGACGCCACGCACACGGGCCCGGAGTCCACGCTCGTCGCGGGCGACATCTACGAGCTGGACCTGGCGATGCCCGCCGCGCTGGGCGCGCACGTGCAGCTGGTGGAGCGCGCCAACGTGCTGCCCTACGAGCGCGCGGCGGTGGAGCGCCTGGGCGCGCGAGGCGGCGTGGACCCCAGCCTGCGCGCCATCCTGCCCCGGTTGCGCTGAGCTGCGCTGAAGGACCTCAGGGCCCAACGAAAAGCCCCGCCTCCCGGTGAAGGGAGGGCGGGGCTGTTCGCACTGCACCGCGCGTGGGGCGCGAAACGCTTGAGGCTAGACCTTGGCGCCGGCGGTCGGCTGGAACACGTCGTTGAACTCGGCCAGCGCCTTGTTGATGGCGGCCTTGGTGTCGTTCGTCAGCTCGCGCTTGGCGACGATGTCCTGGACGATGTTCGGGTACTTGCCGTCCACGAACTCCAGCATCTCCTTCATCCAGCGGACCACGTCGGACACCGGCACCTGGCGGATCCACCCGCGCTTGCTGGCGTCGTCCTTGTTCGTCGCGGCGTAGATCTGGATGACCTGACGCTCGACGGACAGGGGCTCGTACTGGCCCTGCTTGAGCAGCTCCACCATGCGGGCGCCGCGCGCCAGCGTCTCCTGCGTGGCCTTGTCCAGGTCGGAGCCGAACTGGGAGAACGCCGCCAGCTCGCGGTACTGCGCCAGCTCCAGCTTCATGGAGCCTGCGACCTGCTTCATCGCCTTGATCTGCGCCGCGGAACCCACGCGCGACACGGAGAGGCCGACGTTGATGGCCGGGCGGACGCCGGAGTTGAAGAGGTCCGTCTCCAGGAAGATCTGCCCGTCGGTGATGGAGATGACGTTCGTCGGGATGTAGGCGGACAAGTCGCCGGCCTGCGTCTCGATGATGGGGAGCGCCGTGAGGGAGCCCGCGCCCTCCTCGTCGGACAGCTTGGCGGCGCGCTCCAGCAGGCGGCTGTGGATGTAGAACACGTCGCCCGGGTACGCCTCGCGGCCCGGCGGGCGGCGCAGGAGCAGCGACAGCTGGCGGTACGCCACGGCCTGCTTGGAGAGGTCGTCGTACACGATGAGGCCGTGCATCTTGTTGTCGCGGTAGTACTCGCCGATGGCGACGCCCGCGTACGGGGCGAAGTACTGCATGGGCGCCGGGTCGGACGCGTTCGCCGCGACGACCGTCGTGTACTCCATGGCGCCGTGGCGGGTCAGCTTCTCCACCACCTGCGCGACGGTGGACTGCTTCTGCCCGATGGCCACGTAGACGCAGTAAACGCCCAGGCCCTTCTGGCTGATGATGGCGTCGATGGCGACGGCCGTCTTGCCCGTCTGGCGGTCACCGATGATGAGCTCGCGCTGACCGCGGCCCACCGGCACCAGCGCGTCCAGCGCCTTGATGCCCGTCTGCAGGGGCTCGTGCACGGACTTGCGCTGCACGATGCCGGGCGCCTTCACTTCCAGGCGGCGGTGCTCGGTGGCCTCGATGGGGCCCTTGCCGTCCACCGGCTGCCCGAGCGCGTTCACCACGCGGCCCAGCAGGCCCTTGCCCACCGGCACGGAGGCGATCTGCCCGGTGCGCTTCACGACATCGCCTTCGCGGATGCCCTTGAAGTCACCCATGATGGCGATGCCGACGTTGTCCTCTTCCAGGTTGAGGACGAGGCCCTGCACGCCGTTGGAGAACTCCACCAGCTCGCCGGCGAGCGCGCCTTCCAGGCCGTACACGCGGGCGATACCGTCGCCCACGGACAGCACGGTGCCGGTCTCGGCGACGGTGACCTTCTTGCCGTAGTCCTTGATCTGCTCCCGGATGATTCTGCTGATCTCGTCGGCGCGGATTTCCATGAGCGTCTAGCGTCCTTGCGGAGGGGGCGGCCGGAAACGGGGAGGGCCGCCACGAATCTTGATTGCCGGGTGGCCCCCTATCATGCCCCCAGGCCACACCGCAACGCGCACGCACCCCGCCGTATTGCCGTCCCCGTCCCCTCCCCAGCGCTTCGTTATCGAGGGGGTAAGGAGCCGGCCGGCAGGGCCCCGCCGCCCGACCGGGGCAGCCACACGATGAATCGGGTTCCTTCGGTCCCCCCGGACTCCACGGAGATGCGCCCGCCGTGGGCCAGGGCAATCTGCCGGGCGAGATAGAGCGACAGCCCCAGGCCGTCCTTGTCGGAGGAGGCGCGCCGCCGGAAGGGCTCGAAGAGGGTGGCGTGGTTCTCCGGCGGCACCCGGCGCCCCTGGTCATGCACCTGGAGGGTGACGCCGTCCCCGTGGCCCTGGAGCTGGAGCGCCACCGTGGCCGTGGCCGGGCCGTATTGCAGCGCGTTGCCCAGGAGCGCGTCCACCAGTTGGGTGAGCCGTCCGCCGTCCCAGGTGCCCCTCAGGTCCCCCAGGGAGGTCAGCCGCAGGTCCCGTTCCGGGTGGGCCTGCCGCCGGTCCGCCACCACCTGCTCCACCACGTGGCCCAGGTGGACGGACGACGCCTGCAACGGCAGGCCGCCGGACAGCCGGGCGCGGGTGAAGTCCAGGAGCTGGTGGATCATCCGCTCCACGCGCCGGACGCCCTGGCCTACCCGTCCCACCTGCTCGGTCAGGGGCTCCGGCAGTGACGGAGCGTGCTGGAGCGCGAGCACGTCCCGCTGGAGCGTCTGGAGCGGGGCCTGGAGGTCGTTTCCCACCACGCCCAGGAACTGCTCGCGGAAGTGCTCCATCCGGGACAGGCGCTCCTCGTTGGCCTTGCGGATGCTCACGTCCCACACCGCCGCCAGCCGCACCGGGCGGCCCTGGAAGGTGGCCGGGCGGGCCATCACCTCCACGGGGATGCGCCGGCCGTCGCGGTGCAGGACGGCCACCTCGTAGGGGGCCTCCACGCCGCGCTCCATGGCGTCGCGGGCGGGGGCGCGGAACTCCGGCGCCACCCATTCGATGATGTTGCGGCCGATCAACTCCGCCGTGTCGTAGTGCCCCAGCAGGTGCGCGAGGCCCGGGCTGATGTCCAGGAACTGCCCGCTGTCGTGGAAGAAGTACCCGTCACAGGCGATCTCCACGATGCTGCGCATGTGCTCCTCGCTCGCGCGCAGCGCCGCCTCCTCACGCAGGCGCGCGGACGTGTCGCGCAAGAGCAGCAGCACCCCCGCCGCCGGAGCCGCCGGCAGCGCGCTCACCGTCAGGTGCCGCAGCGTGCCCACCTCGCCGAAGCGCCCCGACACCACCTCCTCCGCCACGCGCTCGCCGCCCCGCGCCCGGGCCAGCAGCGGGGACAGCGCGGGGGCCAGGCCCGGCCAGGCTTCCACCAGCAGCCGCCCCACGCAGAGCCCCGACGGCCGGCCGCACAGCGACGCCAGCAGGTCGTTCATCCACAGCAGGCGCGCGTCCGCGTCCACCAGCGCCACCCCCCAACCCGGCGCGTTGAGCAGCGCTCCCAGGAAGGGCCATGCCTCCTCGGGAACCCCTGCGGACGGAAGGGCTCCGGGAAGCCGGTGGAACACGGGCTGCGGCATGGGCGGGTCGTCTCGGAAAACGCGGGCTTGTCCGCGTTGACGAGAAGTATACCCATTCCCCGTGTCAGCAGGAAATACAGGTTTGACTAGGACTGCGGGGCATGGCGGCCAACCCGGGGAGTTGGCCCCGGCCGTGGGGGCGGCGGGCTGCTTCAGCTCTTCAGTTCGCGGCGCAGCTGCTCCAGCTGGGTGCGCAGGGTGCCGTCGTAGAGGGTGCCGCCGACCTGGGCGGACGCGCCGCCGAGCACCGCCGGATCCACGCGCGTCTCCAGCACGACGTTGCGCTGGGTGAGCTGCTGGAGCGACTGCTGGAGGTGGGTGACGGCGTCCGGCGACAGCGGGACGGCGCTGGTGACCTGACCCCGGACGCGGCCCGCGCGGGCATCCGCCATGTCGCGGTAGAGCCGGGCGATGTCAGGCAGGTAGCCCAGGCGGTTGCGGTCCACCAGCAGGCGCAGCGCGTTGGAGAGCGCCGGATCCGCGGGGGTGGGCAGCGCCTGGAGCACGGACTCCACCACGAGGCTGCGCTGGGCGCGGCTGTAGGCGGGGTTGAGCAGCACGTCCGACAGTTCGGGGCTGTGCTCGACCACGGCGGCGAAGGCGTTGAGCTGCTCCGCGACAAGGTCGGTGCGGTTGCCTTCCGCTGCGACGTCGAGGATGGCGCGGGCGTAGCGGCGGGCGATGGAGACGTTCACCATGACGCTGGCGCCCTTAGCATGGGGAATCCCCCACGGCAATCCGGTTCCCGCGCCGGTCCTGGAGTGCCGGCCCCGGAGCGCCGGTCCCGGGGCCGGGCAGGCCGGCCCAGCGACCGCAAGGTGAACGCCCGGGAAGCAAGGGACTTGGCGGAAGCGGCGGGTCACCGTAGCGTGGGGTCCTCCCGCCCCATGCAAGAACCCGTCATCGGCATCGACCTGGGCACTACCAACAGCGTCGTGGCGACCGTTGAAGACGGACGTCCGCGCCTCATCCCTTCCCGTGCGGGAGGCCGCCTCACGCCCTCGGTGGTGGGGCTCACTCGCGCGGGCGACCGCGTGGTGGGTCAAGCCGCCCAGATGCTCGCGGAGGAGCAACCCGACGCGGTGGTGTGGGCCACCAAGCGCTTCCTTGGAAGGCGCTACACGCCAGAGCTCGTGCAGCAGGCGAAGGCGATGGTGCCCTATCCGCTCGTCGCCGGCCCCACCGGAGACGTGCGCGTGAAGCTGGCGGGCCGGGTGCTGCCCACGGCGCAGATCTCCGCCTTCATCCTGGGCGAGCTGCGCCTGGACGCGCAGGCGCACTTCGGGCGCGACGTGCGCAAGTGCGTCATCACCGTCCCCGCGAACTTCGACGACAACCAGCGCCAGGCCACGCGGGAGGCGGCGGGCATCGCGGGGCTGGACGTGGTGCGGCTCGTCAACGAGCCCACCGCGGCGGCGCTGGCGTACGGCCTGTCGCGCGGCTTCGAGGGCAGCGCGCTGGTGTTCGACCTGGGCGGCGGCACCTTCGACGTGTCCATCCTGGACGTGAAGGCGGGCGTCTTCGAGGTGAAGGCCACGGGCGGCGACCACGCGCTCGGGGGCGAGGACTTTGATCAGCGCATCGTCCAGTGGCTGCTGGCGCAGGTGGAGGACTCCTTCCAGGACGCGGTGTCCAGGGATCCGCAGTCGCTGCGGCGCCTGAAGGTGGCGGCGGAGGCGGCCAAGCGCGAGCTGACGGACGCGGACGAGGCCACCATCTCCGTGTCCGGCCTGGGTGACCACACCGCGGGCGTGAAGCGCTTCACCGAAATCAACACCGCGCTCACGCGCAGCTTCTTCGAGACGCTGTCGGAGCCCCTGTCGCGCCGCTGCCTGGAGGTCTGCAAGACGGTGATGGCCGAGGCGAAGATGGATCCGCGCTCGGTGGACGTGGTGCTGCTCGTGGGCGGCATGACGCGCGTGCCCCTGGTGCGCCGGCTGGTGGCGGACTTCTTCGGCCGCGCGCCGTCCACGGACGTGCACCCGGACGAAGCCGTGGCGCTGGGCGCCGCGGTGCAGGCGGATGAGCTCATCCGGCAGGCGGGGCAGGCGCTGCTCCTGGACGTGGCCAGCCAGAGCCTGGGCGTGGGCGTGATGGGCGGGCGCGTGAAGCGCCTCATCCCCAAGAACACGGGCGTGCCGGTGGTGGCGCGCGACATCTTCTTCCCGGGCACCTCCGGCCAGTCCGAGGCGCGCATCCCCGTGTACCAGGGGGAGAGCGAGTTCCAGGACGAGAACCACAAGCTGGGCGAGGTGGTCCTCAAGAACCTCCACGTCGCCGCGCGCGGAGAGACGCCGCTGGAGGTCGTCTTCGAATTGTCCAGCGAGGGCATCCTCGCGGTGAAGGCCACCGACCTCACCTCCGGCAACATGGACCTGGTCCGCCTGGAGGCCCGCGCGAGCCTGCCCCAGGGTGAGGTGGAGAAGCTGGGCCAGGAGCAGCTCAACTACGCCCAGGCGCAGGGCGTGGTGGACGCGCGCCGCGCGGAGGAGACCTTCCGCAAGCTGCTGGAGCGCGGGGAGAAGCTCGCCCGCCTGCTCCAGAAGAGCGCGAAGGAGAACCCCAGCCCGGAGACCGAGTCCGCGGTGGGCACCGTCCAGCAACTGCTGGTGGGCGGCAAGGACGCGCTGGAGGCCGGGGACGCGGCACAGTGCGCCCAGATTGCCCGCCAGCTGACGCAGCTTCTGTCGGGTCGCGCGGAACCGCGGGGCTGACGTCCCGCGCCACGGCCCTGAGGCGTCCACCAGCGCACGTTGCCTCGCGGGGTCCGTGGTGCGTTTCCAAGAGTCCGTTTATCTCCGGGAGTCATGGTGACCCCCGGATTTTCTCCCCGGCCGAGAGACCTGGTCTTCGTCGTCGACGACTCGCGGACGGCGCGGGACGTGGTGCGGCTGCACCTGGCGCGCATGGGCTGCGACGTGGTGGCGCTGGAGGGGGCGGACGCGTGCCTCCTGGAGCTGGAGCAGCGCGTGCCGGCGTTGATCCTGATGGACCTGCACCTGGAGAAGCTGCAGGGGGACGAGGCGTGCCGCGCGGTGAAGGCGCACGCGGCCGGGCGCAACGTGCCGGTGGTGATGTTCACCGCCGCGGACGAGCCCCATGAGGTGATGCACTGCGGGCGCGCGGGCGCGGACGACTTCCTGCCCAAGCCCGTGAGCCAGGAGGCGCTGGCGGCGAAGGTGGCCGCGGTGCGCGCGTCCCGGGAGCGCGCCTGGACGGGGCCTCCGCGCGGCCGCGGCATGCTGCTGGTGGAGGGCGGCCGCTTCCTGCACACGTTCCTGGGCGGGGCGCTGGAGCACGAGGGGCTGCACGTGCTCTACGCGAAGGACCTGGACGACGCGGGGAAGCAGGCCACCGCCCACGGCGACCGGCTGGACGGCTTCGTGGTGGACGTGTCGCGGCTGCCGCGCGAGGCGCTGGCGCTGGCCACGCGCCTGCGGGAGCAGTTCCCGCGCAAGCCGCTGGTGCTGATGTCGCGGGTGGAGGAGGCGCCGGACGTGCTCGCCCGCGCGCAGGAGCTGTGCGGCGCGCCGCTCTTGGAGAAGCGCAACCTGGGCGCGGACGAGCTGCTGGGGCGGGTGCTGTCGCGCCTGGCGCCGAGCACCGTGCCCCTGCGGGCCGCGGAGCGGGTGCCCTTCTTCACCGTGGTGGAGTTCTCCACGCAGGGCGGGCCCACGCTCAGCGGCTTCAGCCACGACGCCAGCCCCCAGGGGCTCTTCGTGCGCACGCTCACGCCCGCGCGGGAAGGCGCCCGGCTGTCGCTGCGGCTGGTGATGGCGGGCCAGCGCACGCCGTGCGCCGCGGAGGCGGTGGTGGCGTGGTCCAACCCGCCCGGCCCCGGCAGCGCCTTCCGTTCGCAGACGGGCATGGGGCTCAAGCTGGAGGGCATGGACGCGCAGCTGGCGCAGCGCTTCGGGCGCTTCGTGCCCCAGACCCTCGGTTTTCCCCCCGCCAGCCCCGCGCGCGCCTCAGGTTTCTGAGTGCGACGGGCGCTCCGGTGCGCTCCGCAACCCCCCGCAATCGCAGGTGACAGGGCGCGGCGGCGCCCCTGGCACGCGCGTGGCAACGTGCCCTGCCCGCGAAGTCTTCGAGGGAGGGCGGCTCATGCATTGGACGCGTTTCGGAGCGGTGGGATTCACGCTGCTGGCGGTGGTGGGGTGCGGCGACGGGAAGGGGACGCCGGGCGGGCTGGAGAACGAACCCGTGCAGCAGTCGCTGCGGCTGGAGGGGTTCAACAGCTGCGAGGCCCTGGAGAAGTACATCGAGGACACCGCGTCCAAGCAGATGCGCGCGAGCCTGGAGCAGCAGAAGCCGGGGTATTGGGAGCGGTTCGGCCGCGGCCGGGGCGTCGACTTCGGCGGCATGCCCCCGGAGATGTCCGCGGACGACGGCGCCTCGGGCGGTGGCTCGGCGGGCCCGAAGGACTCCACCGGCACCAACAACCAGGTGGAGGGCGTGCACGAGTCGGACTTCGTGCAGAACGACGGCACGCGCATCTTCGTGCTGTCGGGCAACCGGCTCTACGCGCACCGCTCGTGGCCCGCGGAGCAGCTCACGCTGGCGGGCTCGCTGGAGGTGGAAGGCTACCCTCGGGAGATGCTGCTGGATGAGCAGCACCGGCTGGTCATCGTCTCGCAGGTGGACCTGGGCCTCGCGGGCAGGCCCGCCGGGGGCTCCTACGGCGGTGGCGGTGGCTTCGCCGGAGACGCCCCCGAGCCGATGTTCGACTGCGCGGGCTTCGGCTGCTCGTACAACTCCGCCGACAGCACCAAGGTGACGACGGTGGACGTGTCCGACATCGCGAACCCGAAGGTGGTGGATCAGCTCTACCTGCCGGGCCTCTTCACGCAGGCGCGCCGCGTGGACAGCTCCGTGCGCCTCGTGCTCTCCGACACGTTCCGCTGGCCGGAGGACGTGAAGTTCTGGGTGGACTATTCGGAGGAGCTCTTCAAGGACGAGGACAAGCTGGAGGACGCCATCGACGCGCAGATGGAGCGCAACGAGAAGCTCATCCGCGCGAACACGTTGGACGGGTGGCTGCCCGCGGGCAAGCACGTGGACGCGGCCGGTGTGACGACGGCGCTGCCGGTGTCGTGCGGTGACTTCTCCCGGAGCAACGCGCCGTCCGCGCTGGGCTTCGTGACGGTGGCCTCGCTGGACCTGGATGCACGCACGGCGGCGCCCGGGCGCACCAGCCTCGTGGCCGAGCCGGGCACGGTGTACGCGTCCAAGGACTCGCTCTACCTGGCGCACGCGCACTCCTGGTGGTGGCCGCAGCCGGGCCAGAAGGACTTCACCTACGTGCACAAGTTCGACACCCGCCAGCCGGGCCGCGCGGTGTACGCGGGCTCCGGCACGCTGGAGGGCTCGCCCCTCAACCAGTTCGCCCTGGACGAGTACGAGGGCGTGCTGCGCGTGGCCACCACGGTGACCACCCGCCTGCCGCAGGAGGACCACCCGGACTGGTGGTGGGGCCGCACGACGACGGCCAGCCGCGTGACGACGCTGGGCGAGAAGAACGGGCGCCTGGTGGAGCTGGGCCGCAGCGAGGACCTGGCGGAAGGGGAGCGCATCTTCAGCGCGCGCTTCGCGGGCCCGCGCGGCTACATCGTCACCTTCCTCCAGGTGGATCCGCTCTTCACCTTCGACCTGAGCGACCCGGCGCACCCGCGCAAGGTGGGGGAGCTGAAGGTGCCGGGCTTCGCCACGTACCTGCACCCGGTGGGTGACCACCACCTGCTGACCCTGGGCGTGCACACGGACCCCAACGGCGGCTGCTGCGGAGAGCGGACGCTCAAGCTGTCGCTCTTCGACGTCAGCGACCTGGCGAACCCGAAGGAGACCCACACGGAGCTCGTCGGCAGCGCCTACGGCTGGAGCGAAGCGCTCTCCCAGCACAAGGCGTTCAACTACTTCCCGGCCAAGGGGCTGGTGGCCATCCCCTTCACGGACTACTCGCCCCGGCCGTACTCCTACGAGGAGTACTGGAAGGGCTTCCGCACGGAGCTGCGCGTGTTCCGCGTGGACCTGGCGACGGGCCTCTCCCCGGTGGGCGCGGTGTCCATGTCGGACCTGTTCGACCGCACGGGGTCGCCCCCGTGGAACTGGTACTACGCGCCGGATGTGCGCCGCAGCGTGATGGCGGACGACTACGTCTACGCCATCAGCGACGGCGGCGTGCGCGTGGCGAAGGTGGGCAGCCTCCAGACGCCGCTGGTCACCACGCGCTTCCCCCGGGTTTCCAACCCCTGATGTGGGGGTGACGGCCCACGGCCCGGTGATGGGCGGTCAGGCGGGGAGGGCAGGCGCGTCCGTCGCTCGGGCAGCGCAATCCCCGCCCGAAGAGGCTATAGGCCCCGCCATGCCGCCCGATGCCCCCGAGCCGTCCGTGTCGTCCCCTCCGGCCTCCTCGGCCCGGAACCGGGGGGAGCTGCGCGCCCTGCTCGCGCTGGCCCTGCCGCTGTGCATCGCGCAGGCGGGCCAGTCGCTCATGGGCCTGGTGGACACGCTCATCGTCGGCCGGGCCGGCACGTCCGCGCTGGCCGCGGTGGGCCTCAGCCACAGCCTCTTCTTCGCCGTCAGCAGCTTCGGCATGGGGCTGATGATGGGCGTGGATCCGCTGGTGTCGCAGGCCATTGGCGCCGGCAACCCGGTGCGGGCGCGCAGCGTGCTCTGGCAGGGCGTGTGGCTGTCCGCCTTCGTGGGGGTGGTGCTGTGGGGGGTGCTCATCTCCGTGCCGTCCGCGCTGCCGTGGGTGGGCGTGGCGGAGGAGCAGATCGTCCAGGTGCGCGCCTTCCTGCACTTCCGCGCCCCCGGCCTGCCGCTGATGCTCATCTTCCTCACGGCGCGCGCGTACCTGCAGGCCATCGGGAAGCCCCGGCCGCTGGTGGTGTCCACCGTGGTGGCCAACGTGCTGAACCTCATGATGGTGCCGCTGTTCGTCTTCGGCGGAAGTTCGCTGCCCGCGTGGGCGGGGCCCCTCACGCGCGTGCCGGCGATGGGCGCGGCGGGCGCGGCGCTGTCCACGCTCCTGTGCACGGCGATGGAGGTGGCCATCGTGGCGCGCGCCATCCGCGGGATTCCCGTGTCGGGCAAGCCCTCCCTGCTGCCGGTGGTCGCGGATCAACTGCGGGCCTTCCGGGTGGGGCTGCCCATTGGCCTGCACATCGCGGCGGAGGTGGGCGTCTTCGCGCTGGCGGGCGTGCTGGCCGCGCGGTTGGGGCCGGAGAGCGTGGGCGCGCATCAGATCGCCATCGCGTTCGCGAGCCTCACCTTCACCATGGCGCTGGGCATTGGCAACGCGGGCAGCGTGCGGGTGGGCTGGGCGGTGGGCGCGCACGACACGCCGCAGGCGCGGCGCAGCGGGTTCATGGCCTTCGGCACCGGCGCGGTGGTGATGGCGTTGGGCGGGCTCGTGTTCGCCCTGTTCCCCGGCAGCCTCGCGAGGCTCGCGGGGGCGCCGCCGGAGGTGCTGCCGCTCTTGCTGCCGCTCCTGATGGTGAGCGCCATCTTCCAGGTGTTCGACGGCGTGCAGGGCGTGGGCGCGGGCGTGCTGCGCGGCGCGGGCGAGACGCGCTTCACCTTCGTGGCGAACATCGTGGGGCACTACGTCGTCGGCCTGCCCCTGACGCTGCTGCTGGGCTTCGGCCTGGGCATGGGCGTGCTGGGCATCTGGTGGGGCCTGTGCGCGGGCCTCATCACCGTGTCGCTGGCGGTGCTGTGGCGCTTCTGGCGCGTGAGCGCGGGCACGCTCCGGCCCCTGGAGCAGTAGGGGCCGGGGGCGGTGCTTCAGGCCGGCAGGTAGTGGCGGATCATCTGCCGCCACACGGGCCAGTCGTGGGTGCCGCCGTCCCAGATGGACAGGTCGTTGCGGATGTCCTTCTGCCAGAGCAGCTTGGAGAGGTTCTCGTTGGAGGGGCGGCAGAAGTCGTGCTCGCCCACGGCCAGCGTCATCTCCACGCGGCGCAGGGCGTTCAGCCGTGCGTTGTCGTGCAGGCCGGGCAGCCAATGCGGCGCGGTGTGGAAGTACACCTGTTCGTCGTGGTGGCCGTCGAGGAAGTCGTCCGTCTCGAACTTGCCGCCCATGGAGATGAGGCGCTGGAAGATGTCCGGGTGGCGCAGGCCCACGTTGTACGTGTGGAAGCCGCCCAGGCTGCACCCGGCGAGCGTGAGCCGGCCCCCGCTGGCGCGGCTGCGCACGAGCGGCACCGCTTCATGGACGAGGTAGTCCTCCCACTGGGCATGGCGGGCCACGCGCACGGCGGGGGCGACGTCCTTGTTGTACCAGGACTCCTCATCCACGGAGTCCACGCACACCACGACGTAGCGGCCCGCGGCGATGCAGTCCGCGATGGCGCCGATGAGGCCGAAGTCCTCGGCTTGATAGAAGCGGCCCTTGCTGGTGGGGACCAGGATGATGGGCTCGCCCGAGTGCCCGTACAGCAGCACTTCCATGTCCCGGTTCAGCCGCTGGCTGTACCAACGGTGGTATTCGCGGTTCATGGTCCCCACCTTAACCGGCGCGAGCGCGAGGCAGGGGCGGCGGCCACGCGGACGCACGCCGGTCAGCCGGCAGTGAACACCTGCTGGGGCGCCACCCCACCCCGCCACGGGGTGAGAAACGCATCCGACTCCAGGGCGATGCGCGGGAGCGAGGCCGTCAGCTCGTGGCCGTCATCCACCTCCACCAGCCGCACGTGGCGTTTGCTCTGCGCCCATTCGCGCGAGTAGCGCACGTCGCAGGTGTCGTCCTTCCGACCATGGACGATGAGGGTGGGCACGCGCACGTCCGGCCAGACGCCCAGGCGGGCGTCCATCGCCTGGGCCTCCTCCACGAGTCCGTGGTGTACGCGCGTGCGGCGCTTCTCCGCGTGGTCATCCGTTTCAATGAAGCCCGTGCGCTGCCAGTGGGCCCAGCCGTCCTGGCCCATGCGGCGCTGGAGTTGTTCGACGAAGTGGAAGGCGGGGGCGAGCAGCACCAGCGCGCCCACGCGAGGGTCCTGCTGCGCGCAGCGCGCGGCGACGAGCCCGCCCAGGCTGGAGCCGATGAGCACCGCGCGCTCCTGCGGGGCGCCCAGCGTGTCTCGCACGGTGTCCAGCATGGCGCCCAGGCTCAGGCGCTCCAGCGACGGCACGCGCAGGTTGAGGCGCTCCAGGCAGATGCCCTGCTTCGCCCAGTGGGCGTCCAGCCAGAGGCCCTTGGTGGAGGAGGGGCCGGACGCGAAGCCATGCAGGTACAGCCAGCGGGGACCCGGGGGGGGAGACGGCGCGTTCATGGGCGCGCACTCTAACCGCATCAAAACCGCAGCACGGGTCCCGCGATGATGCTCTGCAGGGGTTTCGCGCAGGTGCTGTCCGCGGTGGGGTCCTTCGTGAACTTCAGGTCGCAGAACTGGAGGGAGGTGGCGAGCGACACGCCCCAGCGGTCGCTGAACCAGCCGTCCAGGCCCACGCGGAAGGCCATGCTGGTGACGTCGAAGTCCTCGCGTCGCAGCTGGCCCACGCTGTTGGGGGTGAAGGGCTTCGCCCAGCTCTTGGCCAGCCGGGCGCCCAGCCACGGCGTCACCGGCTTGTCGCCGAAGAAGCGCAGGCGGGCCTCGATGCCCACGGCGGTGTAGTCCAACTGCACGCGGCTGAGCTGGGAGGGGTCCTGCGCGTCCGCGAACTGCTGGCCCCACGTCTGCGTCGTCTCGAAGACGGCGCCCAGGGACAGGCCCGGCGGCGTCTCCACGCCCAGCCACGCCTGCAGGGCGGGCCCCTTGGCGCGCCAGTCGCTGAAATGATCCAGGGTGATGCCCGCGCCCAGGGACGCGTAGGCATGCCACCCCTCCGCCCCCGCTGGCCCCTGTCTCTTATACAC
>NZ_RAWG01000369.1 GCF_003611735.1 Corallococcus sicarius | reverse complement strand
TCGCTGGAGAGGCCGGTGGCGGCCTTGGCGGCTTCGACGTCCAGGCCCTCGCCGTGGCCCCGGCCCTGGCCCTCGAAGAGGACGCGGGGGCCGTCGAAGGAGGCGCGCTGGGGGCAGGAGGGGAGCTGGAGGCCCGCGCGCAGGGTGTCGCAGGGCAGCGAGCGCGCGTCCTCGTAGGGGGCGCCGGCCTCGCCTTCGGTGCGCAGGTAGCGCAGGCGGCCGGACTCGAAGCGCAGGGACACGAGGCGGGTGCCGAGCAGGCCTTCCACCTGGGCGCGGGAGCGGAACTCGCGCCAGGGGGTGGCCCCGCCCTGGGAGAAGGTGAGCCAGACGTCCCACCGCAGCGGAGGGAGCTTGAGCGCGCGGGTGTCCTCGGGGCGCAGGCGCACGGTGCCGCGGAAGGCCTGGCAGTGGGTGGTGTCGCAGATGGCGCGGCCGGGATGGCGCGGGGCCGCGTGGCGCTCGTTGTGGGCCACCACGCGGGAGAGCGCGACGCGGGCCTCGCCCTGGAGGGTGACGTCCTCGGCGGCGACGACGCCGGCGGTGTACTGCACGCGCGTGGTGCGGAAGACGAAGTCGGAGCCGCGCCGGGCCTTGAGCGCGCTGGGCGTGGTGGGCACGCCTGGGGGCGGTCGGTACGGCGGCGGTGGGGACCACGTGAAGACGCCCGCGTAGTCACGGCCGCCGTCGGGGCCCTGCGGGAAGCGCACGCGCCAGGGACTGCCCAGGCACACCGCTGGCCCCTTCGCGGTGAGCGCGTCCAGGCGTGAGAAGTCCGTGGGCGCCGGACGCGGGGCGCCGTCCTCCAGCGCGAAGCCCGCGCCCGCGCAGCGCGCCTCCACGGACGCGGAGGGCAACAGGCCGAGCACCTGCACGCGCGCGGCCTCCAGGCCCGCCGCCTGTTTGCGCACGCGGGTGAGGAGCGCGGGGACTTCGTCCACGAAGTGTCGGGGCATCTTGCCGGGCCGCACGGCCACGAGGACGAGGTCCTCATCCACGGCGGCGATCCACCCGAACTGGGGGCGGCTCGCGGCGTCGCGCACCGTGCCCGTCTTGGTGGCCACGCCCTTGAGGGCCTTCGACGTGGAGAGGCCGCTGAGCGTGCCCTCCTCCACGTTGCCGGTGAGGAGCGCGAGGACCTCCGGCCGGGCCTCCGCGAGCAGCCGGTATGCCTGGGCCATGCCCCAGGGGGACAGGCCGTGCGCGGAGCGGAGCCCGATGGCCTCCGTCATGTCCGCGGGCAGGCCGGTGAGGCCCACCGCCGTGAGCACGGGCCCCCAGACGCCGAACGCCTGGGGCGCACGGCCCGTGGCCTCCCAGTCCAGGAAGTAGCCGTTGCACGAGCGCAGGAGCGCGAGCCGCGCATCCACCTTCGGAGGAAGGCCCGCGCCACACGCCCACTCCTGCACGCCGGGGCGCGGCGCGAGGAGCGGAGGGCTCACGTCACGCGTCGAGGCCACGGTCCCCGCTGCGTACAGGAACGGCTTGAGCGCGGATCCATACGGCACCGCCCTGCGCACGTTCCCTTCCGCGAACAACACTTCCCCCGAGTGCCGGCTCACCACCACCGTGGCCGCCTCGGGCGCGAGCACCGCCACGTCCGCCAGTTCCTCCACTGACAGGTTCGACGCCCACCGCGTGCCGTCGTGACACTGACGCAGCCTGCGCGTCAGCGCGGCGGGGAACCCCACGTGTTCGCCCAGGATGCGCGCCAATCCCTTGCGAGCCCGGGGCGTGTCCACCGCGGGCGCGCTCGCCACTTCCTTCGCCGCGCGTGACAGCGACTGGTACGGAGCCTCGCGCCACGCGGGCAGCTCCCCGCTCACCGTCAGCGCGAACGCCTCATGGAAGAGCCGGTCCTCGCTCGATGCAGGACACGCCCACCACAGGAGCTGGTGCGCCAGCTCATGCCGCAGCGCCGTGCGCAGCCGCGCATCCAGCACGCCCGGCGTGTTCTGCCGCAGCTCCACGACTCCCGGTCGTCCCTGCGCGTTGCGTTCGGGGGCCAGGGCCGTGCCCTTCTGGAGCGTCACGGTGGCGGGGGCCCGTGTCGGAAGGCCGCCCGCCTGTGCCGCGTACCGCGCTTCCAGCGACGCCCACGCGGCCTGCGCTTCCCTGCGCAGGTCCGCCTCCGGCGTCACGTCCCCCCGTGTGACGAAGGTGGGCGAAGCCGACAACAACACGGCGACGGCGACAGCCCACCCCATGGGCTACAGGTCGCTCACGGACGTCTTCGAGGGCACCACCTTCAGCACGTCCGAAGCCGTGCGGCCCCGGATGCGCGCCGAGTACATGTCCTCGATGGTGGCCGGCGGCGCCGCGAACGTGCCCGCGAACTGCGCGCGCATCACGTAGCCCACCGTGCGCGGGCTGTCGCTCCACCACGCCGGCTCCTCGAAGAAGAACGTGGCATGCGCCGGGTCCAGCTGCCGGCGCTTGAGCGCCTCCGGCGCCAGTGGCAACGAGTGCGGAGGACCGCGGAAGACCTTGTCCTCCTGCAGCGCGACGAAGCCCGCCGGCACCGCGTCCTCCACCACGTAGTACGCCGACCGCGCCCGGTTCTCGCCGCGCGCATCCAGCGTCAGCTCCACGTAGACCTCCTCGCCCTGCGTCACGGTGGCGCCCGCCTCCAGCTTCACCTTCCCGCCCTCGCGCAGCACGTAGTACGCGCGGTTGACGGACATGCCCTCCACGCGCGGCTGCACCGCCTTGAGCGGCAGCGTCGCGGCGGCGCGCAGCGTGGCCACGCCGTCGAAGCCGCCCACGTCCACCGTGCGAGTCCCCGCCGGCAACGTGGCCACGAGCCCCATGCCGCGCGCGGCGAACTTCACCGGCGCCGATGCGCCCTTCACCTCCGGCGGCGTCATGCCCTTGAACGCCTTCGCGTCGCGCTCCACCAACCACAGCGAGTGCAGGAGCGCGGTGCTCCGGTCGAAGGTGGACAGGCCCGGCTCGCTCAGCAGCTCCAGGATGCGCTTGCGCGCGCGGACGACATCCAGCGAGCCGAACGACGCCGCGTGCGCGGTGATGGCCGTGAGCCCCACGCGCCGCAGCGGGAAGCGGTAGAACGCCTCGGACGTCTCCGCCTCACCCTTCAGGCTCGCGAGCTTCACGAAGCCCTCGCCGCTCTGCTTCACCAGCGCCTGGATGCGCGTCTGGAGCGCGGTCTCATTCATCACGCCCGCCTTCTCCGCGGCCAGCACCGCGAGCGCCAGCGAGTACAGGTCCCCGGGCTGCGCGCCTTCCACCAGCGCACGCACCCGCGCCGCCTGCCGGGGCCCCTGCAACCGCGCCAGCACGTACGCGCGCGTGGCGTCGTACTCCTGCGGCAGGCCCTCCTGCGCCTCCACCCACTTCGCGCTCTCCACGATGCGCGCGTCGTCGCGGTCCACCAGCCCCGCCTCCGCCGCGTACGCCAGACCGTCCAGCGCGATGAGCGTGAGCGGCAGGCTGGGCTCGCTGTAGCCGCCGAACCAGGTGAACCCACCGCCCTTCACCGCGAGGCCGAGGATGCGGGACGTGCCCTGCACGGAGCGGCTGCGCGCCTCCGCCAGCAGCGCCTGCGAGTCCGGGTCCAGCTTCTCCAGCGCGCCCGCCTTCTGGAGCACCTGGTACACGGCCACGTTCGGCACCGTCGTGGATACCAGCTGCTCCAGGCACCCGTACGGGTACGTCAGCAGCTCGCGCACCTGCGTGAGCGCCGCGTCCACCGTGGACGGCTGGAGCACCAGCTCCACGCGCGTCAGCGTCGCGGTTCCGGGAGCCTCCAACGACAGCGCCCCGCCGCCCCACGCGCTCACCTGCACCGCGTCCTCCACCGCGGCCGGCGCCACGTCGAAGCGCTTCAGGTCGCGCAGCGGATCCTTGCCACCCGTCACATCCACCGCGAGCTCGGCGGGGCCCGTCTTCGACGCGCGCAACGTCACCGGCACCACCTGTTCGCCCCCCTCGCCCAGCTCCAGCTTGCGCTGGGTGACGTCCGCCTGGAGCGCCCCTCCCGGCTGCACACGCAGGTCCAACAGCTGGCTGCCCTTGGACTTCTCGCCCGCGGACAGGCGCACCGACGCCAGCGCCTCGTCGCCCTCGCGCAGGAACCGGGGCAGCGCCGCGTAGACATTGAGGCCGCCGCGCGTGGCGAACTCGGACGTGCCTTCACCGAAGCGGCCGGACGTGTCCGCCGCCACCGCCGTCACCACCCAGAGCGTCTGGTTGGAGGGCAGCGTGAAGCGCACCGTCGCGCGCCCGTCCCGGTCCGTCACCACCGCCGGGTCCCAGTGCGCCGTGTCCTTCTCCAGGTCCTTCGCCTGACGGCTGGGCGGCTTGATGGACGCGAACGCGTGGTCCGGCAGGCCGGACATCTTGCGCGCCAGCTGCTCGCCGTAGCCGTACCCCTGGAACTCCGCCGAATAGAAGCTCGTCACGTTGTCGCGCGCGGGCGGGTAGAAGAAGTCCAGCACGCCCGGGCGGAACTCGCCCTGGATGGCGTAGACGGCCTTGTCCACCACGCCCACGGACAGCTGCGCCACCACGCCCTTGCCCTCGCTGTCGGTGACGCGCACGTCCACCGCCTGCTCGGTGAGCGGCAGCGCCTCCGCGCGGCGCGCCTGGAGCGACACCGTGAGGGTGCGCTCCTTCGGCACCACGCGGAACGCCACCGTGCGCTCCTCCCAGCGGCCCGTCGCCGTGGGGTACGCGACGGACGCGTACACCGCGCTGCCGAAGCGCTTCTCCACCGGGAACGCGTGCACCAGCGTGCGGCCCTTCAGCGGCACCACCGTGGTGCCGTACAGGCCCGCGCCCGTCAGCGTCACCCACACCGGCCCGCTGTCCCTGCCGCCCTGCCCCCAGCCATCCGGGAACAGCGCCACCAGCTTCGCGGAGTCACCCGGCTCCAGCGTGCCGGACAGCGACGCCAGCGTGAGGTTGGGCACCTGCGCCACGGGCTCGTCCGCGGCGCCGATGACGAGCAGCGACTCCTCGCCCGTCCACGCCTCGCCCTTCTTGTCCTTCACCGTCACCCGCGCGATCACCGCGCCCACGTCGGTGGTGGGCACCTTCTCGCGCGACGTGCCGTCCTGCGCGGTGGTGAACGCGCGCGAGCCCAGCGGCTTCTCGCTGCCATCCGCGCGACGCAGCATGAAGGCCACCTCGCCGGACGTGACGCCATAGGGCTTGCCGGACAGCGTGGTGGCGCGCACGGACAACAGCGCCTCCGAGCCCTTCGCCACCACCGCGTCCGAGTACCGCGCCACGCCCAGCACTTCGACCTTCGACAGGAAGAAGGCGGCGGTGCCGGTGGCGAACGTCTCCTGATCATCCCGCGCGCGCACGGTGAGGCTGTAGCGGTACGGCAGCCGCTCCTCGCCCGGCTTGAGCGCGGGGACGGCGACGTCCACCTCCGCCTCGCCCTCGGCGTCGAACTCGCTCGCGCTGGACCACGGGTCCTCGCGGGCCTCGCGCTCCGCGACGGAGGAGTACAGCCGCTCCGGCACGCTCAGCTTGCCCTCGCTGCTGGACGCGGTGCCGTACGTCACCGCACTGCCCTGGCCGCCCTTGCCCGCGTCGTCCACCCACGCGGGCGCGTCCAGCAGGCTGCGGTAGAGGAACACCTCGTACTTCGCGCCCTTCGGCACGCCGCCCGCGTACCGGCGCGCGCGCACCTTCACGCTCACCGTCTCGCCGGGCACCACCGTCTCCGACTCCGGCTGCACCTCCAGGTAGAACGTGGGCTTCACGTAGTCCTGCACGCGCGCCTCGCCCTCGTAGGGGTGCGTGTCCAGGTCCGCCTCGATGCGCAGCACGCCCGTGCCCAGGTCGTCCGGCACCTGCATCGTGCCGCTGAACGCGCCGAACTCGTCCACCACCGCGCGCGTGGTGATTTCGCGGCCCTCCTGCGACACCAGCTTCACGCGCACGTCGCGCTTCTTCGGCGTGAACAGGCGCGCGAGGAACGTGTCCGGCTGACGCACGAGCCCGCGGAACTTCACCTCGTTGCCCGGCTTGTAGATGGGCCGGTCGCTGTAGATGAACACGTCCGGCGCCACCGCAAGCGCGGAGTAGAAGTCCGTGTCCACGATGGCCGTGTCCTTGCCGGACGTCACCGTCGCGAGGATGCGCGGCTCCGCCACCTGGAGCGTCAGCTCGCCCTTGTCGTCCGTCGTGCCCGTGGGGCCCTTGCCCGCGGGTAGGTACACCTGCACCTGCGCACCCGCGCGCGGCTGTTGGTCCCTCCCCGCCACGCGCACCAGCACCTGTCCGTCGGTCTGCTTGAGCTGCACGGTGACGTCGCTGACGACGAGCACCACCTGCCCCTCCACGCGGCCCTGCACCAGTTGGAGCACGTACGCGCCCGGGGGCAGCGGGGCCAGCAGCACGCGGCGCTCCTGGAAGCCGCTGCTGCCATTGCCGGTGTCGAAGCCCGGCACGTTGAACTCGCGGTCCGCGCCGCCCAGGTCCAGGTTGAGCCACTGGCTGCGCACCACCGTGAAGCCCGGCGGCGTGCCCACCAGCTTCTCCGGCCCCTCGGCCACCTTCGCCAGCGGCTCGCCGGACGAAGCGTCGTCCGCTGGCTTCGGCAGCACGTCGCTCACCTCCTGGCGGAAGGCGGGGCTGAGCGCCTCCAGCAGCACGAGGCCCGGCGAGCGCACGGCGTTGAGGCCGCGGCTCAGCCCCCGGCCCGGGTTGATCAGCGTCGGCGGCGTCTGGTACGCGCGCCGCAGGTCGCCCTGCGCGCGGATGAAGGCGTCCAGGTTCGCGGGCTGCAACACGCGCAGCTCCACGGGCCCCTTGTCCTCGAAGGCGACGTCCACCGCCACGGGCTCGCCGCTGCCGTAGGAGCGCGGGACGGTGATGTAGAGCGGCTTGGCCAGCGCCACGCCGGACACCAGGAGCGCGGCCAGGGCCGCGAAACGCACCGACGTCTTCATGTTCCAAATCCTCCCGGCGTCAGGGCATGGCCGTAGTTCAACATGGAGCCGCGAAGCCCCAGGTACGGCAGGGATTCCAGGTCGCGGCGGGCCGCTTCGATTTCCGGCGGAGCGGCCTTCGGCAGGGGCGACGCGCGGTCCACGCGCGCCTCGGACGTGTAGCCATCCATCGCCAGGCCGCTGAGCAACCGCCCCGTGTTGATGCCGAGCACCAGCGACGCGGGCGCGCGCAGCCCCGTCACCACCGGGCCCGCTGCGTTCAGCAGGTTGGGCGCACGGCCCTCGCACGCCTTCTTCAGCCGCTCGATTTCCTCATCGCTCGTGGCCAGCACCACGTGCTTGCACAGCGTGGCGCGCTTCAGCTCCCGCGCACCGCCGGAGAACAGCGCCTGCAACCCCGCCGCGTCCTCCTCGCTGCCCCACAGCAGGGCCAGCTCCGGCTCCAGCGAACCGCTGCCTCGCGGCGTCCACACCACGGCCACCTGGCGCGGGCGCGTGCGGACCTCAACCTTCCCCTCCCAGAACTTCTTCAGCACCGAGGGCTCCAGCGACTCCGGCAGCATGAGCTGGAGCGCGAGCAGCACCGGCGTCTCCTCCGGCACCAGCTTCAACAGGTCGTCGGACAGGGGGCTGGTGTGCAGCCCCATCATGCCCGGCACGAGCTTTCCGGCGATGCCCCGGCCCACCAGCCGGTCGCCCTCCACGCCGAACTGCAACCGCGTGTCGTCGCCCAGGCCCAGCACGTGGGTGAGCAGCTGCGCCTCGCGGCCGTAGGCGTTGGCGTTGAAGCCCACCTCCACGTCCACGCCGTCGTCCGCCTCCAGCTCCGGCAGGGGCGCGCACAGGCCCTGGAGCACCACCACCGGGTGCCGCGCGAGCACCACGCGGTCCGCCGTGCGCGCGGCCCACACGGTCTGCTCCGCGACGAGCCAGCGCGACAGGTGGAAGCCGCCCTCGGGCGCCTTCTCCGTGCTGGCGGGGCAGCTGTCCGCGGTCATCTCCCCGCGCTTCGCCACCGCGTCCATCGCATCCCATCCCGCCAGCGACGACTTGCCCGCCTTGGGGACGATGAGCGCGGGCGTCCCCGCGCTCGTGGCGCCGCTGAACCACACCGTGCGGAAGGGCGCGTCCAGCAGCTGTCCCGCCACGACGTCCAGCACCGCGCCCTTGAAGGAGGCCTTCAGGTCGGTGCCGGTGGAGCCGAGGAACGCGGCCCAGCCGCTCACGAAGCCCTGCCCCAGCGGCTTGTCCAGTTGCTCCTTCAGCCACGCGTTGCGCACGAGCGCGTCGCGCACCTTCGCGGGCGCGTGCACGTCCACCCAGACGGCGGCGGTGACGGCGGTGCCGGGCACATCCATCTCCGTCGGCTCGGACGGCAGCTCCGGCAGGCCCTCCACGGAGGCGCCCGCGGAGGGCGGGCCCTGGCGTTCACCGGAGGAGAAGGTCGTGCCGGATCCGGATCCGCTCCCCCGGCGACCGAGGACGAAGGCTCCCACGCCCACGCCCACGACGAGCGCGCCGACGAGCGCGATGCGCACGGCGGGCTTGGGGGTGGGGCCCTTGCCC
>NZ_RAWG01000368.1 GCF_003611735.1 Corallococcus sicarius | reverse complement strand
CACCCGCCCCACGTCCGGAGCCCGGCAGCGCCGCGAGGCCACCGCCCCCGCCAGCGCGAGGCCGACGAAGATGACGAAGGGCACCTTCACCAGGACGGCCAGCCCCGCCAGCGCGCCGAAGGCCGTCCAGCGCCAGCCGCCCCGCTCCAACGCCGCCACCAGGGCCGTCACCAACACCAGCGTGAACAGCACGATGAGCGAGTCGCGCAGCAGGGTGAACTCGTGGACCACCAGGGGCGCGTACAGCAGCGCCAGCACCGCCGCCGCCACGCCCGCCGTCTCGCTGAACAGCACCCGGCCCAGCCGGTACGCGAGGAAGACGCCCAGCACGCCCAACGCGAGCTGCCACGCGAAGACGAACGCCGCGTCCGCGCCGAACACGACGCGGGTGAGCGCCAGCAGGTAGGGATACAGCGGCTCCTGGAAGTACGTGGGCCCGCCCAGCCAGTGGTCCCACAGCGTGACGGCCATGGCCTGCGGCGCGTACGCCGTGTCCTTCGCCAGGCCCAGCTGCACCGGGTACGTGGGGTGCTCGCGCATCACCTGGCCGGCCACCCTCCGCATCCACGCCGTCATGGGATGCAGGGGCTGCCGCTGCAGCCAGTCCCCTTCCGACAGATGCTGGGACCACTGCGCGAAGAAGTAGTTGTCCGACGAGGGGTTCTTCTCGTGGATGTGCAGCAGCGGGCCCCCGGCGAGCTCCATCCCCACCATCAGCCGCACGAAGACCGCGGCGAAGAGCAGCACGCCCAGGACGCGGCGGCGGTGGAGGACGAGCCAGGCATCCACGCGCTCGGTCAGGGGAAGGGGCGGGGTCATCGGGCTCGCGAGCCTACACCGGCTCCACGCGCGACGCGGGGGCGCTCGAAGGCTCCAGGCGGGGCGCGTCCTCCGCGAGCCCCGCCGCGCACAGCCGCACCACGCACATCCACACGCAGTCCGCGAGCAGCAGGTGGATGAGCTGCATCGCCACCGGCGCCAGCAGCACCAGGTTGAGGACGCCCGCGCACAGCTGCGCGACGTACACGCCGGTGAGGAGCACCGACGCCTGACGCACTTCCGGCGAGGGCCGCAGCCGCGCCACCGACCGGCCCACGAACACCAGCAGCGCGCCCAGCCCCACCGCGAACACCGGGTGCAGCACGCGCAGGCGCAGCAGCACGTGCGCCGTCTCCGACATGTCCTGGCGCAGGCCGTCCGCGAGGCTCGTGGCGGGGAACAGCGTGTCCCCCAGCGCGGCCACCGCGCCGCTGACGCCCAGCACCAGCATGCCGGCCACGCTCACGCCCAGGAGCACGGCCACCGGGCCCTGGCCCTTGAGCACCATGCGCGCGCGGCCTCCCGCGGCCCACACCACCAGCGTCTGCGCGCCCACGAGGAGGAAGGTGTTGGTCAGGTGGATGCCCATCCACACCGCGCGGCCCACGGACGCGTTCTGCGCCACGTACTTGAGCAGCACGATGCCCGCGCCCACGAGCCCTTCGGTGAGCATGAACACCAGCGCCCAGCCCGCGGCGCGCCGTGCGGGGTGCGTCTTGGGGAGCGCGCGCCGGGCCCACACGTACAGGGCGACGGCGAGCAGCGTGGCCAGGCCGCTGGTGAGCCGGTGCGTGTACTCGATGAGCGTCTGTACGGTGGGGGCGCGCGGCACCACTTCGCCGTTGCACACCGGCCAGTGGTCACCGCACCCGGCGCCGGAGCCGGTGGCGCGCACGAACGCGCCCCAGAGGATGACGCCCAGCGTGTAGATGAGGACGCCCTGGCTGAACCACTGGAAGCGGCGGGACGCGGCGGGAAGGGTCATCGTGCCCTCCCAGTACCGCATCCGATGAGGCCGGGCCACCGCGCGGGTCCGTCCGCCTGCCCGCCGCCCGCCACGCGCTCAACACCTGCCCTTATGGCCCTGTCGCCGACAGTCCCCAAGCCCGGGCGAAGTTGTTAGCGTCACCGCGTGCCCCGAGACCGCGAAGCGCCGCCTGCCTCCCCGTCCTCCCCCGATGCGGCCGAGCGCCTGCGTCGGCTGGAGGCGGCCATCGAGGAGGGCCGCGCGCGCAAGGACGCCGCCCTGGAGGCATGGGTGCGCCGGATGGGCCGCCTGCCCACCGACAAGGAGCGCGACCGCTGGGAGCGGGAGTGGGAGCGCGGCGCGGAGCGGGAGCGCCAGCGGTGGGAGAAGCAGTGGGAGCGCGAGTCGAAGGACGCCCTGCGCCGGGCGGAGCGGCACGCCAAGCGCGACGCCTACGCCGCCCAGCAGCAGGCGTACCGGGAGGCGCGGCGCGCGGAGAAGGCGGCCCGTGAAGAGGCTTCGCGCAACCCGGTGCTGGGGGTGGGGGAACTCATCGTCGCGCTGGCGTGCGTGGCCACCGCGGTCATGCAGTTCGACGGCTATTGGTGGCTGCTCTTCGTGGCGTTCGCGTTCTTCCGGGGGGCCGCGAAGCACCTGCGCCCCACGAACAACCCGCTGCTGACGCGCGTGGAGGAGCCGTCCTCCGCCCCCGTGCTGCCGGTGGAGCAGAAGGTGCCCGCGGCGCCGGTGGATCCGCGCCTGGCGCGCGTGGACGCTGTCTGCGAGAAGCTGATGGCGGAGCTGCGCGCGGCGCCGGGCGTGTTGCAGGAGATGGTGCGCTCGCCGGACCGCACCGTGCAGGAGCTGCGCAAGGGCTGCCACGAGCTGGTCCGCCGCGAGCGGGAGCTGCGCACGGTGGCCCCGCCGGAGGACGTGCAGCGGCTGGGCGAGGAGCGCAAGAAGCTGGAGACGCGCTGGGCCTCGGAGGAGGACAGCGTGGTGCGCGACCGGCTGCGCGCGGCGTTGCAGGTGCTGGACGAACAGGTGCGCCAGCGCACGGAGCTGGGCCGCGCGGCGGACCGGCTGGAGGCCGAGTTCACGCGGCTGGCCTACACGCTGGAGAACCTCTACGCCCAGGTGCTGCGGGTGCGCTCGGCGGACACCGCGGACCTGGACGTGGCGGGCGCGGGCCTGCGCCACAGCGTGGAGCAGCTGGGCGCGGAGGTGGACGCCGTCACCCAGGCGCTGGAAGAGGTGCACGGCGCGCCCCTGGATGGCCGGGTGCGCACGCGTTAGTCGGGGTGGCTACTCGCCCACGTGCTTGGACGGAGGCGCGCTGCCGGATGTCCCGCCGATGCGCACCGTCTTCGCGTTGACGAACTCGCGCAGGCCCAGGTCGGCCAGCTCGCGGCCGTGGCCGGAGTGCTTCACGCCGCCGAAGGGCAGGCGCGCGTCGGAGGCGACGAGCGCGTTGACGAACACCATCCCGGCCTCGATGCCGTCGATGAACCGGCGCTGCTCCGCGGAGTCCTGCGTCCACACGCTCGCGCCCAGGCCGAACTTCGTCGCGTTGGCCAGCTCCACCGCGTGCTCCAGGTCGCGGGCGCGCAGCAGCGTGGCCACCGGGCCGAAGAGCTCGTCATGGAACGCGGGGGCCTGGGGCGGCGGATCCGCGAGCACGGTGGGCGGATAGAAGTTGCCGGGGCCGCCCTGGGGCTTTCCACCCAGGAGCAGCCGCGCTCCGGCCTTCACGCTCGCCTGCACCTGGGCGTGGAGGCCCTCCAGGATGCCGGGCGTCGCGA
This sequence comes from Corallococcus sicarius, assembly GCF_003611735.1. Taxonomy (GTDB): domain Bacteria; phylum Myxococcota; class Myxococcia; order Myxococcales; family Myxococcaceae; genus Corallococcus; species Corallococcus sicarius. The sequence continues at coordinate 4,933 of NZ_RAWG01000368.1, read as the reverse complement.
GCGGTCCTACGTCCGTCTTCGGGTCCATGGGGTCGCCGACCACCATGGTCTTCATGCGCGCAACGAAGCGGCGCTCGAACTCCTGGGCGATGGGCTCCGCGATGATGAAGCGCTTGGCCGCGATGCAGGACTGGCCGTTGTTGATGAGGCGCGCGGACACGGCGGTCTCCACCGCGCGGTCCAGGTCCGCGCTGGGCATGACGATGAAGGGGTCGCTGCCGCCCAGCTCCAGCACGACCTTCTTGATGGCGCGTCCCGCGGCGGCGCCCACGGAGCGGCCCGCGCCCTCGCTGCCGGTGAGCGTCACGGCCTTCACGCGAGCGTCGTCGATGACGCGGTTGACGTCCGAGGTGTCGATGAACAGCGATTGGAAGGCGCCTTCGGGGAAGCCGGCGTTGCGGAACACCTCTTCCAGCGCGAGCGCGCACTGGGGCACGTTGGAGGCGTGCTTGAGCAGGCCCACGTTGCCGGCCATGAGCGCGGGCGCGGCGAAGCGGACGACCTGCCAGAAGGGGAAGTTCCACGGCATGATGGCGAGCACGGGGCCCAGGGGCTGGTAGCGGACGAAGGCGGTGTCGCCGTCCACGTCGATGGGCACGTCGCGCAGGAGCTTCTCCGCGCGGGTGACGTAGTAGCGGCAGGCGGTGGCGCTCTTGCGGGATTCGGCCTTGGCGGCCTCCAGCGGCTTGCCCATCTCCTCCGTCATGAGGTGGCCGAAGCGGTCGGCCTCCACCTCCAGGATGTCCGCCGCGCGGCGCATCCACCGGGCGCGGTCCGCGAAGGACGTCTCCCGGTAGGTGCGGAACGTGTCCGCGGCCCGTTGCAGCTTGGACTCCAGCTCCTGGGCGGAGAGCGCCTCGAAGGTGCGCAGCGTTTTGCCCGTGGTGGGGCTGATGGTGGCGATGGCCATGTGCGGGTGCCTCCCAGGTGCGAACGTCCCTGGGTGATAGCAATCCAGGCACGGCTGACAATGCCGACCCGACCCGAGCGTCCAGGGGCGTACGCCCCGGGCCATGACGCAACGATGACCGAACCACCGGATGTCCACGGCCAACGCGACGGCGGGCCCATGGTCCCATGGCCTCCGATTCGCCAGGAGGCTGCGCATGGGAATGGCCGTGGGAGGCAGGGGTGGAGTGAAGGCCGACATCAACGTCACGCCGCTGGTGGACGTGGTGTTGGTGTTGTTGATCATCTTCATGGTGGTGACGCCCATGTCCCAGGAGGGCAGGGACGTGGCCCTGCCCGCGGCGGCGCAGGGCGAGCACCGCGACAAACCGCCCGAACCGCTGATCTTCTCCCTCACCGCGGACAAGGCGCTGTACGTCGGGATGGACGTCTTCCCGGACATCGCGCGATTCGAGGACCGGGTGCGGAACGAGCTGCGCGCGGAACCGGAGCGCCGGCTGCTGCTCAAGGCGGACGAGACGCTGACCTGCGGCGACGTGCTCGGCGTCCTGGGTCGCTCGCGGGATGCCGGAGCGCGGAAGGTGTCGCTGGGCGTCGCCGTGAAGAAGACGAACGGAGGAGGAACGTGATGCGCGCTCGACGTCCCATCCTGGTGAAGCCCCAGTCCGGTCTCCAGTCCGACATCAACGTCACACCGCTGGTGGACGTGGTGCTGGTGCTGCTGATCATCTTCATGGTCGTGACGCCGCTGATGCGCCGGGAGCTGATGCTCCAGCTCCCGTCACCGGAGCCCTCCGAACCCACGCCTTCGAAGGAGCTGCCACCGGGGCTCGTGCGCCTGACGGCGGAGGGGACGCTGCTGCTGGAGGGGGAGGCGGTGAGCGAGGCGGACTACGTGCCGCGCCTGCGCCGCTTCCTGGAGGCCCGTCCACGCGGCCAGCGAGGCCTGTTCTTCCAGCCGGATGCCCGGGCGCCGTACTCACGCCTGGTGGTGGCGCTCGATGGGGCGAAGTCCGCCGGGGCGGAGGCGCTGGGGTTGGGGCTGGAAGCCCCCTGAGTCGTACGCCTCAGGCCTTCAGGAGGGTAGGCGAAAGCGCATCCGCCCGGAGCGCCGCGATGAAGCCGTCCAGGGTGTCGGCCAGCAGGTAGAGGCTGTTGGCGCCACTTCGGGCCTGCGCGTCCCAGTAGAACACCCTGCCTGCTTCGGCTCCGGCGATGGACAGACACACCTTGTCGGCGCCTTCTGTCGTCGCGATGGGAAGCAGTCCAGGAGGAAGGCGCTCCTGGAAGACCTCCAGGTTCCAGTCGAGGTTGCATGATTCGACAGGATCCTTCAGCCCGAAGAAGAGGTGGATCCGGCCCAGAGGGTTCCCCTCCAGTCCGTGGATCTCGAAGAGGTCCCGCTCGGGGCGCCCCCCATTGGTGGCCAGCAGGAACTCTCGAAGGGGGAGTGGAAGCTCGAACCCGTACTTCGATTCAAACGAAGCGAGGTCGCCCTCTTCGAGGAGCGGTCCACCTTCGGTCGTTCGTAGAAGCTGAACCATCATGGGACTCCTGAGAAACCGCCTGTATGTCCTGTCCGGGCGTGAATAGCGGTAGGAACCAACTGCAGGGTGGCGCGGTCCTGATGGTGATGCCAGGTCATTCCCTTGGGCGTCTCCTTCAAGCCTGCTGCCTTGTTGGCCGCGGCGAAATCCCCAGCGCGCGAACCCGTATACGGAATCTCCACCTCGACCTTGACGACTCCTGCAGCCCTGAAATCAGGGTAGCCCTCCGCGTCGAAGGGGACACCGGTCACCGGATGTCTTCGACCCGCCAGATGTGCATTTCGAATGGGAGCATCGGTTGCGAACCCGTTCGTTGAAGGAGGCCGTGGAGGCGCTCGATTCGCCTCCGCCAGCACGGCTTGCGCCTTCGCCGCGTTGCCTCGGGCCTCATACAGGGCCAGCACCCCGGCTTCTCCCCATTCGGCCGCGACGTAGGCGTTCTCCCGACGGGCCCGGAGGTACCTCAGCACGTCGCGAGCAGCATTGACGCCCAGCCGCTCCTCCAGCCTCTGCACCGCCGCTTTCAGCTCCCCCAGGTCGAGCCTCGAGAGCTGAAGTCGCCACCGTCCACCGCTCCCTATGGAGCCCGGCTTCACGACGGAGCGTGCGCCCTGGCTGCTTGCATACAGCGCAACCATCAGCGCAGCCGGTGCCAGCTCGCGCGTGGCCTGCTCGTACCTGCCCGCAGCCAGTGAGGACGCACCGTGGGCTGTTCCCGTCACCAGATGGAAGAAGCCCAGTGGCACCCCGAATGTCAGGTGGTCGAAGCTGCCCGCCACCAGACTGCCCGGTGAGAAGTGTTCCTTCATCAGGGCCCGCTCCACCTCATCAAGCGCCTGTCTGTAGGGGGGAGGCAGCTGCTCGCGCTTCGCGGTGAGGTCCAGGTAGCGGGCGCCTGCACTCGTTTCGCTGCTGGCGAGCGCATCCCGGCTGGCACGTCCCAGGCCCCGAAGTACGTCACCGGTCCGTTCAGGCCGCTCCGGATGCTCTTCCAGGACCAGCCCTCGTTGGCGCAACTGCTCGCGGACCGTGGTCATGGCACCCAGCGTCTCCGCGAGCTGCTTGTCCTGGGCCAGCAGGCGGAGCACGTCGCGCAGCTCGTCATCGAACGCGGAGTGGAGGATGAAGAGGGCGAACACCTCGGCCCGGGCCACGCCGTACCGCTCCGTGGCGCTGACGAGAAAGGCCGCGCGTTTTCGGACGAGGACCGCTGCGGCCTGCGCGTCCAGCGGGCCCAGGGCTCCAAGACGGATGGCGTCCCAATCGTTCAGGGACTCCACCAACCGGGGCATGTTCCTCCCGCGCTGCATCGCCGCGAACTCCGCGGGTGATGCACATGCCAGGAAGGGGGCCAGCACCTCTTCGCTGGACTCCAACTGGGGCCAGCCGCGAGGCAGCTCCTGACCGCCACAGCCCGCGCTGGCCGCCTCGTCCGAACCTTGCGTTGCCCATGAAAGGTCAGGGTCGGGTTCAAATGGCGATGTGGCGCAGCCCATCAGCAGCCCGGCGACGAGGGCCGCGACAAGGCGCTGCCAATGGCTGGACTGCTTCACCATCACGGAACCCCCGGGTGCTCGTGCCAGGAGCGTCCCACGCATGGAGCCTGTCCGACACTCGCTCACAAATGTCGGTAGCGGCCCCGCAGGGCAGGCCCTATGTCACGGCCATGTTACGCGGGACGTGGCAGAGGCTGTCGGGTTGGGACGTGGCGGTGACGCGGCCTCTGGGCCTGCTGTTGCTCGTGGTGGCGTGCGTCCTGGGGTTCGTCGCCCTCTCGGACGAGGTGCATGAAGGCGAAACGCAGGACATCGACGAGCGCATCGTGCGCTCCCTGCGCCGCCCCGAGGACCCCGCGCTGCCCCGGGGCCCCTGGTGGCTCGCGGAGAGCGCGCGGGACGTGACGTCGCTGGGCGGCTTCCCCGTGCTGTCGCTCATCACCGCGACCGTGTGCGGCTTCCTGGTGGTGGCCCGTCGCTACCGCACGTCCCTGTTCGTCTTGAGCGCCATCGTGACGGGGTGGCTCCTCAACTCCGTGCTGAAGTCCCTCTTCAACCGGCCACGACCCTCGGTGGTCCCCCACCTCACCGAGACCATGTCCACCAGCTTCCCCAGTGGCCACGCGATGCTGTCCGCCATCACCTACCTCACCCTGGGCGCGCTCACCGCCCAGTTCGCCGAACACCGCCGCGTGAAGGTCTACCTCCTGTCCGTGGCCATCCTCCTGTCCGTGCTCGTGGGCTGCACCCGCGTGTACCTGGGCGTCCACTACCCCACCGACGTGCTCGGCGGCTGGGTGGCCGGCCTCGCGTGGGCCCTGTTCGTCACCGTCGCCGCCAAGGGCGTGCGCCGCCACAGCCCCGCGCTGCGCGAAGAGGCCCACCGCCCCGTGGAATGAGGCTTGCGCCCGGGACCCGCGCCCCCCAAGAAAGAAGCCCCACCTTCGCCGCCTCGCGCGTAGGGTTGCCTCCTCCGTGTCC
>NZ_RAWG01000367.1 GCF_003611735.1 Corallococcus sicarius | reverse complement strand
CTCCCAGCCCGCAGAAGGCGCGCCGTCGAACCCGCGCGTCCTGTTGGATCAGGCGTGGCTGCGCTTCGACCTGGCGCGCACGGTGTTCTTCACCGTGGGCAAGCAGCACGTGAAGTGGGGCACGGGGCAGATCTGGAACCCCACCGACTTCCTGTCCCCCCAGCGCAGGAACCCGCTGGCCTTCGTGGACCTGCGCACTGGCGTGTCCATGGTGAAGCTGCACGTGCCCTGGGAGGCGCGCGGCTGGAACTTCTACGGCATCGCCGTGACGGACGACCTGGGCACCGACGCGGGCGCCGTCGTCGATCCCACCGGGGGCCCGGCCCGCCCGGGCGGCAATGATCCCGTCAACCGCCTCAGCCGCATTGGCGGCGCCCTGCGCGCGGAGCTGGTGTTGGGCCCCGCGGAGGTGGGCATCAGCGGCGTGGCCCAGCGAGGCCGCAAGCCCCGCTTCGGCCTGGACCTGTCCTCCGCCCTGGGCCCCATCGACGTCTACGGGGAGCTGGCCCTGAAGAAGGGCACGGATCAGCCCCTGTACCGGCTGCCCGAAGGCACCACGCTGGAGGACATCTTCCAGAATGGCATCCAGGTGGAGGCGTACATCCCCGGGGGCCTCACGCCCCAGGTGACGGGCGGCGCCAACTACAGCTTCGCCTACGGTCAGAACGACCTGGCCGTGGTGGGCGTGGAGTACTTCTACAACTCGACGGGCTACACCAGCTCCGTGGGCTATCCGTATCTGATTGCCCAGGGGGCCTTCCAGCCGTTGTACGTCGGCCGTCACTACGGCGCCGCGTACCTGTTCCTGAACCAGCCCTTTGACTGGGACCACACGGCCTTCAACTTCTTCACGCTGGGCAACCTGTCCGACAGCTCCTACACGAGCCGGCTCAACGTGACGTACCGCGCGCTCACCTACCTCACGGTGGAGGCGTACGGGGCGGTGCACTACGGCCACAAGGGCGGTGAGCTGCGGCTGGGCTTCTCCGTGCCCGACGTCACCATCAACGGCCAGGACATCCCGGGCTTCACCGTGGCCGCGCCCACCTTCGAGCTGGGGGCCGGCCTGCGCCTCAGCCTCTGACACACGGGCTGTGCGTCAGGCCCTCCTCAGGGAAGGCCTGACGCAGCGCCTCAGGTCAGCACGAAAAGATGTACTCAACGTGGGGCCCTGACTTGTTGCCCCAGTTGTACAAGCCGCCGCAGTAGCACCCCCATTGACCGACCAGCTCCGTCTTGGCGGCATCGCTGTAGTAGTTGCGCAGATCGTCCGGGCTGACGGAGCAGTCGGGAAGCGGGGCCTTCTGCGACCGCAGGTCCGGGGCCTCTTCCTGCTCCACGGGCCCGCCACATCCCACCGACATCAACGCCATCGCCAACAGACCGCCGACAAGACTCGTTCGCATGCGTCCTCCGTGAGGGGTTGCTTCTCAACCCTACCCTGCCCCTCCTGAGTCCTGTCTGTCTTTCTTGCACGGCGTGGGCAGGCGCTGCCGTCACCGCGTCGCTCGCAGCACCTCCACGGAGAGCACCCTCTGGACGCCGGGAAGCGCGGGTCCCGGGCGCGTGCGGCCCGCGTCGCGCAGAGCCACGCCTGGACTACCCGTCAAGCCTGAGGAGCACCTCCTCGGGCTCGACGGAATCCGCCGGGGGGTCGTCCACGGTACGGAAGCCGCACTTCTCGAGGACGCGGATCGACCCGAGGTTGTGCCTGACGACATGGGCATGCAGGGGGCGTGTCGTTTCGTGCTTCAGGAACTCCCGGAGCGCAGCGGTGGCGATGCCCTGGCCCCAGTGGTCTCGTCCCACCCAGTAACCGACGAGGCGCTGCCCGCCCTGTTCCCAGCTGACGACATTGCCCACGACCCTGCCGCCGACGACGATGGTCTTCTTCTGGCCCCGCGCATTGACCAGCACCTTCGTCCTCCAGTGCTCCATGAAGGCGTCCCGCGCTCTCGCGGGAAAGTCAGCCATGCGGTTCGCTTCGGGCTCCTGCTGATGCTCGAAGAAGATGGGCAGGTCCTCCTCGAGGACCTCGCGCAGCGTCACTTCATCTTTCGCCACTGGAACTCCCTCCAGCCCAGGGGGCTCGAGCCAGCCTAGCAGGCAGGGGCTCTACGGGAGCACCGTGGTGCTGACGGGGCGGCAGGGCAATCTCATTTCAATTCTGGGAAAGACGGGATATGGCGGAAGGAGTGCTTCACGTTGGCACCCTTCTCGAAGTGGGGTCATCCATGCGCAGCTCACAGTTCCTGGGTATCGCTCTCATCTCCTGCCTTGCCTTCACTCAACTCGCGGAGGCGAGGAGCGTCTCCTTCTCGGGCTATCAATGGGAGGTGCGCACCGGTCAGGGCGGCCCGGGCCCCAATACCTGGGATGACCGCAACGCCTGGGTCGATACGAACGGCCACCTCCACCTGAAGATTGCCTTTCGTGAGGGGCGCTGGACGACGGCGGAGGTCTACATGCCGCAGCAGCGGCTGGGGTATGGCACCTACCAGTTCAAGGTGATTGGCCGGCCGGACCTCTTCGACGACAACGTGGTGCTGGGCCTGTTCAACTACACGCGTCCCGACGTGGGCCCGGACGCCACGAATGAAATCGATATCGAGTTCGCGAAGTGGGGCGGCAGTCAGCCGCAGATGGGCAACTGGGCCGTGTACCCCGCGGTGACGGGCGTCCCCTACTCCCATCAGGCCTACCCCATCAGCCTTGGGGGGACCTACTCCACCCACCGCTTCCAGTGGTCGTCGCGGCAGGTCTTCTTCCAGGCGTTGCACGGCCACCAGGATGGCAACGTCAACCAGATGGCCAGCTGGCTCTTCAATCCGCCGGACTACGTCCAGCGCATTCCCCAGAACCCCCTGCCCGTCCACATGAACTTCTGGCTCTTCCAAGGACGCGCGCCCAAGAACAGCCAGGAGGTTGAGATCGTCATCGCGGAGTTCAAGTTCATCCCCGCACCGTAGACGTCAGGTGCGGGTCCCCGGAGCGGCACTCACGGCAGTGCCGCCTCCGTGTATTGCGCCTGGAAGTCCGGCGACGGTGGAATCGGCTTGATGATGTCGAGCAGCACGCCGTTCGGATCCGCCGTGATGAAGTGACGCTGCCCGAAGTCCTCGTCGCGCAGCTCCAGCAGGATGGGCAGGCCCGCCGCCTTCAGCCGGGCATATTCGGCGTCCGGATCCTCCACCTCGAAGTTCAGGAGCAGGCCCGACACCTGCCGCCCCCGGGCCGCCTCCGGCACCGTGGCGTGGCGCCCGTCGAGGATGGCCAGGTTCACCCGCGCGTCCTCAGTCGACTGCAGGTGGACGTACCAGTCCGCCTCGAAGAGCGCCCGGAAGCGGAAGTGGGTGACGTAGAAGGCGGCCGTCTTCGCGACCTCCGTCGTCATCAGAACCGGGTAGTAACTGGTCGTTTTCATTGGGCTTTCCTTCCGACCCGAGGAAACATACAGCCTGCACGCAAACAACTAACATACAGGCTGCATGTATGCAACGTGGCAAGCGACGGACGAACAAGGAACGGTCGGAGACGACGCGCGGGGCGCTGATCGAAGCCGCGCGCCGGCTCTTCATCGAGCACTCCTACGCGGGGACGGGGACGCCCGAGCTGGTGGCAGCGGCCGAGGTCACGAGGGGCGCGCTGTACCACCACTTCGCGGACAAGCAGGCGCTCTTCCGGGCCGTGGTGGAAGCGGAATCCCAGGCCATCGCGGAGGACATCGAACGCGCGGCCCCAGCCGACCTCCCGCCCATCGACGCGTTGATACAGGGCGGCGAGGCCTTCCTCGCGGCGATGGCGGTCCCCGGCCGGACGCGCCTGCTGCTCGTCGACGCGCCGGCCGTGCTCGGACGTCAGGAGGTGGACGCCCTTGACGCACTGCATGGCGGACGGACGCTGCGCGAGGGCGTGGCCGCGGCCATGAGCGCCAAAGCCCTTCGCACGCTGCCGCTCGATGCCACGGCCCAGCTCCTGGGCGCGGCCTATGACAGGGCGGCACTTGCCATTGAAGGGGGCGCGAACCCAACAGAGTGGCGCGTCGTGCTGAAGGCGCTCATCGACGGGCTCGCCGTGCAACCCTTCCGGCCCGGCGGATGACTGCGCCCGCCATGGCCCCAGGGGGATAGGCGAGCGAGCCTGTCCCCCTTTGCTTTCAAGAAGTCCGTGGTGAAAATCCGCTCGGGCGTGTCGATCCCGCCCGGCGTCACTCGTCGCCTTTACGAACAGGCCACTGGCGCCCACGGCGCCCCAGCGAAAGGACTCCCCCATGAAGGTCATGGTCATCGTCAAGGCAACGAAGAACAGCGAAGCGGGCGTCATGCCGAGCGAGAAGCTCCTCACCGAGATGGGCCGCTTCAACGAGGAGCTCGTCAAGGCAGGCATCATGCTCGGCGGCGACGGCCTCAAGCCCAGCGCGAAGGGCAAGCGCATCCGGTTCTCCGGGGGCAAGCGCACCGTCGTGGACGGTCCCTTCGCCGAGACGAAGGAGCTCATCGCCGGCTACTGGGTGTGGCAGGTCCGGTCCATGGACGAGGCCGTCGAGTGGGCGCGCCGCTGCCCGGAGCCGATGCCCGGCGAGGACGCCGAGCTCGAAATCCGCCCCTTCGTCGAGGACGCCGACTTCGGGGAGGAGTTCACCCCCGAGCTGCGCGCGCAGGAGGACAAGCTGCGCCAGGAGCTGGAGAAGAAGCAGCCCAAGGCGTAGCTCCGTCACCGGAGCACGCTTCAGGGAGCACGCTTCAGTCGATGGCCGGCCCGCCGAAGACGGACACCTCCCGCAGGGAGGAGAACTGGCCCGCCATCGACGTCCCGTCCGACAGCACGTTCGTCATCCGCAGCCGGATGCGCCCCACCGCGGGCGCATCCGCGCGGACTGGCACGTCCAGGTACTGCTCGTCATCGGAGCGCACGGCCGGGTCTTCCTCGTAGGGCACCTTGTTGAACTCCTGGACGAGGGGGCTGTCCCCCAGGGGCACCCAGGTCTCTCCGTCCACGGAGCCCTCCACATGGAGCACGTCACCGAAGCCCGCCAGCCCTCGCACGAGGACGCGCTGGGGCCGCACGGGCTCCTTCAGCGCGAGGAAGAGCGCCTTGGGCAGGGGCTCCTCTTCGGTGGACACGCGGAAGCGCTCGAGCTTGCCATCGGTGAGGGGACACGGCTCGAAGGGGCCGGACGCCAACGCGCAGCCCGCGCCACGGCTCGCGGGCACCTGGCCGGCGAAGGGCAGCGGCACCGGCGGCGACTCCCCGACGGCGTTGTAGAACAAGGTGTTCTTGAACCAGACGCGCGTGCCCTTGGACACCGCCTGCACGCGCGTCTGGACGGCGAAGTCCTCCAGCATCCACGGCCCCACCCAGGGCTCGGCGCTGCCCGCGTGGACCTGCCAGGCCAGGCCCGCCTCGCCCTGGACCCGCACGAAGTACTCCGGCGCCTGGAGGTCGCCGGTGGGCACCACCGCGTCCCACTCCAGCCGGGCGCCGCCCTGTGCTTCCACGGCGCGGACCCGGCCCTCCCAGGCGCGCAGGGGCGGCAGATCCGCGTCCAGGGTGACCTGGAACCACAGGAAGTCCCTGCCTCCGTCCGTTCGCGGCAGGTGGAGCTGGAAGGCGGTGACGTCCGTCCATGGGTGGGGGTGCTCCAGCCCGTCCGCGCCCACGTCCCGCGCGGTGAGGCTTTGGAGGAAGAGGCCCTCCGCGTCGGGGACCACCTCTGCCCAGGGCTCGTAGCGGGCCGTGCCCGTCACGCCTCCGTACCCGTCGGGTTGGGGATCCACGATGCGGGGGCGCATCAACGTGAGCGGCCCTCCCCGCCAGGGCGCCCCATCCGCCTCCAGCACGGTGCCGGACAGGTAGATGGGATCATCCGGCTCCAGGGCGCAGCCGCCCAGGACAAGGCAGAGCGGAAGCAGTCGCGAAGGTCGCATGGTCAGAAGCTCCCCTTCACACCCAGGGTGGGAAGGATGACGGGGAAGCCCACCGTCTTCTTCTTCAACGCCACGGGCTGGCCGGGCGGCGCTTCATAGCCGTACTCGTAGGAGATGGCCTCGCTGCGCGCGGTGACGTTGAAGACATCCAGGTAGGCATCCAGCACGAAGTTCTCGAACACCCAGCTGCGCGAGGCGCGCAGGTCCAGCCGGAAGAACGCGGGCAGCCGGTCCACGGCGTCGCGGCCCACGGGCATCCACTCCTCGTTCCCGTCCGCGTCGGTGCCGGGGCGCTGGGTGCGATAGCCGAACTGACCACTCTCCGGCCGGCCGGTGTTGAAGTGCGCCACCGCCCCCACGGTGGCGAAGGCGAAGCGGTAGCTGAGCGCGGCGTTCACCGAGTGCGCCTGCTCAAAGACATACGGCAGGTACCCCTCCCCCTGCCCCAAATCCTCTCCCCGTGGCCCCAGCTTCGTGAAGCGCTCGAAGCGCCGGCTCTGGTTGAAGCCATAGGTGATCCACCCGAACCAGTCGCGCCCCAGCGGACGGCGCGCCATCAACTCCACGCCATACGTGTACCCGCGTCCCTGGACCTCCGCGTCCTCCAGACCGCGGCGGCGCACGTTGCTGAGCACGTCCTCGAAGTTGAACTCCAGCGTGCGCAGCAGGGGGTTGAAGTACGCCTCGGCGGACAGCTCCAGCTCCGGCCGGGGGCGCCACTCCGCGCCCGCCGACAGCTGCACCGCGCGTTGCAGGCCGCGCTCCAGCGCGAGCATCTCCCCCGCGGGCACCGGCAGCAGCACGGTGGCGGGCTGGTGGTAGAGCCCCGCGCCCGCCTTGAGCGTGAGCGCGTCCGTGAGCGCGTGGCGCACCGCGAGCCGGGGCTCCACCGCGACGAAGGTGTCGAGTCCGAAGCCGTGGTAGCTGTCCACGCGCAGGCCCGGCGCCACCGTCCAGCGCTCCCAGGGGCGGAGCGTGAGCTGCGTGCCCACCCCCGCGAAGGTGGCGAGCAGGCCCGGCCGGCTGAAGGCATCCTTGCCATCCACGGGGCCCACGGGGCGCATGACGCCCGTGGCCACCACGTCCGCGCTCCGGCGCTCGACGTGGGTGAAGACCTCCAGGCCCACCGAGGAGGAGAGCTCGCGCGTGTAGCCCGCGCGCGCGCTCATGCTGCCCTGGCGCAGCTCGTAGCTGCCGGGGTGGTCCGCGCCCAGCGCGACGTTGAGGCCAAGCCGGTCATACCCGAGCGTCAGCCCCACCTCGGCCTCGCCGCCCGCGAGCGGGTGACGGCCGCGCAGGTCCACCCGGTGGAACAGCAGCCCCACGCCGCCGACGTCCTGTTCGGGGATGCGCGGGGAGAGGCCCACCGCATCGGACGTGCCCAGCGCGAGCAGCCGCACGCGGCCCTCGCCCACGCGTTGATCCACGCGGGCCTGGTAGTCCCAGTAGTCCGCATACACCTTGGGCTCGCCCGGGCTCTCGTACGTCACCCCGTCGTAGGTGGTGGAGGTGGGGCCGTTGAGGCTGTTGGCCACGCGGGTGACGAGCAGCCCGGTGTAGCTGATGCGCCCCGCGGCCGTGACGGTGGTGCCCGTCTCCGGGAAGGGCACCTCCAGGAAGAGGCCGCTGTTGATGAGGTCGACGGAGGCGCTGCCCCGCACGCCGTCCTCACGCGGCCGGCTCACGTGCGCGTCCACCGCTCCGCCCAGCAGCGAGCCGTAGCGCGCCGAGGGCACTCCCACCTGGAAGTCGAGCGTGTCGATGAAGTCCGGATGGACGACCGCGTTGCCCACGAGCAGGTGGTAGAGGAAGGGCACGCGCACGCCGTCCACGAAGAAGGCGCTCGCGGAGGGCTGCACGCCCCGCACCACGGGATAGGAGAGGCCCGAGGCCAGCGTCGTCACGCCGGGCATCAGCATGATGACGCGGAACGGGTCGCCCATGGTGCCGGGCACTTCGCGCAGTTCCTGCTCGTGGAGCGTCACGCGGGAGACCTCGGTGCGGGGCCTGTCGCCGCGCACGACCGTCTCGTAGGGGTTCACGGAGAGCGGCGCGAGCGCGTAGAGCACCTCCAACTGCTGGCGGACCTCCAACGTCTCCTGGAGCTGGAGCGCCTGGTGGCCGGGCGCGGTGACCTTGAGCTGGGACGCGCCGGGAGGAAGCTCCAGGCGGAAGCGGCCCTGCGCGTCCGTCTCCGCCGTGGCGTCTCCCGCCTGCACGGTGGCGCCCGCGAGCGGCTTGCGGGTGCCCTTCTGGCGCACGCGTCCGGTGAGCTGCGCGCGGGGGGCAGGCGTCGCGGGGGGCTCGAAGCGGTAGGTGAAGGGCAGGCGCACCGCGACAGGGTTTCCCTCGGAGGTCGCGGGGTGGAAGCGCAGCCGGCGGGCCGCGTCCAGGGCCGCCGCGACGAACGCGGGAGGCGCCTCCGGGGGGATGGGGACGGCCTCCGTGACGTCGCCAGTTTCGTTCACGGTGAGCTCCAGCGTCACCACCACGGGGGCGGTGAGCGTGACGCCCTCCGGCACGAGCGCCGGGGCGTCCTCGCGCAGCGTGGGAGGCACCAGGGAGGCCGCGGCGGTCGTTGGGGCCTTGGGGCCTTCAGGGACCGGGGAAGACGGGGCCTCCACG
>NZ_RAWG01000366.1 GCF_003611735.1 Corallococcus sicarius | reverse complement strand
TTCGACCACGGGGCGCAGTACTTCACCGCGCGGGATCCGCTCTTCCGTGCGCAGGTGGAGGCGTGGGTGGCGCAGGGGCTCGCGGCGGAGTGGCAGGGGCGCATCGGGACGCTGGAGCACGGCGCGGTGACGCCTTCGGCGAGGGAGTCCGTGCGGTACGTGGGCGCGCCGGGGATGAACTCGGTGGCGCAGGGGCTCGCGGACGGGCTGGACGTGCGGAGTGGTGTCCGGGTGGAGCGGCTGGTGCGCGAGGGCCGCGCGTGGCGGCTGGGCTCGGACGCGGGCGAGGACCTGGGAGTGGCGGAGGTGGTGGTGGCCGCGGTGCCCGCGCCGCAGGCGGTGCCGCTGCTGGCCGGTGCGCCCGCGTTGGCGGAGCAGGCGAAGGCGGCCCGGTTGTCACCGTGCTGGGCGGTGATGGCGCGGTTCGAGGCGCCGGTGGCCCTGGCGCTCGATGGCGCGTTCGTGAAGGACTCTCCGCTGTCGTGGGTGTCGCGCGAGATGAGCAAGCCCGGGCGGCCCGCGGGAGAGCGGTGGGTGCTGCACGGGTCGCCGGAGTACAGCGCGGCGCACCTGGAGGAGACGCCGGAGGAGATGGCTCCGAAGCTCGTGGAGGCGTTTGCACGGGCCCTGGGCACGGACGTGCGCGCGGTGGAGGCGGTGGCCCATCGCTGGCGCTACGCGATGCCTGCGCCGCCGCTGGATACGCCCGCGCTGTACGACGCGGAGACCGGGCTGGGAGCCTGCGGCGACTGGTGCGCGGGGCCTCGCGTGGAGGGCGCGTTCCTCAGTGGCGTAGCGCTGGCGCGACAGGTGGCCGCGGGCGTTCGCGGCTCATGATGGCGTAGCGGCATCCGAGGTGCGCACGCATCGAAGCCGCGTTGCTTCGAGCCGTGCACCTTCGTCGTACCCTGCCCCGGAGCCATGGCGCTTCGGGGCCGGTGTGGCTCAATCGCGCTCGCGCACCACCAGCGTGCGCCTTGCGGTGAGGCCCCGGTCGTCGGTGACGAGGATGTCGTGGGTCCCCAACGTCGGCTGCCACCAGAGGCGCTCGGCGGCGCGGGCGGTGCCCAGGAAGGCTCCGTCCACGAACCAGGTCAGCTCCCGGTCATGCGCGGCCTCCGCTTCCAGCGGCACCTCCTGCTCCTTCGCGGGCAAGCCGGGGATGAGCAGTGCCACCATCCCTTCCGGCGGCGAGAGGATGGTGGGCGTGTCCCGCTCCCCTCCCGCGACACAGCCGGGCGCGAGCGGCGGCGGCTCCGGAAGCTGACGCTGCTGCTCCGCGAGCCAGCGGCGCAGGCTGGACGGCCAGGACAGGTACACGCGCGACTCCGTGCGGCGCCCCTCGCGGCACCCCGGCCCCACCGACAGGCCCACGTCCACGTCCACCTCCACGCGCTGGTGATACGGACACGGCGTCGTCGGCACCGCCGTGCGCACCGCGTCCATCGTCTTGCGCTGCTGGCACGCGTCCGTGGGCACGTGCCCCGAGTACGCGCACACCTCCACGCGCACCAGGTCCGTCGGCGGCGCCGCGTCCTCCTCCTGCAACAGCGTGCCGCGCGGGCCCACGCCCTCCAGGAGGTCGAACAACAGCGGGGCCGCGTTCTCCGCCCCCACCAGGTGGACGCTGGACGCGTGGTCGAAGTTGCCCAGCCACACCACCGCCGTGTGCTTCGGCCCGGAGCCCGCCGCCCACGCGTCCCGGTTGCCAAAGCTCGTGCCCGTCTTCCAGTGCACCCGCGCCGGCAGGCCCGTGAGCCGCCGCCGCTCCGGGAAGTCCGGCCGGTCCCTCAGCGACAACGCCTGCCGCGTCAGCCACGCCGCCCCGGGCGACACCAGCGCGCGGGCCGCCTTCGCCGGCACCTCTTCGTCCAACACCCGCAGCGGTCGCGCCCGCCCATCCCCCGCCAGCGCCAGGTAGATGCCCGCGAGCTCCAGCGGCGTGAGCTCCATCCCGCCCACCGCGGCCGAAAGGCCGTAGTGCCCCGGATGCGGATCCAGGCTGGTGACGCCCGCCTGCCGCAGCGAGCCCAGGAACCCCTCCACCCCCAGCCGCTCCAGGAGCCTCACGAAGGGCAGGTTGAGCGACTGCGACAGCGCGGACTCCATCCGCACCAGCCCCTGGAAGCGCCCGTCGAAGTTGCGCGGCGCATAGCCGCCGTACGCCACCGGGATGTCCGTCACCAGCGTCTCCGGCCCCACCATCCCCTGGTCGATGCCCAGCGCATACAACAGCGGCTTGAGCGCCGAACCCGGTGAGCGCGGCGTGGCGAAGCCGATGATCTGCCCGCCGTTCTTTTCATCGAAGAAGTTGAAGTTGCCCACCAGCGCGAGCACCTCGCCCGCCTCACGGTCCGCCACCACCACCGCGCCGTTATGGATGCCCTGCCGCTCCAGGCGCCGGGCCGCGTCCCCCATCGTGCGCTCCACGAACCGCTGCGTGCCCGCATCCAACGTCGTGCGCAGCCACGTCGCCTCCGGCCGCCGCGCCTTGAGCCACACCGCCGCGTGCGGCGCCTCCCTCGGGAACGGCTTCAGCACGTCCGGCACCTGCGTCGCACGCACCTCCGCCAGCACCACGTCGGACGCCACCCCGTCCACGCCCAGCCCCCCCGACTCCAGCAGCCTCCGGGCAATGTCGTCCCGGGCCGAGCGCAGACGGGCCGCGTTCTCCGGCGACGGGAAGCGCCGGTTCGGATTCTGCGGCACCGCCAGCAGCGTGGCGATCTCCGCGGGACTCAGGTGCGCGGCCGTGTGCCCGAAGTACGCGAGCGCCGCCGCCTCCACGCCCTCCATGTTCCGGCCGTAGGGCACGAACTGGAGGTAGGCCTCCAGCACCTCCTGCTTCGACAACCGCACCTCCAGCTGCGCGGCGCGGAACGACTCCACGACCTTGGAGGTGAACGTGCGCGGCCGTGGCTCCAGCACGCGCACCAACTGCATCGTCAGCGTGGACGCTCCCGACACCCGCCGCCCCCGGCTCAGGTTGAGACCGAAGGCGCGCAGGGCCGCGAGCGGATCCACGCCGGGATGTTGGAAGAAACGCTTGTCCTCCAGCGCCAGCAGTGCGCGGACGTAGGCCCGGTCGACACGGTCCTTCGGCGCGGGGATGCGCCACCGGTCGTCCGGAGCGAGGAAGACGTACGCGGGCGAGCCATCCCGGTACGCCATCACCACCGAGGGGGGCGCCGCCAACCGCTCCGGCAACGGCACCCACCAGGCCGCCACGAGGCCCGTGCCCAGAAGCACGAGCCCCGCCAGCGCCACCCCCGCCCACTTCCTTGCACCAAGACGCACGCGACGCATGGGGCTAGAGCAGCTCGTCCTTCCAGGGGCCCGACACCTGCACCGTGGCCGCGGACTCGCGGGCCCAGGTCGCGGAGTCGTACATCGCCTCGGCCTCCGCGGACGGCAGCGTGAACGAGCCCGCCGTCACCGCGCGCACCGCGTAGACGACCTTCTTCGACTCGCGGGGCTGCAGCGCCCCGAAGACTTCGATGCGGTCATCGCGCAGGTTCACGTAGTCGGCGGCCCACAGCGCGTCCTCGGCCACCCAGTCCACGCTGCCACCCCGTCCCAGCCGGGCGTTTTCAATCTCCCAGCCCGCCGGCAACCGGTCCACCAACGCGATGTTCTGGATGCGCTCGCCAGTGGTGTTGGTCAGCTCCAGCTCCACGTAGATGAGGTCCGCCAGCTTCACCGGCGCGGCCTTCAGGTCCAGCGTGGCGCCATCCAGCGAACGCCAGGTGCGCTTGAGCGCGAGCCCCTGGCCGCCCACCTTCACCTCCGGCTTCGTGCGCACGCCCTCGCTGCTGACGATGAGGTACACGGAGCCCTCGCCCTTCGTCTTCAGGTCCAGCGACAGGCCCGCCCGCTCACTGGCGCGCGCCAGGGCCCAGGTGCGGTCCGTCACGCGCGCGTCCTTCTCCGGCACCGGCGTCAGGGACTTGCCCCCGGCCGTCAGCGTGGGCGGCGTGAAGGCGGTGGCCGTCCCCTGCAGCCGCTTGCCCAGGCCGGTGATGCCCCAGACCAGCTCCTGCGTGGAGTAGTACGCCGAGGTCTGCCCCTGGAGCGCCGTCGCCACCATGCGCGCCAGCGGCTCGCCCTCCGGTGCATCACCGAAGAGGTCCTGGAAGGTGCTCAGCTGCATGCCGCGCCGACGACGGTCCGAATAGAACGACCAGCTGTTCTTGCGCTCGTCGGTGACGGGCGACAGGTCCGGGGTGCGCAGGTCCTTCTCGTAGCGCCGGTCGCCAGAGAGCCACAGCGCGGCCTTGAGCAGGTACAGGTCCTCCTGCTCCTCGCCGGTGAGCGGCTTCTTCTTCGCGCCCGCCTCCATCGAAGTCACCAGTGCCTGCGCGCGCGCCTTGCGCCCCTTGCCCGCCAACGCGAGCACGTAGTGCGAGTACGGCTCCGTGTGCAGGTCGGAGTGGCCGTCCTGCGCGAGCTTGCCCTCCTTCTGGGTCACCTCATTGGAGAGCCACGTGAGCGCGCTCTCCACCCGGTCGTCCGGCACCGGGTACTTCAGCTTGCGCGCGTCCAGCAGCATGTGCGTCGCGTAGGCCGTGCCCCAGGCGACGGGCTCCTGGTTGCCCGGCCAGTACGCGAAGCCTCCGGAGGCCGTCTGCATCGACAGCACCCGGTTGATGCCCGACAGCACCATGTCCTCCACCTTCGCGGTGGCGGCGAGCGTCGGATCCACGCGGTCCACCAGCTGGCTCACGAACAGCAGCGGCCGGGTGGAGGACGTCGTCTGCTCGATGCAGCCGTACGGGTAGCGCACCAGGTACGAGAGGTGCTGGAGCGACTTCGCGTACGGATTGTTGGTCACCCACATCGTGGTCTTCTCCGTGGTGGGCACCCAGCCCTGGAGCAGCGGCCCCAGGTCCGTCGTGCCCTGCGCCAGCTCCACCTGCTGGATGCGGCGCTCACGCGGCCCCGCGGGCGACAGCGGCACGTCCAGCTGTTCGCGCGACGTGTGGCCACCACCCTCCACCGTCACCACCAGCCGGGCCGCGCCCACCGACTGCACCGCGCGACCCTGGAACACGAAGGTGTGGGACTTGCCGTCCTCCACCCGGGCCCGGCCCTCGTTCTTGCCCGCGAGCTGCAACGGCGAGCCCACGCCCACGGGCATCTCGAGCCCCGGCACCGCCAGCGCCTCCGCCGACAGCGACACCTTCACGTCCTGCGCCTTGCCGGACAGGTTGGTGACGAAGACGGGGATCTGGATGTCGTCGTTCTGCGTGAGGAAGCGCGGCAGCGTCGTCTGGAGCACCAGCGGGTCGCGCACCAGCACCTGCGCGCTGGCCCGGCCGATGCGCTTGTTGCCCGCCGTCACCACCATCACGCGCACCGCGCCCCGGTACTGCGGCAGCTTGAAGGGCACGCGCAGCTTGCCGGACGCGGGCACCTCCACCACGCCGCTCCACAGCGCCACGGGCTTGACGGGCTGCACGCGGCCCGCCGCACCACCGGCCTCGTCACCGCCGGTGGAGCTGGAGTTGCCACCCGCGGGCACGAGCAGCGCCCAGCCCACGGTCTCGAAGGTCTGCACGCCCAGCGCGCGCCGGGTGAAGATCTCCTTCAGCGGATCCGGCGTCTGGAAGCGCGTGAGGGACAGGATGCCCTCGTCCACCACCGCCACGGTGGCGAAGGTGGGGCCCTCCACGCCCTCCACTGACAGGTCCACGGTGAGGGTGTCGTTGGAGCGGACCTCCTTGGGCACCGTCAGCGTGACGGCCTGGGTGAAGTCCACCGGCTCCAGCGCGACGCTGCCCACGCCGAAGGCGCGGTCGGGCATGAACGCCTGGGCGGATTCCAGGTGCGGGTCCTTCACGAGGAACGCGCTCACGTAGACGTTGGGCGCGTACTCCTTCGGGGTGAAGCTCCAGGACACCTCGCCGGGCTCCACCTGCTTCCACGCGGTGGTGACGACGCGGTCGGTCTCCACCGTGAAGAGGACGCGGCCCCGGTACGGCGCCTTGAGCTTCACCGTGAGGGCCTCGCCCACGCGGCCCTTCGCGGGCAGCACGAGGTCCAGCGCGGTGGGCTTCTGCGGGCGCGGCGTCTGGTCCACGCGCGAGTCCTCGCCCCACCAGTAGTAGCGGCCCTCTCCCTCCAGGTTCAGGTCCGTCTGGGTGGCACCGGCGCGCGCGCGCACCAGGTAGCCCGCGCCGTCATGGCCCGGCAGCACCGTGGTGGTGAAGCGGCCGCCCTGCACCTTCACCGTCGCCGCGCCCTCGCGCTGCGGACGCAGGTAGCGCTGGTAGCGCTCGTAGCCTGACTCCTCGTCGTAGTAGTAGCCGTAGTTCTCCTCCATGAGCTGGTACTCCAGCTCCACCGTCTTCGGCCCCTTGCCGTCCGCGAGGAGTTCCCCGTTCCAGTCCACCACCACGCCCGACAGCGTGAAGGGCGTGCCCGCCTTCACCTTCTGGGTGTTGGCCTGGAGGCCCAGGTAGAAGGCCTCCGGGTGCACCGGCACGTTCGCCTCGCCCACCGTGGCGCGGCCGCTGCCGGACTCGAAGACGCTGGCGACAGCGGACAGCCGCGCGGCGCCCTTGAGGGGACCCGAGGCCGCGTTGGCCGGGCAGTTCACCACCGCCCGTCCCTTCGCATCGAGCGTGCCCTTCACCTGGCCCAGCGTGACGGGCCGGGGCTCCTTGCCGTCCTGCCGCCAGAGGCCGTAGGTGTACTGGGCGTTCTGCTTGGGCTTGAAGGGCACGGGCTCCAGCCGGCACGTCAGCTCCACCGGGCTGCCCTCCGCCGAACCGCCGAAGAGGTACGCGGCCTCCACGGCCACGGGGATCTCCTCGCCCTGCTTGTAGCCGGGCACCTGGGTGCTCGCGGTCACCTTCATGCGCTCCGGGACGAACTCCTCCACGCTCAGCCCGTAGGAGGCCAGCTCGCGGTCCGCCACCTTCAGGCGCACGGTGTAACGGCCCGTGTCCTGGAAGGCCGCGAAGGGCTGATCCAGGGACACGAGCCCCGCCGCGTTCGTCTTCAGCGTCACCTTGCGGATCTCGCGCTCGCGCGGATCCACGACGCGCACCTCCACCGGCACGCCCGCGGGCGGCGCCAGGTTGTCCTCGCCGCGCAGCACCGCGGCCACGTGCGCGGTGTCGCCGGGGCGATACACGCCGCGGTCGGACCAGACGGAGGCGCGGTACGGCTGCGCGGCGCGGTACGGCTCGCCCTGCACGTCCGAGTTGGCGATCTCCGTCCGGAGCTCGTCGTACTTGAGGTACGTGAGTTCCTCGCCCTTCCGGGCCACCAGCGCGAAGGGCTCGCTGTCATCCACGCCGGCCTCGGGCACCTTG
Source organism: Corallococcus sicarius (assembly GCF_003611735.1). GTDB lineage: Bacteria > Myxococcota > Myxococcia > Myxococcales > Myxococcaceae > Corallococcus > Corallococcus sicarius. Next base: position 1,557 of record NZ_RAWG01000366.1, on the reverse strand, counting down.
AGCTGGCAGCCTGCTTCCCCCTGCGTGGTGCAGCGGGCCACGCTCTGGCCGCTGCGCTTCACGAGCGACACCTCCACGCCCGACAGCGGCTCCGTGCTCTCCATGCCCAGGGCCCAGACCCAGACCTCGCCGGAGTCCTTGGAGCCCGGCGCGGCCCCGCCCTTCTTGGCCACGAGGCTCAGGTCGGTGAGCAGGATGCGGGAGGCGGCGCGGTAGTCGCCGCGCTCGGCGGTGATCTCCACGAGGCCGCGCGTGGTGGCGGGCACCAGCGACGCCACGTCCACGTAGGTGGTGAGCAGCATGTCCGCGGTCGCCTTGAGCGGCAGCTCCTTCTTGAGGAGCACGTTGCTGGTGCGCGCGTCCGCCTGCTCCTGGGAGTCGTTGCTCATCCAGAAGACGAGGTTCTCCGGCGGCACATTGCGCACCGTGAGCGTGACGCCCTCCACGTTGAGGTGCTGCAGGGGCAGGTTGCGCCACGCGCTGCGCGGCAGGTAGCGGCCGCTGGTGGCGAAGCGCACCTGGGGCTGGCGCGCGGGCACGGAGAAGCCGCGCGACCACGCGCCCAGCAGCGTGCCTCCGCCCACCGTGGGCGTGCCCTCCGCGATGGAGAGCGTGTGCGGGCCGCGCTTGAAGTCACCGAAGACGCGGAAGCCACGGCGCGAGGGCGCGACGGAGAACTTCACCTTCGGCTTGATGCGGAGGGCCTCCAGGGCCACCGCGTCGCTCAGCGAGCAGCCCCGGTTGTCGTCGTCGTAGTAGTACGAGTCCCACTGCTGATCCGTGGGGCTGGGCTCGGCGTTCGCGTCCACGTCGCGGCAGCTCACCTCGAAGAAGTAGCCGCTGGCGCCCTCCTGCAGGTTGACGAAGGTGATGTCCGTGCGCTTGCCGGCGTTGAGCGCGAAGCGGTCGGTGGCCGCCGGAGCCGTCACCTTGGAGGCCCCCGCGAGCGGCAGCCCCTCGCGCAGCGCGAACTCCACGGACGCCGAGGGCTTGAGCTTCGGGTGGGTGAGCGTCACCGACAGCGCGTTGCGCGTGTCCGCGCGGGTGCTCCACTTCATGTCGGTGATGGCGGCATCCCCCACGCGGAAGCTCGCGCGCGAGCGCACCGCGGCCAGGTCCACCGGCCCGGAGAAGACGACGCTCACGTCCACGTGGCCCTTGAGCAGGTCCATCCGCGTGGGGAACAGCTGCACGTACTTGAACGCGTACGTGGTGAAGTTGTAGCGCCAGGCCCTTTCGGACGGCGGCTTGACGACACCGCTGTCGGTGCTCACCGCGTCCACCGACACCGTGTACGTCGTCCCGGCCGTGAAGCCGGGCGAGGACGGGGTGAAGCGCAGCGACGAGGGCCCGGTCCACGAAAGGCTGCCCGGAACCGCGGGCGTGAGCGTGACGACCGTGCCCTGGACGGACTCGGAGCGAGGGCGCAGCGGCAGTGCGAACTCGATGACGACGCCTTCGGGGAGCGCGCTCTCGCCGGCGAGTTCATGGATGACGGGCGTCAGCGTCTCCGCCCGCACCGGCACGGGGGCCGTCGCGGACGCGGCGGGGGGGCTC
>NZ_RAWG01000365.1 GCF_003611735.1 Corallococcus sicarius | reverse complement strand
ACGCGATGGCGACCAGCCCCCCCACCGCCATCAGCACCGGGCGGCGCTCGCCTCGCGCGAGCCCCTCGTCAATGGCGATGCGGATCATCTGCGGGGCGGCCAGGTTCGCCACCGACACCAGCAGCAGGGACAGCAGCGCGCCCAGCGCCTCCAGGCGGTAGCGGCGCAGGTAGCGCAGGGCCCGCAGGATGGGGCCAAAGCCTCCCGCGGGACGGACCGATGACGGCGGCGCTGACGTGCTCACGTGGTGGACCCCTGCCTCCCTGCCCGAGGCTCGGCGACCCGGAGGCCCGGAAGGCGCGCGCATGATGGGCGCGCGCCCCGTCTGCATCAAGCACGACGCGCAGGCAACGCGCGGGCACAAACACGGTTGCTTGTCACGGGAGGCCCCGTTACGTGGGCCGCCTGTTTCCTGGCATCCATCACGAGGTGAAGGTCATGGAGTACCGGCAGCTGGGTGGTTCTGGATTCAAGGTCCCCGTCCTCAGCCTGGGCACGGGCACGTTCGGTGGCTCGGGCGAGTTCTTCAAGGGCTTCGGCTCCAGCGACGTGAAGGAGGCCACGCGGCTGGTGGACATCGCGCTGGAGGCGGGCGTGAACATGTTCGACTCCGCGGACGGCTACTCCGCCGGGCTCGCGGAGGAGATCCTCGGCAAGGCGCTGGAGGGACGGCGCGACCAGGCCATCATCTCCACCAAGGCGACGTTCCGCGTGGGCACCGGCCCCAACGACGTGGGCTCCTCGCGCTTCCACCTCACGCGCGCGGTGGAGGCCGCCCTGCGCCGGCTGAAGACGGACTACATCGACCTGTTCCAGCTCCACGCCTTCGACGCGGTGACGCCGGTGGAGGAGGTGCTCAACACGCTGGATGACCTCGTGCGCGCGGGGAAGATCCGCTACATCGGCTGCTCCAACTTCTCCGGCTGGCACCTGATGAAGTCGCTCGCGGTGTCGGAGCGCTACAACCTGGCCCGCTACGTGGCGCACCAGGCGTACTATTCGCTCGTCGGCCGCGACTACGAGTGGGAGCTGATGCCGCTCGCGCAGGACCAGAGGGTGGGCGCGGTGGTGTGGAGCCCGCTCGGCTGGGGACGGCTGACGGGCAAGCTGCGCCGGGGCCAGCCGCGTCCGGAGACGAGCCGCCTCAACAACCCCGCCACCGCGAGCGGGGGCCCGCAGGTGCCGGAGGAGTACCTGTACAAGGTCGTGGACGCGCTCGACGTCGTCGCCCAGGAGACGGGCAAGACGGTGCCGCAGGTCGCGCTCAACTGGGTGCTCCAGCGGCCCACCGTGTCCAACGTCATCATCGGCGCGCGCACGGAGGAGCAGCTGCGCCAGAACCTGGGCGCCATCGGCTGGAACCTCACGCCCGCGCAGGTGGCCACCCTGGATGCCGCGAGCAACGTGCCCTGGCCCTACCCGTACTTCCACCAGCAGCAGTTCAACGAGCGCAACCCGTTCCCGGTGAAGTGACGACCGGGGCATCCGCGCTCGCCCTGTCCGTGGCGAGCGCGGTGCCTGCCGCGGAAGGTGTGACTACTTCACGCCGACGGCGGTCCAGGCGTCCTGCACCTTCTGCACTTCCGCGGAGTCCTTGCCGTACAGGTCGGTGGCGGCCTTCACCGTGGCCGCGCGGGCCTGGGTGAAGTTCGTCTGCGGCGTCATGTACGTGGTGAGGGCGCGGCCGAAGATCTTCAGGCTCTTCTCCATGCCGATGCCGTCCTTCACCTCCAGGCCGGACGTCTTGTTCTTGCCACCCTCGGTGAGCAGGAAGAAGGCGTTGTTGGCGATGCCGCTGGAGCCGTGCACCTCCGTCTGCTTCGGGTAGTTCTTGTAGTTGTCGATGGAGTAGCCGTCCGCCGTCGGGTCGCTCATGTAGCGCAGGGCGTCCGTGGCATCGCCGTTCTTGGGCGTCCACGCGTCCTCGCCCACGGCCCAGTCGAACTTCACCGCGGCGTTCTTCTGGCTGGCGTACCACTCCACGCCCGTCCCCATGATGTCGCTGAAGGACTCGTTGAGGCCGCCGGACTCGCCCTCGTACTCCAGGCCCGCGGTGCGCTCGGTGAGGCCGTGGCTGATTTCATGGCCGGCGATGTCCAGCGTGGTGAGCGGGCCGGAGTCCTTCCCGTCGCCGTCGCCGTACTGCATCTTCTCGCCGTCCCAGAACGCGTTCACCAGGTTCACGTCGGTGTGCACGTAGGAGACGAGCTTCTCACCCTTGCCGTCGATGGAGTCGCGGCCGAGGATGTCCTTGTAGAAGTCGTACGTCATCTCCGCGCCGTAGTGCGCGTCCACGGCGGTGGCGGCGCGCGTCGGGTCGCCCTTCTCACCCCAGACGTCGTTCTTGTCGGTGAAGCCCGTGGTGCCGGACGCGTTCTCCGCGTTCTTCGCGTCGTAGGTCACGATGCCCTTGCCGCGCGTCTTGTCCTCCAGCGAGTACGTGCCGTCCTTGTTCTTCGTCGTGCTGAGGTCCACCTTGCCGCTGTACATCGTCGTGTCGTCCGCGACGCCCGTGGCGCGGCCCTTGTCGCCCGTGGTGGGCGGGGTGGTGGGCGTCTTCGACGGCGTCGCCGCGCCGCCAGTGCGGGTGACACCCGGGCGGTCGAAGTGGCTGATGGTGTTGAACTGCTTGATGGACGCGCCGGTGTTCGCGTCGATGAAGTAGTTCATCGACCGGGGCTCCTTGCCGCCCGCCACCGACGTGTCCGTCAACGTCACGTGGTAGGCCGCGCGGTACTGCCCGTCCCGGCCCTTCACGATTTCACGCTCCACCGTGGGCGGGCGCGTCGTGCCGCCGTTGAAGTCCTTCTGCGCCACGGCGAGCGCGTCCTTCGCGCTCAGCTTCGTGGGCGACTTGCCCAGGCCCACCGGGATGTTGGACACGTCGCCCGTCAGGCTGTCGAACTGGCCCTTCGCGTCCAGGTGGCCGATGACCTGCTCACCGGTGACCTTCACGCCCTCGTGCATGCGGTCCATCCGCACGTGCGTCATGCCCAGCTGGTCGCGCTCCACCGAGCGCGGGGAGAACGACGCGCCGCCGGTGATGCCGGTGAGCTGCGGGTTCTTCTGGTTCACGTACGCCACCGTCTGCTGCACGGCCTGCTGCGCCTGGGGGCTGCCCAGGTCCACCGGGCCCGGCGTCACCTTCGTGCCCACGCCGTTCAGCGCCACGGTCGCCTTCGCCTTGGAGGGCGCGCCCGCGCTGAAGCTGGACTGGGAGCTCATGCCCACCGGGCCCGTGGGCTTCGCCACCGTGTTCGCGGGCTTCGCGTCGGTGCGCTGGGAGGGGATGACGGCGGGCTTCGAAAGGTCGGTGCGAAGGGCCATGGTGTCGGGTCTCGGGCGGGGGAAGGGGACGGACAAATTGATTCTCGGGTCAGCCGCCCGAAGGTTGCGTGTGCGTTGGAATCCGACAGGGCCTAGGGTGGCTCAAGCTCATGATTTTACTGGTGAAGTTTTCATCGCACATTTCCCGCAAAAAACATCCTGACCGGTAGGTAGGTCGCTCCTACGGGTTGTATTTCGAAGCATTTTCGAGCCCTCCCTGGCGGGCCGTCCACCCACCGCCCGTCGCTTGCGGCTTGACCGCCTGCTCGCCTTGCGGGTATTGAAATTGATAGTGATTATCAATTTCAACTCGGCCCGAGCCGAGGGAGGGACACACCGTGGCGCGTGAACTGGGACCGCGAGGCAAGCTGTGCCGGAGGCTGGGGATTCCGCTGTCGCACATCAGCGCGAAGGACCCGGACAAGGATCCGGTGCTGCGCAGGCCGTATCCGCCCGGCCAGCACGGCGCGACGGCGCGGGCGACGGTGAGCGACTTCGCGCAGCGGCTCCGGGAGAAGCAGAAGCTCAAGCTGTACTACGGCCTGCTGGAGAAGCAGTGCCGCCGCGCCTTCCTGGAGGCGCGCAGGTCGCCGGGCAACACCGGCAAGGTGCTGATGCAGCTGCTGGAGTCCCGGCTGGACGCGCTGGTGCTGCGCGCGGGGCTGGCCACGAGCATCCGCCAGGCGCGCCAGTTCGTGCGTCACGGCTACTTCCAGCTGGATGGCCGCAAGGTGGACATCCCCAGCCAGCGGCTGAAGCCGGGCAACGAGGTGCGCTTCCACGCCTCGCACCTGAAGCTCACGGCGGTGCAGGAGGCCCTGGGCCGGATGAAGGCCCGGAAGGTGCCCGCCTACGTGCAGGTGCTGGGAGAAGGAGAGGGCCTGCGCTTCATGCGCCTGCCGGAGCGCGAGGAGATCCCCGTGGAGGTGAACGAGCCGTTCATCGTCGAGTACTACGCCCAGCGCAGCTGAGCGGGCGTCCGCCGGATCCCGCCCTGGGGGGCATGCAGGCGGGCAGGGGCGGTCTGCCGGTGCCCGCGCACCCCATCTTCCCTCCAGCGTCTGAAGACGGACCACCTGACGGGAGGACGCGGGGATGCGCGGGGACGGCGGCGAGACGACGACGACGGAGGGCTGGGTGGCGCCGCGCGGTCCTGCCGCCCGGGGACACCTGCCCCGCCATGTCGCCGGGCTCTTCCGCTTCCAGCCGGGCCGGCCCGCGGTGGCGGCGGGGCTGCGCACGGGGCTGGCGCTGGGCGTCCCCCTGGCGATGTCCGTGCTCCTGCAACTGCCGCAGGTGGCCTGGGCGGGCATGGCAGGGCTCTTCGTGGCGCTGGTGGACAAGGGCGGGCCGTACCGCACGCGCGCGCGGGCGATGGGCGCCATGACGGTGCTGGGGGCGGTGGTGGGCCTGGTGGTCGCGCTGCCCAGCCCCTTCTGGGTGGACGTGGCGCTGACGTTGTTCTGGGTGACGGCGTGCGGCTTCGCGCGCAGCTTCGGCGACACGCCGGGCATCGTGGGGATGGTGCTGGCCAACCTGTTCGTGGTGTCGCTGGCGCTGCCGTCGCACGGGCCCGGGGCCGCGTTGTGGCAGATGGCGTACTTCGTGGCGGGCGGCCTGTGGTCCATGTTCCTGGCGCTGGTGCTCTGGCCGCTGCGGCCCTACCGCCCGGCGCGGCTGGCCATCGCGGCCTGCTACGAGGCGCTGGCGGACGTGTCGGACGCGGTGGCGGGCTGGCCGCTGGAGGGGCCCTCGCGCGTGGGGACGTGGGAGTCGGTGCAGCGCTCCGTGCGCATGCGGCAGTCCCTGGAGACGGCGCGCGCCATGCTGGGGGCCACGCGGCAGGGACGGCAGGAGGAGAGCGGCCGGGGCGAGCACCTGCTGGTGCTGCTGGAGGACGCGGACGCGCTGTCGCTGCTCTTCACCGCGATCTCCGAGTCGCTGGACGAGGCCCCGCGTGACGGGGCCTGTCGCGCGGTCCGCACGCAGGCGCAGCGCGCGCTGCGGTCGCTGGCGGTGGACCTCCGGGGCGTGGCGGGCGCGCTGACGCGGGGCACGGTGCCGGGGCGCAGCACGTGGGACGCGGAAGAGGTGACGCGGCGGTTGGAGGCGGACGGCGGGCCGGAGCCCGCGCGCTCGCAGTACGCGCACGTCGCGGGCCTGCTGGGACGGCTGCGCGAGTACAGCGCGGTGGCGCTGGACGTGGCCTCCCGGCTGGAGAAGGGCGCGCCCCTGCCGGAGCGCGACACGAAGCCCTTCGCTTCCGAAGGGGGCCCCGAGCGCGCCTGGTGGGCGGTGCTGGGCGACCACCTGACGCCCGAGTCCGTCGTCTTCCGGCACGCGCTGCGCCTGGGCCTCACCGCCACGGTGGCGACGGCGGTGGCGGAGGGGCTGGGGCTCAATCACGGGTACTGGGTGACCATCACCGTCATCGTCGTGCTGCAACCCTACGCGGGCGTCACGGTGGAGAAGGGGCTGCAGCGCGTGGCGGGGACGCTGGTGGGCAGCGTGCTGGCCATGGGGCTCGTGCACGTGCTGCCCGCGCAGTGGATGATGCTGGCGGCCATCGTGCTGCTCATCTGCGTGTCGGTGAGCGTGCGGCCCCTCAACTTCACCGTCTTCCAGGTGCTGCTCGCGCCCGCGCTGGTGCTGCTCGCCGAAATCCAGACCGGGGACTGGCAGCTCGCGGGCGTGCGCATCCTCAACACGCTCCTGGGCGGCGCGCTGGCGCTGCTGGGCATCCGGTTCCTGTGGCCCAGCCCCGAACACGCGCGCTTCCCGGAGGAGGTGGCCGCCGTGCTGCGGGCGGGCCGCGGCTACCTGCGGGAGGTGGCGCGGACGCCGGTGCCCTCGGAGGCGGACCTGCGCGAGGCCCGGCGCAAGGTGGGCGTGGCGCTGCTGGCCGCGGAGGCGTCCTTCCAGCGGCTGCTCAGCGAGTGGAAGGGGCCCGCGAAGGAGCTGGAGCCGGGCATGGCGCTCATCACCTACGCGCGGCGCTTCAGCGCGGCGGTGACGGCGCTGGCGGCGAGCCGGGCGTCGCACCCGGCGTCGGACCTGGGGCCGGTGGTGCGCTACGCGGCGGACGCGCTGGAGGAGCTGTCCCAGGCGCTGGTGGCGCGCCGCGTGCCCGGCGGGCTGCCGCGCGAGGTGCCTCCGGTGGAAGGCACCGACGCGCTGTCGCGCACCCAGGTGTCACGGCTGGTGCGCCAGTTGGGCGTGCTCCACCACGCGGTGGCGCGCATGCCGCCCGCCCTGCGCGCCCCGGAGGAGGGCGTCAGGTCCGTTCCAGCTTGACCAGCAGCCGGCGCAGGTCCTCGTTGACGCGCACGAAGTTGGAGTTGCCCTTCTCGTCCTCCAGCTGCTTGCGCAGCGCGGGCAGGGACGCCTCGCGCACCTTCTTCGCCGCGGCGGGCTCGTCCGTGAGCCAGTCCACCGCCTGGATGACGGTGGCGCGCGCCTCGGTGTTCTTCTCCGTGAGCCGCGTGGCCAGCGTGGGCCCCTGGTCCGCGGCCGCCGCGCCCGAGCGCCCCAGCTCCAGCGCCGCGCGCTCCAGCATCACCGCGTCCGCCTTGGGCAGCCGCTGCGACCAGCAGCCCGCGTTGCCGGCGCACGCCTGCGCCGCCTCCAGCACCGCGCCGTGGCCCAGCACCAGGTCCGCGCGCTTCTTGCCCAGCGCCGCCGCGTCCTCACAGCCCTCCTCGCCCGTCACCTTGCAGTCGGACGCGGTGCGCCCGGGCTCCGCGGCGGCCAGCTTCGCGAGCATCGGCTGCTCCCGCGCATCCCCCAGCAGCGCGATGCCCTTGAGCGCCACCTCGCGCGCGTACCAGTCCGGGCTGCCCGCCGCCTTCTCCAGCGCGGGGAGCGCGTCGCGGCTGCCCACCATCACCAGCGCGCGCACGTAGACGTCGCGCACGGTGGGGTCCGGCTCGGCCACGAGCACGCTCAGCGGCTTCACCGCCTCCGGGGCGCGCATCCGTCCCAGCGCGTCCGCCGCCTGCATGCGCACCAGCGCTTGAATCTGCGGATCCGAGTGGGTGAACGACAGCTGCTTCACCAGCGACGGCACCGCGCGCTTCTCCCGGAGGTCGCCCAGCACCTGCGCGGCCTTCATCGGGTAGCTGGCCGGGTTGACGCCCTGGGCCTTGGCCCACGACAGCAGCTCCGGGTCCTTGCCCTCCAGCGCCGGCAGCAGCGCGTCCGCGGCGGGCGTGCCCAGCTGGTACAGCGCGAAGCTGCTCTCCACGTAGAAGGACACGCCCTTGCGCTCCTTCGTCAGCGTGCGCAGCAGCGCGGGGATGGCGCGCGGGTCGCCAATCTGGCCCAGCGCCTCAATGGCCTTCTTGTTGAGGAAGGGCTCCGCGGCCTCGTCGGTGGCCATCGCGATGAGCGGCTCCACCGCGGACTTCGCCTTCAGCGCGCCCAGCACCTGGATGGCCTCGATGCGCGTGTAGTTGTCCTTGTTGCGCAAGAGCGGCATCAGCGACGGCACCGCGCGCGCGTCGCCAATCCTGCCCAGCGCCGTCACCACCGCCTTGTTCGCCTGCTGCTCGGACGAATCGCTCGCGGACGGATCCAGGGCGGCCGTCAGCGGCTCCAGCGAGGACGGGTGGTGCAGGTCCCCCAGCGTCCGCGCCACCGCCGCCTTCACCTCCGGCTTGCGCTCCGACGACAGCTTCGCGTGGAGCAGGGGCAGGAACTGCTCGTTCACGTTGCCCGACGTGCGCAGCGCTTCAATGACGCGCACCCGGTCATCCGGCCGCTTCGCCCCCTCCATGCTGGACTGCCAGTACTCCGGCGATTTGGGGTCCTCCTTCTTGCAGCCTCCGAGCGTGAGGCAGGACACCGCGAGGGACAGGGCGACGAATGAGCGGGACATGGGGCTCCTTTGCGTCCAAAAGTCAGCGCGTCCCGTCGGGTGTAGACCTGACGTGACGAAGGACGCAAACCTCCCACGACTCCTGGGGTACGCTGGTCAACGACATGGCCCTCGCCGAAGACAGTCGTAACGCGTCGCGTCCGAACATCCTGCGTCGGACGTACCTGCTCGACCGTGAGTTCCAGCTCAAATACATCCTGTTGCTGACCTGCATCGGGTCGGGGAGCATGCTGCTGTTCGGCGTGCTCGCCCTCCAGGCGCAGGGGATGGCGGAGGAGGGCGGACTGTCGGCCACCGAATCCCTCTGGTGGCTCACCGGCGCGGGCACCGTGGGCATGGGCGTCGCGCTCGCCCTCTTCGGGCTGCTCTTCACCCACCGTGTGGCGGGCCCCGTCCACGTGATGAGCCTGTACGTGGCGGCGCTCGCGGCCGGCCGCTATCCGCGCCTGCGCCCCCTGCGGCGCAAGGATGAGCTGAGGGCCTTCTTCGGGCGCTTCAGCGAGGCGGTGGACCGCATCCGTCAGCGCGAGGCCGACGAGGCCCTGGCGCTGGAGCAGGCGCTCCAGGTGCTCAAGCCCCTGGGCACCACGCCCGAGGCGCGCGAGGCCCTGGCCACGCTGGAGGCCCTGCGCGCGCGCAAGCGGCAGGCGGTGGACACGTCCGCGCCCTCCGGTGCCTTCAAGTCCGTGGCCTGAAGGCCCCCTCTCTCCTCCC
>NZ_RAWG01000364.1 GCF_003611735.1 Corallococcus sicarius | reverse complement strand
TTTTTGTAAGCCGAAGAGGGGAGACGAGAGAGGCTCCGGTCTCGTGGGCGCGGAGAGGTCTATAAGAGACGGACAAAGGGGTGGGGGCGGGACCTTCCCCGGACGTTCCGGCGTACAGTGCCTGAAGGGGTGAGTGCATGACGGTTCGCATCCAGCGCCGGTGGTGGGTGGCCGGAGGGCTTGGCGTGGTGCTCGTGGGAGGCGGCCTGGCCATGGCCGCGTCCGGGCGGTGTCTCTCCGCCTGGGTGTTCCAGGGCGTGGAGGTCCCCCAGTGTCCGGACGGCGCGTTCCGCCAGACGGTGGGGCTGTCCGCCGAGGGCCTGGCGCGAGGCGCTTCCAGCCGCGTGGCCATCTGGGCGGAGGCGCACGGGGTGGACGAACACGGCAACGCCCTGCGAGGGCGCGTGGGCCGGGGCACCGCGGTGCTGTCCCTGCTGGACGCGGCCGGCCAGGAGACGCCCCTGCCGGTGGACGCGAAGGCCCGCTGGGAGCGCGAGGGCGACGGCCCGCTGACCGCGCCGGTGACGCTGCCCCAGGTGCCGGACGGCGACTACCGGCTGCGCGCGCGCGTCACCACGCCGCTGGGCAGCGACACGGTGGAGGCGGCCCTGCCGCTGTACGCGCCGGCGCGGGTGCGGGTGCTGACGGACCGCCCTCTCTACGAGCCCGGGCACCGGGTGCGCTTCCGCGCGGTGGCGCTGCGCGCGAAGGACCTGTCGCCGCTCGACGGGCGGCCGGGGACGTGGAAGGTGGCGGACCCCTCCGGTGAGGTGGTGCTGGAGGAGCGCGCCCCCGCGGGGCCCTGGGGCGTGGTGGCCGGGGACCTTCCGCTGGACCGGGGCGCGCCCACGGGCGAGTGGACGGTGGCGTGGACGAGCGGCGGCGCGTCCGGTGAGGCGCGCTTCACGGTGGAGCCCTTCAGCCTGCCGCGTCTGCGATTGGAGGCCCAGAGCCCCAAGCCCTTCTGGCGCGCGGACGAGACGCCGGAGGTGACGGGCCAGGTGTCATACGCGTCCGGCGCGCCGGTGGCGGACACGGACGTGGCGCTCACGTGGAGCCATGCGGGCGCGTGGCCGCCCCCGCCGGAGTGGCTCGGGGGCGCGCTACCCCGAAAGGCCCGCACGGACGCGACGGGCCGCTTCCGGGTGATGCTGCCGCGCGTGCCCGCGGACCTGCGCGGGCAGGCCACCCTGAGCGCGAGCGTGGAGGCGAAGGACGCCACGGGCGAGCCGGTGCGGGGCGCGGTGTCGCTGCTGCTGTCCGAGGACGCGCTGGCCGTGTCCTCGGTCACGGAGCTGGAGGACGGGCTCGTCGCGGGCTTCAACAACCGCGTCTACCTGCGTGCCACCACCGCGGCGGGCCGGGTGCTGCCGGGCGCGGAGGTGACGGTGACGCGCGCGTGGGATCCGGCGGATCCCGGCGTGCGCGCGGTGGCGGACGAGGACGGCGTGGCCGCCTTCCAGTTGGATCCCGGCCCCGCGGTGAACGTGGTGGTGCCGCCGCAGCCCGTCCGCGTGCAGCCGCGCCCGCCGCCCGTACGGCTCGCGTCGGCGAGGGACCTGTTGAACGAGGAAGGGCAGGCGTCGATGGGGGATCAGCTCGCGCTGGAGCGCCTGTTGCCCGCGCTGCATCCCTGCGCGCGCTTCGTCGCTCCGTCCACCGGGTCCTCCACGGTGACGCTCGCGGCGCGCGTGGCCCCGTCGGGGCAGGTGCAGGACGTGGCTGGCGCGGATGAGGGACTGGACGCCTGCGTGGCCACGGTGCTGCGCGGACGTCCGCTGTCCTCCGGCAGGGAGCGGATGCTCGCGCTCCAGTTCTACGTGACGGACCCCGGCCTGCCCCTGCTGGAGCCGCAGCCGGAGGCGGCCTTCGGCGATGAGCAGGCGGTGGCCGAGGCGCTGTCCGTCCCCGCGCTGGACGCTCGCGCGTGCCTGCCGCCCACCCTCACGGAGTCCTCGGACCTGCCCATCACGCTGGCGTGGCGACAGGTGGCCGGGAAGCGGGACGTGGCGGTGTCGTGGGTCCCTGGGACGTCGCGGGAGTCGGTGCTCCCGGCGACGGCGCTCTCGTGCATCAAGGAGCGCTTCGCGCGGATCCGCGTGCCGGCGTCCGCGTTGGAGGCCTCGGAGGACGGCTCGGAGGAGGACGGCTCGACGCAAGGGGCGTCCATGGGCGTGGTGCGCTTCACCGTGCAGCCCCAGGAGGGACCGGGGCAGGCCCGTCAGGCCCGGGCCACCACCTTCCTCGGCTACGAGCTGAAGGTGCGGGCGAAGTGGGATGGCCAGGACGTGGGAGAGACGAAGTGGGTGGTGCGCCCCGCGCGACTGCCGGCCCTGCGCCTGCGGGCGACGCCGGTGCTGGCGAAGGCGGGGGAGGCCGTGAAGGTGGAGCTGCTGCGCGGCCCGGACTTCCAGGGCGAGCTGCCCCGGACGCTGGTGCTGGTGGCGGGGCAGGCGCGGCTGAAGGAGCCGGTGGACACGGCCACGCGCTCGGCGCGCTTCACGCTGCCCGCGGACTTCGAGGGCTGGGCCGAGGTGGAGGGCGTGGACGCGCGGGCGCGCGTGTACGTGGCGCCGCGCGCGAAGCTGTCGGTGGAGGTGTCGCCGGACAAGCCCGCGTACGCGCCCGGGGCGCTGGCGCACCTGCAGGTCCGCACGGTCGTGGACGGCAAGGACGGGCCCGCGGCGGTGGGTCTCTTCGGCGTGGACGAGATGCTCTCGCAGCTCGCGCCGCTGCCGGGCGCGGACGCGCTGGGCGGCTTGCGGCCCTCGCCCACGGTGTCCACGCCGGCCTTCGGCGTGCTGGACGGCCAGGCGCTGGCGATGGGGCGCATCCGCGGCGCGAACGCGGCGGCGGCGGCGCTCCTGCGCGTGACGCAGGTGCCTCCGCCGGAGGAGCTGGAGACGCGCGTGACGGCGGGCGCGATGACGCCCTTCTCCCCGGACGCGGAGCTGACGGAGCCCTTCTACGCGGTGCTGACGGAGCTGCACGCGCAGACGCGCAAGTGGGAGGAGACGGCGCCCGCGGGTGAGACGTTGGACCCGGCGGGCCTGGCGCGGCTGTGGTCAGCGTCGCTCGCGGCGTGTGAGCAGCGGGGGGAGAAGGTGACGGATGCGTTCGGACGCAAGCTGCGGCTGTCGCGCCTGCCTCCGGACCTGCTGTCGCTGACGGATCCCCGCGCGGTGGTGGTGAGTGGAACGCGGTTGCCGGAAGACGTCGTGAACTGGGGCGCGTGGGTCGCCCGGGAGGCGCCATGAGCTCGCGCGCGGTGAAGGTCGGGGCCGGTGGCCTCGTGGTGGGCTTCGTGATGGGCGTGTGGGCCGTGGCGATGATGCGCAACGGAGCGTCCTCCGCTGACGCGCTCGCGGCCGAGCCGATGCCTGTCGCGGCCATGGCCCCCCCGATGGCGGAGGAAGGGTATGCCCAGGCGGCACCGCCGCCGATGGCGAAGCGCAAGAGCATGAAGGACTTCAGCGCGAAGGGGATGGGCGGGCGCGGGACGGGGCCCGGAGGCGGCGGCATGGGAGCGGCTCCGTCACCCTCGGTGTCCATGGACGCGGAGTCCGAAGCGCCCTCCGAGCAGGAGGCGGAGAAGGACGACGGGGACGCAGCGGCCGCGCCCACCCGCGCGTGGTTCCCGGAGACGTTCCTCTTCGAGCCGCTGGTGGTGACGGACGCGAGCGGCGCGGCGACGGTGCCCGTGCGCGTGCCGGACCGGCTGACGCAGTGGCGGGTGCTGGCGCTCGCGCACTCACGCTCCGGCGCGCAGGCGGGGGCCGTCACGTCCTTCGCGGGCACGCTGCCCACCTACGTGGATCCGGTGCTGCCGCCCTTCCTGCGCGCGGGCGACACCGTGCGCCTGCCGGTGCAGGTGGTGAACACCACCGACAAGGAGGTGGTGGCCGCGCTGAAGGTGGACGTGCGGGGCGCGCAGGTGGAGGACGGCGCGCGTTCGGTGAAGGTGCCCGCGCGGGGCAGCACCGTGGCGGTGGTGACGGTGCGGGCCCAGGGCGCGGGCCCGGTGACGGTGCGGGCCTCGCTGGGGGACACCGACGCGGTGGTGCGCGACTTCGACGTGTGGGCCACCGGGCAGCCCGTGGTCCAGACGCGGGGCGGGTCGCTGGCGGCGCCGCGCACGCTGTCGCTGGTGGGCCCGGCGGACGCGCAGCCCGGCAGTGAGCGGGTGCGGCTGCAGGTGTACCCGGGCGCGCTGGGCGTGGTGCGCGCGGAGCTGGCGGCGGTGGAGCGCAGGCCGGCGGATGTCGCGGCGGACGCGTACGCGCTGCTGCTCGCGGGCCAGGCGCCGGAGCTGTTGAAGGCGCTGGGCGAGACGCCGGACAAGGAGGCGCTGAAGGCCCTGTCGATGGTCGCGGGGCAGCGCGTGCTCCGGGCCGCGCGCGCGCCGTCGGTGGACGTGGCGACGCGGCTGGCGGAAGGCGCGCTGGCCCACCCGGAGAACCCGGTGCTCGCGCGGCTGGGCGAGCGGCTCGTGGGGATGGTGGCGAAGGCGCAGCGGCCGGACGGCACCTGCCAGGGCGGCGACGGCTGGACGCTCCAGCGCCTGCTGGTGGCGACGGCGGACTGCGCCCGCACGGTGCGCGCGACGACGGGCACGCCCGAGGGAAAGCAGCGCGCGCTGGCCTTCACCGCGCGCTCCGCGGGTGTCTTCGAGCGCTACCTGCCGCAGGTGAAGGACGGCTACACGGCGGCGGTGCTGCTCGCCGAAGGCGCGGTGACGGGCTCCGTCGCGGATGCGCTGCGCACCCGCGTGCGCGACGCGCTGAAGCAGGGCGCGGATGGCACCGCGTCGCTGCCGGTGGAGCCGGGCATGGTGCGCGCGGACGGCGCCGAGCCCTCCGAGGTGGAGGCCACGGCGATGGCGGTGCTCGCCCTCCAGGGTGATGCGAAGGCCCCGCTGGCGGACCTGGGCGCCTTCCTGCTCGCGCGCTACACGCCAGGCCAGGGCTGGGGGGATGGACAGGCGAACCGCGTGGGCCTGCGCGCCGCGCTGGTGCTCTTCCGCGAACCCCTGCCGGCGCAGGTGCGCGTGACGCTCACGCGCGACGGGCAGACCGTCACCGAGGGCACCTACGACGCGAAGGCGCTGCGCGAGGTGCTGGCGCTGGAGGCGGCCGCGCCGGGTTCGGCGGGGACGCACGCGTGGACGGTGCGCGCGGAGCCTGCGGTGCCGGGGCTGGGTTTCTCGCTGTCGCTGGCCGCGGCGGTGCCGTGGAAGCGCGAGGAGAAGGGCGGCCTGCAGCTGGCCGTGGTCGCGCCGAAGGAGGCGCGCGTGGGGCAGCTCGCCGACGTGCGGGTGCAGGTGGGCGCCCCCTCGTCCCTGCCGCTGCTGTTCCAACAGGAGCTGCCCGCGGGTGTGCAGGTGGACCCCGCGAGCCTGGAGGCGCTGGTGGCCTCGGGGCGGGTGACGTCCTGGGACGTGCAGGACGGGGCGCTGTCGCTGCGCCTCGCCTCGCGCGCACAGGGTGAGCTGGTGCAGGTGGACTTCCGCGTGCTGCCCACGCTCGCCGGGACGTTGCAGGCGGGCGCCTCGCGGCTGGGCGTGCCCGGCCGGCCGGACCTCGCCTCGTCGCTGCCACCCACCACCTGGGCGGTGCGCTGAACCCGGGGGCTGTATCAGGTCGGGTCATTCCCCACTCCTGGTCCGCGGGCCCCTGGACTTCGTCCAGCAGCGGACGGCGGTGGGGAAGCCCGTGGACGCGCGGCGGGGGCCCGGCCCGGCGAGCGCTCCGTGCGCGGTGCAAACGCTGCCCGCATGCGTACACTGCAAGTCACACGGCAGGCGTGACTGCGCGCGGCCGCGAGAGGACACGGATGGAGCTTGAAGGCTCCGAGCGGGAGGAACTCACCCACGCCCTCCAGGGCGCTTTCACCTCGGTGGAGGACCTCCACCGGATGGTCACGGTGAAATGCGGCCGCGACCTCGTGCCTCCCGTGGAGCGCGAGGGTGCGGCCCGGGCCCGCGCGCTCGTGCACACCGCGGAGGCGGAAGGGTGGACGGACACGCTCGTGCGCGGCGCGCAGGCGGCGGCGCCCGGCCATCCGCGGATCCGCCGCTTCCTCCAGACGTACTTCTCCTCCGTGCAGCGCAGCGTGTCCGGCAGCGCGCTGGCGCGCATCATCCAGGCGTCGAAGCAGGCGCTGACGCCGGAGCTCTGGAGGGACCGGCTGGCCACCCTGTCGCGGCGCGTGTGCCGCGTGGAGCTGGAAGGAGGCCGCGCGCTGGGCACCGGCTTCCTGGTGGCGCCGGACGTGGTGCTCACCAACTCGCACGTCATCGAGCACCGGTGGGTGCAGGCGCTGCGCGTGCGCTTCGACCTGAAGGTGCTGCCGGACCGCATCGCGGTGCACCCGGGCCGCGTGTTCCCGGTGGCCGCGTGCCTGGCGCAGAGCCCGCACAGCCCCGCGGACCTCATGCACCCCCGCCCGCGCGAGGCCACGCACGACGAGCTGGACTACGCCTTCCTGCAGATTCAAGACGCCCCCGGGGAGGAGCTGCTGGGGGCCCGCCCGCGCGGCTTCATCCCGCTGTCCGCGTCGCCCACGTCCTTCACGCCCGGCGTGCTGGCGCTCGTCATGCAGCACCCCAAGGGCCGGCCGATGCAGGTGGCGCTGGACACGTTCCAGGGCGTCAACCGCTCGCTCACGCGCGTCACGTACTGCACCAACACGCACCCGGGTTCATCCGGCTCGCCGTGCTTCACGCAGGACCTGGAGCTGGTCGCGCTGCACCACAGCGGGGATCCGCGCCCCGGCCACGAGGCCGCCGAGGACGACGAGGGCATCCCCCTGGAGACCATCCGCGCCAGCCTGTCTCCCGGGGTGCTGCGCCGCCTGGGCTGGGACTGAAGGACCCTCGCGCGAGACGTGCATGAGGGGTCGGGGTGGGGGACTGCTATCGTCCCCGCGCATGGGCCTTCCAGCTCGAAACCGCGGGGCCGTGACCCTGCTCTGCCTGCTGCCGACGCTCGCGCTCGCCGCGCCGCGCTTCAGCATCGCGGGCCTGACCTCCAACAACGAGGTGCGGCTGCGCACGTCCACCCCGCACGTGGAGACGGTGCTGCGCGTGGACCTGCTGCCTCCGCAGGGGGAAGGGGGCGCTGCGGCCGCCCAGGACGGAGGCCCGGCGGACACGCGGGTGACGGTGCTGGCGGATCCGCTGCTCGCCGAGGACGGCACGCAGGTGCCGGTGACGGTGCGCGTGGGCAGCGCGACGGACGGCGCGGCGGACGCGCCCATCTCCTCGCGGCAGCCGGTGATGGTGACGCTGTCGGCGGACCTGCCCGGGCCCGGGGAGTACAGGGGCCGCGTGGTGCTGCTGGGCGACGGCGCGCGGGACGTGACGCCGCTCTTCGTCCAGCGCGTGGAGGCGGCGCCGACGGTGCAGTTCTACCCGGTGGCGCCCGCGCGCGGCTGGACGCTGGGGCCCTTCTCCGGGAAGGCCACGGTGCGGCTGTCCTTCCGGGAGACGGCGGGCGTGGGCGGCGCGGTGGGGCCCGCGGCGGTGGTGCAGTTGGACCGCAAGGAGGGCGGGGCGGGCAACGGCGCCGCGCCCGTGCAGGCGCAGGACGCGCGCTGGGTCTTCCGGGCCGCGGACGGCGCGCAGGAGGGGCCGGGCGCGGGAGGCGTCCTCCAGGTGCCCGCCCACGGCACCGGCCTGTTGAACCTGGACGTGTCCGGGCTGCCGGAGTCCGGCGAGTACACCGGCACGGTGCGGCTGCTCGTGCCCCAGGGCACGCCGGTGGATCAGACCTTCACCATCTGGGTGAAGTCGCCCGCCATGTGGGGCGCGTTCCTCATCTTCCTGGGCGTGGTGACGTCCGCGGCGGTGCGCTTCTACGTGCAGCGCGTGCGCCCGCGCGTGACGCTGCGGGGCCGGGCGGAGGCCGCGCGCCACAAGCTCCAGGAGCTGGTGCCCGCCCGTCCGCTGGAGCGCGAGGCGACGGTGGCCGCGTCGCTGCGGCGGCAGGTGGACGCGTTGCTGGAGAACATCCAGCGGCCGTTGAGCGGGCTCGCGGTGCAGGACTCCGTGCTGGCCCTCTTCGAGGCGCGCCTCCAGCTCTTCTCCCTCTGGTCCGTCCTCCTGCGGCAGCTGGAGGGCTTGAAGGGCGTGGCGCTGCTGGACGCGGAGCGGAAGCTCAAGTCGGTGGAGGCGCTGCTCCAGAACGACCAGGCCACGTCCGCGGACTTCACCGAACAGGCGCAGTCGCTGCGCACGCTCGACCTGGAGGCGGTGGCGCGCGCGGTGCTGGAGGCGCGCCTGTCGGAGCTGGAGCAGCAATCCCAGACGATGAGGGTCCAGCGCGGGGATGAGCCGGTGAGCCGCCGGCTCCAGGGCGAGCTGCCGCTGTACCTGCACCGCGCGCGGCAGCAGCTCCCGGGGCCCGACCTGGACACCTCGCGGCGGCTGGTGGAGGCCGCGCGCGAGGCGTTCCTCGAAATCCTCCTGTCGGACCTGGAGGGCTCCATCGGCGGGAAGGAGCTGCCGGGCGGCTTCACGCCGGAGGAGTGGGCGCAGCTGCGGGCGCAGGTGGGCGAGAAGCTCATCCGGGCGCGCGCGCGCAAGTCGGCCAGCGTGGACGAGGCCTTCCTGTACTACCAGTCCGCGCACGCGCTGTACCTGCGCGCGCTGGTGGACAACCTGGACGAAGCGGTGGCCGCCGCCCAGGTGGAGGCCGGTGGGGACCTGAGCACCCGGTCGGACTGGGAGGCGGAGGTGGACGCGCGCCTGGACGCGGCGCGCGCGCACCTGGACAAGGGCGAAGCGAACCTGGCCGCGCCGGAGTACCGCGCCGCCCACGAACTCTTCGCGCGCAACGCCACGCGGCGCCAGCAGGTCGCCGCGGGCACCCGGATGCAGGCGCCCCCGGCCCCGGCCTCGTCGGTGACGCTGGACCCCTTCTCCCAGAGGCCCCAGG
>NZ_RAWG01000363.1 GCF_003611735.1 Corallococcus sicarius | reverse complement strand
GGCGTGGGCTCTGGAGCCGTGGGCGGCGCGGCGGCCGGCGCGGCGACCGGCGCGGCGACCGGCGCTTCAGGGGCGGGCGTGGCGGCGGCGGGAGCGGTGTCCTGGGCGAGGGCGGGCGCGGAGAGAAGGAGCAGGGCCAGGGACCAGCGACGCATGGGACCTCCGAAAAGAGCGCGGCAGCGTAGCAGAGGACGGCGGGCCTGAGTCCTGCGAGCGGGCGGGCGTCGGACGGGACCTTCGCACGGCACAACGCACCGCGTGCATGTGGAGGCGGACGTTGGTATGGGGGGCGCCCGATGCCCAAGCGTACCGATATCCGGAAGGTTCTCGTGATTGGCTCGGGCCCGATTGTCATCGGGCAGGCCGTCGAGTTCGACTACTCAGGCACCCAGGCGATCAAGGCGCTTCGGGACGAGGGCGTGGAGGTGGTGCTGCTCAACAGCAACCCCGCCACGGTGATGACGGACCCAGAGTTCGCGCACCGCACCTACATTGAACCCATCACCGTGGAGGCGGCGGAGAAGATCCTCGCCGCCGAGCGCCCGGACTCCCTCCTGCCGACCATGGGCGGGCAGACGGCGCTCAACCTGGCCAAGGCCCTGGCGGAGCGGGGCATCCTGGAGAAGTACGGGGTGCGCCTCATCGGCGCGTCGCTGGACGCCATCAACAAGGCGGAGGACCGGCAGCTCTTCAAGGCGGCCATGCAGAAGATTGGCGTGGCGCTGCCCCGCAGCGGCTATGCGACGACGCTGACGGACGCGATGGCGCTGGCGGAGGACATCGGCTTCCCGGCCATCATCCGTCCCTCGTTCACGCTGGGCGGCACGGGCGGCGGCATCGCGTACAACCGCGAGGAGTTCGAGGCCATCTGCCGCTCGGGCCTCAAGGCGAGCCCCACCTCCACCATCCTCGTGGAGGAGAGCGTGCTCGGGTGGAAGGAGTTCGAGCTCGAGGTGGTCCGCGACTCGGCGGACAACGTCATCATCATCTGCTCCATCGAGAACCTGGATCCGATGGGCGTGCACACCGGTGACTCCATCACCGTGGCGCCGGCGCAGACGCTGACGGACCGCGAGTACCAGCGCATGCGGCAGGCGTCGCTCGCCATCATCCGCGAGATCGGCGTGGAGACGGGCGGCTCGAACATCCAGTTCGGCATCCACCCGCAGGACGGCCGCATGGTCGTCATCGAGATGAACCCGCGCGTGTCGCGCTCCAGCGCGCTGGCGTCCAAGGCGACGGGCTACCCCATCGCGAAGATCGCCGCGAAGCTGGCGCTGGGCTACACGCTGGACGAGCTGCGCAACGACATCACCCGCGACACGCCGGCCTCCTTCGAGCCGACGCTGGACTACGTGGTGGTGAAGGTCCCGCGCTTCAACTTCGAGAAGTTCCCCAAGGCGGACCGCACGCTGACGACGAGCATGCGTTCGGTGGGCGAGGTGATGGCCATTGGCCGCACCTTCCCCGAGGCCTACATGAAGGCGCTGCGCTCCATGGAGCTGGGGCGCGTGGGGCTGGAGTCGCCGGAGCTGCCCGCGGAGAAGGAGGAGCGGGAGAAGGTGCTGCGCGAGGGCCTGCGCGTGCCCCGGCCGGAGCGGCCGTGGCTCGTGTCCCAGGCGTTCCGCGAGGGCATGACGGTGGACCAGGTGCACCAGCTGTCGCGCATCGACCCGTGGTTCCTGCGGCACATCGAAGCGCTGGTGAACGAGGCGCAGATGCTGGCGGATCACGGCCGGCTGGATCAGCTTCCGGACGACGTGCTCCGGACGGCGAAGTCGCACGGCTTCTCCGACAAGTACCTGGGCAACCTGCTCGGCTACCCGGAGGAAGAGGTGCGAGCGCACCGGCACGCGCGCGGCATCCGGCCCGTGTTCAAGCGGGTGGACACCTGCGCCGCGGAGTTCGAGGCGTACACGCCCTACCTGTACTCCACCTACGAGGAGGAGGACGAGGCGCCGCCCACGGACCGGCAGAAGGTCCTCATCCTGGGCAGCGGTCCCATCCGCATCGGTCAGGGCATCGAGTTCGACTACGCGTGCGTGCACGCGGCCTTCGCGCTGCGCGAGGCCGGGTACGAGACGGTGATGGTCAACTGCAACCCGGAGACGGTGTCCACGGACTACGACACGTCGGACCGCCTCTACTTCGAGCCGCTGACGATCGAGGACGTGCTGGAGGTGTCCCAGCGTGAGAAGCCGGTGGGCGCCATCGTGCAGTTCGGCGGGCAGACGCCGCTGCGCCTGAGCGTGCCGCTGGAGCAGGCGGGGCTGCCCATTCTGGGCACGTCGCCGCAGGCGATTGACCGGGCGGAGGACCGCGAGAAGTTCTCCAAGCTCATTGAGAAGCTGGGCCTGACGCAGCCGGAGAACGGGGTGGCGCGCAGCCACGCGGAGGCCTTCAAGGTGGCCGAGCGCATTGGCTATCCGGTGATGGTGCGGCCGTCGTACGTGCTGGGCGGGCGGGCGATGGAGACCGTGTACGACGCGGCCAGCCTGGAGCGCTACATGCGCGAGGCGGTGAGTGCGTCGCCGGAGCACCCGGTGCTGATTGACCGCTTCCTGAAGGACGCCATCGAGGTGGACCTGGACCTGGTCGCGGACCGCACGGGGCAGGTGCTGATTGGCGGCGTGCTGGAGCACATCCAGGAGGCGGGCGTGCACTCGGGTGACGCGGCCGCGACGCTGCCGCCGCACTCGCTGTCGCCGGACCTGGTGGAGCGGATGAAGGACCAGGCCATCTCCATGGCGCGGGAGCTGGGCGTGGTGGGGCTGATGAACGTGCAGTTCGCCATCCAGGGGAAGACCATCTACATCCTGGAAGTGAACCCGCGCGCCAGCCGCACGGTGCCGTTCATCTCCAAGGCGACGGGCGTGCCGTTGGCGAAGATTGCGGCGCTCTGCATGGTGGGCAAGACGCTGAAGGAGCTGGGCCGCACGGAGGAGCCGGAGTTCAAGCACGTGGCGGTGAAGGAGAGCGTCTTCCCGTTCGCGCGCTTCGCCGGGGTGGATGTGATTCTTGGCCCGGAGATGAAGTCCACGGGCGAGGTGATGGGCCTGGCGGACGACTACGCGTCGGCCTTCGCCAAGAGCCAGCTCGCGGCGGGCGTGAAGCTGCCGAAGGCGGGCAGGGTGTTCATCTCCGTGAAGGACGAGGACAAGCCCGCGGTGGTGGACCTGGCCAAGCGCCTGCGCGCGATGGGGTTCACGCTGACGGCCACGGCCGGCACGCACGGCTACCTGCAGACGAAGGGCATCGAGTCCCAGTTGGTGCAGAAGGTGAAGGAGGGCCGGCCGAACATCGTCGACAAGATCGTCGACGGGGAGATCGTCCTGGTCATCAACACCACCTTCGGCAAGCAGGAGATCAGCGACAGCTTCTCCATCCGCCGTGAGTCGTTGATGCACTCGGTGCCGTACTACACGACGGTGCAGGCGGCGCGCATGGCGGTGGGAGCGCTGGAGTCGCTGAAGCGCTCGGACCTCGCGGTGAAGCCGTTGCAGGAGTACCTGTACGGCGAGAAGGGCATCCCGCCGGGCGGCCGTCGGTAGGGATTGGCAGGGCCGGGGGAGCGGGTGTTGCCCGCTCCTCCGTGTGCCGCTTTCACGCCGCCTCCCCGCTGCAAAGGGCCTGCACGGCGCCCTCGAACGAGCCCCGTGGGAGGGCGATGGGTGAGGCGCTCTCCGCGCCCTCGAGGTTGAACAGGCCTCACGTATTCAGGGCCGCCAGATGACCGAGAGCGGCGTGGCGAAGAACAAGCTCGCCGTGTGTGAACGCCGACTCGGACCGCTCTTGCAGTCAGGCGTGAGCATTCGCGCGCTTGCTTTGGGCAAGGGTGGCGCTGGTGTCAAGATGCACAATCGGTACGTGCTCACGGAGGTCGGAGGCCTCGCTGTGCAAACCGGGCTCGACCAAAACGCGCGAGGCACGCGCCAGACAGACGACCTGACCGTTCTCTCGAAGGAGCAACACGCCGCGCGCTGGTCGGAGTTCTCCCCGGAGGGCGTCGTCCATCGCCTCATTTCGAATCAGCGCTTCGCAGGCGCTCCATCGGGAATCCGCTGATGGCAAGAAGCGCACAAGGCGCGCAAGTGCCGCCAGTCCCCACGACGAGCGAGACGCATTCATGACTGATCTGTCCCTGCGCGAGTCCGAGTTCCTGCTCTACACCGCGCCTGATGGGGCGGTGAAGGTCGGCGTGCTCTTCCGGGACGAAACTGCGTGGCTCACGCAGAAGGCACTGGCAGCGCTCTTCGGGGTCGGAGTGCCCGCCATCAACAAGCACCTGAAGGGCATCTTCGAGTCGGGGGAACTCGCGGAGGCTTCAGTTATTTCCATTTTGGAAACAACTGCCGCGGACGGGAAGACCTACAAGACCCGTTTCTACAACCTCGATGCGATCATCGCCGTCGGGTACCGGGTCAACAGTTACCAGGCGACCCAGTTCCGCATCTGGGCCACCAAGACCCTGAGCGAGTTCATGCTCAAGGGCTTCGTCCTCGACGACGAGCGCCTGAAGCAGGGCAAGACGCTCTTCGGCAAGGACTACTTCGACGAGCTGCTCGAACGGATCCGGGAGATCCGCGCGAGTGAACGGCGTTTCTACCAGAAGATCACCGACCTCTATGCGCTCGCGATCGACTACGACGCGCACGCCCCACTGACGCGAGAATTCTTCGCGACGGTGCAGAACAAGCTGCACTGGGCCATCACCGGACAGACCGCCGCGGAGCTGATTTGATCTGTCGAGCTATCCCATCCTCGCGGACAAGGGAAAGGTGAGCGCCCTCGAAGCGAAGCTCAAGGCCGAAGGCGAATACGACGTCTACCGAAAGCGGCAAGATGCTGAGTTCGTCTCAGACTTCGATCGCGTCGTGGAGGAGACGAAGCGACTTGATAGCGGTGCGATGACGCGCGGCACGGCGAAGCCCGGCGAGGTCTTTAGTAAAAGTAGGAAGAAGCCGTGATGTACGGTAACGGAACCACGCCCGAGTCACGCCACGTGCTCCGGTTCCACGTTGGGCCCAGTCCCACAGGGCGTGGCACCCAAGTCAGTTCGTTGCCCCCGTCATGGGCAGCTCCACGATGAACGTCGCGCCCTGGCCCGGTTCGCTCTCCGCCCACAGCCTGCCGTGGTGCGCTTCGACAATCTGTCTCGTGATGAAGAGGCCCAATCCCAGGCCTCCGTAGTGCCGGGTGGAGACCGCGCGGGTGAACTTCTCGAAGATGGTCAGGAGGGCTCCCGGCGCGATGCCGATGCCCTCGTCCTTCACGGTCAGCCGGGCCTTCCCATCCGCCTTCTCCACCCGCAGCGTCACCGGGCTGCCCGCGCCGTACTTCAGCGCATTGGACAGCAGGCTGAGCGTCACCTGCTCCAGTCGGTGACGGTCCCAGTGGCCCACCACTCCGGGGGACGCTTCGAGCACCAACTGGCAGCCCGCCTTCGCCGCCTGGGGACTGGAGCGCTCCACCACCTCCTGCACCACCGTGGCCAGGTCCACGTCCTCCAGTTGCAGCGGCGCCGCCGGGCCCGTGGACTGCGTGACTTCCAGCAGGTCGTTGATGAGCGTCGTCATCTTCCGGACCTGCCCGGAGACGCTCTCCGCGGTGCGCACCACGCGCTCGCGCAGCGTCTCCAGCGACGGGGCCGTCATGGCGTCTCGCACCAGCGACTGGAGCTTGAGCTGCAAGGGCGTCAGCGGCGTCTTCAGCTCGTGCGACGCCACCGCCAGGAACTCGTCCCGCAGGGACACCGCGTGCTGGAGCTGGGCCTGCGTCTTTCGCAGCTCGCTCACGTCCTGGTGCGCCAGCAACACCGTGGCGGGATGGCCGTGCTGGGCGGGCAGGGGGACCGCCTCCACCAGCAGGGAGTACCTTCCGGTGGGCGTGTGCCAGACGATGGGCGCCGCGTGCACCGGTTCGCCCCGCGCCGCTCGCACGCCCGGGACTTCCTCGCTGCGCAGCTCCCGGCCCGCTTCGTCCGTGAAGAGGTAGATGCCCTTGTACTTCTCGACCCGCAGCCCTCCCGGGAATTCTCCCCCCGCCATCTCCCGGGCCGCCTGGTTCGCGAAGAGG
Organism: Corallococcus sicarius; assembly: GCF_003611735.1. Classification (GTDB taxonomy): domain Bacteria; phylum Myxococcota; class Myxococcia; order Myxococcales; family Myxococcaceae; genus Corallococcus; species Corallococcus sicarius. The sequence goes on along the minus strand of NZ_RAWG01000363.1, from coordinate 2,811 downwards.
GGACGGCCGGTGCGGGGCTCCATCAGCATCAGGGCCACCGGTGTCCGGTCCAGCACCGCCTCCAGCCACTGCTGCTGGTTCCTCAGCGACGCGGCCCAATCCTGCAACTTCTGCCGGGCCTCCACCTGCTCCGTCACGTCGATGGCGAACGACAGCACGGAGTCCACGCGGCCGTTCACGTCGCGCAACGGCTGGTAGGTGACGTCGAAGAGCCGCGTGGTCGCCACCCCGTCCCCGTCATGGTCGAAGACGATGGGCATCTCCTTGTCCGTCTGGGTCTCGCCGGTGGTGTAGGCCCGCTCCAGGTGGGCCGAATAGGTCCGCCCCGACTCGTCCTGGAAGTCGCGCAGCGAGGCGCCCGTCAGGTCCATCCCTTGCGACGCGCGACTGAAGAGGGGGTTCACCAGCGTGAACACCTGCTCCGGGCCCGCCACGATCGCGACGCCCGCGGGCGCGTTCATCAGCACCGAGCGGAGCCGCCCCCGCTCGGCCTCCACCAGCGCTTCGGCCCGCTTGCGCTCGGTGATGTCCTCCGCCGTGGACACCCACTCCTCGATGTTACCCGCGTCACCGAAGACGGGCACCGCCCGGCCCACCACGTCCCGGTAGCCTCCCGCGTGGAAGCGCAGGCGGAACTCGCCCTGGTAGGACTGGCGCGTGCGCAGCGCCTCCACCCACCCGCGCACCACGCGCTTGCGGTCCTCCGGGTGGATGGCGTGGAGCCAGCCCAGCCCCAGGTGCTCCTCGTGGGTCTGCCCGGTGAAGGCCAGCCAGCGCGGCGCGGGCTCGACCACCTCTCCCCGGCGGTTGGTCGTCCACACGGGCTGCGCCATGGCCTCCACCAGCGAGCGGTAGCGCTGCTCGCTGGCCCGGAGCGCCTCGTGCGCCTTGCGCTGCTCGGTGACCTCCACCACGACGACGCCCGTGCCCAGCAACACCCCCGAAGCCGTCCGCACCGGGTAGTAGCTGGCCAGGAAGTGGCGCTCCACCCCCATGGCCTTGGACGTCGCGCCCCTGATTTCAAAGGTCCGCGCTTCTCCCCCGTCCATGATGTGCTGGTATTGGGGGCGCAGCGTGGACCACATCTCCGGGACGATCTCCTGCACCTTGCGGCCCAGGTGGGCGGCGCGCGGAATCCCGTTGAGCTCCGCCAGCGCCTCGTTGACCTGGACGAACCGCTGGTCCATGTCCACCACGGCAAGGCCCACGGGCGTGCATGCCACCAGGGTTTCAAGGAGCAGTCGCGCGTGCGCCTCGGTGATGCCCTCGGTGGCCACACCGTCGAAGCTTGCGCTGGGGCTTTCCACGCGCGCCTCCTGGGGCCATGGTCCCTTGCCTGGCAAGCGTAAAAACGGCGACCCGTGTCGCCGCCTTCCCGCCACCCGCAAGTGACCTGATCTGGAGGGTGTGCATTCCAGGCGCGTCCTGGCAGCGGCCGCTCACCCAGGGGCGAAGCCGCTGGCTGGCCGGTGCCCACGCTCTGTCGGGTCTGCTGTTTCCCCCAGTGAAATACAGTCCGGGAGCCATGGCCATTCTCCGCAAGCTCCTGTCCGCCAGCCTGCTGCTGTGCTCTGCCTGTGCCGCGCCTGCCCGCTCCACCGAGCCCGCCCGTGCCCAGGCCGCGCCCGCCGCTCCCGACCCTGTGTATGTCTTCGAGGGCGTGGAGGTGTTCGGCCTCCGCAAGCTCCCCCGCGACGAGGTCCTCAAGCTCATTGGCATGCCGGCGCCCGGCACGCGCTTCAACCTGGAGCAGGGCGAGTTCACGCCCTACCTGCTGGAGAGCAAGCCGCGCCTCCTGGCGGCCCATCCACTGCCGTTCTGCCGGTACTCGATGGTCACCTACCCGCCGACCCACACGTTCCGCGTCACCGTGGACCTGGTCGAGCCGGGGGACGAATGGCGGATGCGCTTCGACCCTCCGCCCACGGGCATGGTGGAGGATCCCGAAGGGCTCATCGCCGCGTGGGGCGCCTACCAGCAGACCTACTGGAAGCTGCGGCGCGAGGGCGCGGTCCCCGAGCAGGGCCTCGGCGGCTGTCAGGCCCTGAGCTGCTACGGCGGCTTCGACCACCCGGAGCTCGCGCCGCTCGAAGGACGCTTCGTCGACGGCGTGCCCCGGAACACCGCCGCGCTGGTGCGTGTGCTCCGCGAGGACAAGGATGACGCGAAGCGGATGACCGCCGTCATCCTCCTGTCCTACGTGCGCTCGCGTGAGGAGCTGGTGCGCTACCTGGTCCCCTCCGTCCGCGACCCCTTCGAGGGCGTGCGCAACGAGGCCCTGCGCCTGCTGGGCGCCGCGCAGGAGAAGCCGCCGAAGGTCCTCATCCCACTGGAGCCCGTGCTGGAGGCGCTGGCGTTCCCGCTCTCCTCCGACCGCAACAAGGCCGCCTGGGCGCTGGTGCGCATCGTGGAGACGGAGGGCGCAGCGCGGCGGGCGCGCATCCTCGAACGCTCAGGCGACATGCTGCTGGAGATGGCAGGCATGCGTCAGGCCATTGACCGGGAGCCGGCGCGCAAGGTGTTGACCCTCCTCGCGGGCCGCGACCTGGGCGAGGACGTGGGCCCGTGGCGCGAGTGGGTTGCCCGGACGCGCGCCGCGTCCTCGGGCCCCTGAGGGCTGCCGTCCCACGCCGTGAGGCATTGGACGGTCGCAAGCGCGCGGGGGCCCCTTACGGCATGCATGTAAGTCATTAACGTAGAAGTGCGCAGGGGATGCGCGGGGCGGGTCGGACAATCCTCAAGGATTGTCCCGAGGGGAGAAGCCACATGATCTGTCTCTTTATACACATCTGACGCTGCCGACGACTAGTC
>NZ_RAWG01000362.1 GCF_003611735.1 Corallococcus sicarius | reverse complement strand
GGTGGGCGGGCTGGAGACGGGGCTGTTGAGCGGGGCGCTCGCGGGCGCGGGACTGGCGCTGCTGCTGGTGCCCGGTGCGCTGCGCGGGCGCATGGGATGGGGTGACGTCAAGCTGATGGCGGGCGTGGGCTGTGTGCTGGGATTCCCGGCGGTGCTCGCGGCGGCGGCCTTCATCTCGCTGGTGGGCGCACTGCAGGCCGTCATCACGCTGCTGTGGCAGGGGGCCGTCTGGGACACGCTGGCGGCGGTGGCCCGTCGCTGGGCGGTGCGGGCGAAGTTGCTGCGCGAGGAAACCTCTCCCGCTCCCGTGCGACACATCCCCTACGGCGTCTCCATCGCGCTCGGGACTTTCTGGGCCATGTGGTGGCAGCAACAACATCTGGGATAGCGCGCGCACCGTCAGCGCGCACGCACGCAAGAAGGGGATTCACACGATGTCCACGCGCTTCACGCACGCCGTCGCACTTGGCGCCCTCGTCACCCTGGTGGCCAGTGCCCCCGCCCTGGCCCAGGAGGGCAGCACCGTCAACCTCGGTGTCGGCACGCAGAAGGTGCTCACCATCCCCGGCCTCAGCCGCGTCGCGCTGGGCGACCCGTCCGTCGCCGAGGTGAAGACGCTCGGCACCGGGCAGCTGCTCATCACCGGCCAGCAGGAGGGCAAGACGACGCTGCTCGTCTGGAAGTCCTCGGGGCAGCGCATCAGCTACCTGGTGACGGTGCGCAAGCAGGACCCCAACGAGGTCATCTCCGAGATCAAGCGCCTCTTGGGCGAAATCGAAGGCGTGTCCGTGCGCATGGTGGGGGATCGCATCTACCTGGACGGTCAGGCCTACACGACGCAGGACGCGGACCGCATCGAGCAGGTGGTGAGCCTCTACCCGAACGTGAAGTCGTTCGTGAAGATCGCCCCCAACGCCAAGAAGCTGGTCGCCCAGAACCTGAACGCGGCCTTCCAGAAGGCGGGCCTGAAGAACGTGCAGGCCAACGTGGTGGGCGCGACCATTTTCCTGGAGGGCTCCGTGGAGAGCCAGCAGGACCTGCAGAAGGCGGAGCTCATCACCAAGGCCATTGGCGAGAAGGTGGAGAACCTGCTCGTCGTCGGCATCAAGCGGATGATCCTCTCCGAGGTCCAGTTCGTCGAAATCCGCCGCAACAGCCGCGACCGCTACGGCATCAAGTACCCCACGGACATCACCGGTGGCCTCACGGCCGCGGTGGACCTCACCAAGGGGCTCATCCCCGGCGGGGACGCCATCGCGGCCCTCACCGCGAGCGCCACGGGTTCCTCCGAGCTGAGCATCGGCTTCCAGGCCAACGACGGTTACGGCCGCCTGTTGGCGCAGCCCAAGCTGGTGTGCGCGAGCGGTGAGAAGGCGGAGTTCCTCGCCGGTGGCGAGGTGCCGATTCCCCTCATCACGAACACGCAGTTCACGGTGGAGTACAAGCCCTACGGCGTCATCCTGAACATCCGCCCCACCGCGGACCGCAACGGCAACATCCAGACGGAGGTGGAGGCCGAGGCGTCCGAAATCGACACCTCCGTGTCGGTGTCCTTCGGTGGTTCGTCCGCCATCCCGGGCTTCCGCACCCGCAAGGTGAAGACGAACGTCACCGTGCGCCACGGTGAGACCATCGTGCTGTCGGGCGTGTTCAGCCACGACGAGCAGAAGGCCGTCGCGAAGCTGCCGGGCCTGGGCAACATCCCCATCGTGGGCGAGATCTTCAAGAACCGCGCGTTCGACTCCACCAAGCGCGAGCTGGTGATCTTCGTCACCCCGCGCATCGTGAACCCGGACTCGGACAAGGTCCGGAGCATCATCGAGGACGTGAAGACCCGCTACAAGCAGGCCCGCTCCGAGGTGAACTTCAACATCTTCGACTGACGTCCGGCGCCCGCCCCGGGCGCCCCTTCAGCGAACGGCTTCGACCTCCGGGCCGGCCCCGCTCCCCTCCAGAAGGGGGGAGGGTGCCGGCCCGAGAGCTTGCGGGCAGGCGGGCGACCGTCGCAGGAGTCTTTGAGGTCGCAGGAGGGCTTGGTAGCATCCCGACCCATGTTTCTCATCACCCTGGCGGAGAAGGGCGGCGGGACGGAGCAGCGGGAATACCCCAAGAACGAGGTGACGATTGGCCGGCTCGCCGGCAATGACATCGTCCTCGGGAAGGGGAACGTCTCCAAGTACCACTCCCGCATCGTCGAGAAGGACGGACGCTTCATCATCGTGGACATGAAGTCCACGAACGGCACGTTCGTGAACGGCAAGAAGATTGCCGGACCCATGGTCCTCAAGCCCACGGACCAGGTTTCCATCGGCGACTACATCCTCAACGTGGAAGCGCTGGAGGACGCGCCGCAGGACGCGCACGCCGACGAGGGCTACGACGAGGAGCAGGGCGAGGAGGCCTACGAGGAGGAAGAGGCCTACGAGGAGGAGGAGGCCTACGAGGAGGAGGAGCCGGCTCCCGCTGCCGTCGCCGCCCCCAGCCGCATGCCCGCGTCCATGGCCGCGGCCATGGCGAAGAACAAGAAGAAGGTGGACCCGAAGCTGGAGCGCTACTCGCGCCTCCAGAAGGAGATCCACGACCGGCTCATCGAGTACCTCGACCTGCGTCGCATGGACATGGACCGGCTCGGGGACGAGGAGCTGTGGCGCCGCACCGAGAAGGCCATCCGCGACATCATCGACCAGATGGAAGCGGACGGAGAGCTTCCCACGGACGTGGACCGCGAGGAGCTGCTCACCGACGTCATCAACGAGGCGCTGGGCCTGGGGCCCCTCGAAGCGTTCCTCGCGTCGGAAGAGATCAGCGAGATCATGGTGAACCACGCCAACCAGATCTACATCGAGCGCAAGGGCAAGCTCACGCTGTCGGAGAAGATCTTCTCCTCCAACCAGGCGGTGCTCGGCGTCATCGAGCGCATCGTGGCGCCCATCGGCCGGCGCATCGACGAGTCCAGCCCGCTGGTGGACGCGCGCCTCAAGGACGGCAGCCGCGTCAACGCCATCATCCCGCCCCTGGCCCTCAAGGGGCCCTGCATCACCATCCGGAAGTTCAAGAAGGACGCGCTGAAGATCCAGGACCTCATCAAGTACAAGACGCTCACGGCGCAGATGGCCGAGTTCCTGGAGATGTGCGTCACCGCCCGCCGCAACATCGTCATCTCTGGCGGCACCGGCTCCGGCAAGACGACGACGCTGAACATCATCAGCTCGTTCATCCCGGAGGGGGAGCGCATCATCACGGTGGAGGACGCCGCGGAGCTGCAGCTTCCGCAGGACCACTGGGTGCAGTTGGAGAGCCGGCCGCCCAACCTGGAAGGCAAGGGCGCCATCACCATCCGCGAGCTGGTGAAGAACTGCCTGCGCATGCGGCCGGACCGCATCGTCGTGGGCGAGTGCCGCTCCGGCGAGACGCTGGACATGCTCCAGGCGATGAACACCGGCCACGACGGTTCGCTCACCACGCTGCACGCGAACACGCCGCGTGACGCCATCGCGCGGTTGGAGACGATGGTGCTCATGTCCGGCATGGAGCTGCCGGTGAAGGCCATCCGCGAGCAGATCGCCAGCGCCGTGCACCTCATCGTGCAGCAGACGCGCTTCTCCGACGGCACGCGAAAGATTTGCTACATCACAGAGGTTTCCGGGATGGAGGTCGACATCGTGACCCTCCAGGACATCTTCTATTACAAGCAGGATGGTTTCACCGAGGACCACAAGGTGCGGGGCCGCTACGTGGCCTCGGGCTTCGTGCCGAAGTTCTATGACGAACTTCAGCGCAAGGGCCTTCCGGTGAACATGAGCATCTTCCGCGAGGACTGACGCGCCCATGGCAACCCTGGTCGTCCGTCACCCTGACGGCACTGAGCACGAGCACGAAATCGCTGGCGAGCTGAAGATTGGCCGCCAGCAGGGCAATGACCTTGTCCTCACGGAAGGAGGCGTGTCGCGGCAGCACGCGCGCGTCTACGTGGAGGCCGGCACCGTCTACATCGAGGACGGCAACAGCCAGAACGGCACGTTCGTGGACGGTCAGCGCATCGAGGGGCCCACGGCGCTGATGCCGGGCTCCCAGGTGCTGCTGGGCGACTACGAGATGAAGCTCAAGGGGGGCGCGAAGGGCTCCAGCGGCCGCCGGGCGGCGACCCCCGCGCCCGAAGCGGGCGACCCGGAGACGCTCGCGGACGCCCCGGTGAAGGGCACGCGCGCGATGCCCAGCATCAAGGCCAAGGCCACCGCGAACGGGGCCCCGAAGCCCGCGGGCGCGGCGCTGGCGAAGCGGCCCGGGCGGCAGCCCCTGCCCACGGGCGTGGTCGCGGGAGTGGGCGCGGGGCCGGTGCTCAAGGGCCTGACGGGGCCGTGGGCCGGCAAGTCCTATCCCATCACCGCGACGCTGCTGGTGGGCCGCGCGCCGCCGGCGGTGGTGATGCTGGATGACGACTCCGTGAGCCGCAAGCACGCGGAGGTCCAGCGCGAGGGCAACGTCGTGCGGGCGCGTGACCTGGGCAGCGCCAACGGCACGCTGCTCAACGGCGAGCTGCTGGGGCAGGAGTTCGTGGACCTCCAGCCCGGGGACGTCCTCCAGTTCGGCGTGGTGGAGATGGCCTACGAGGCCTCCGACACGCCCGCGCGGCGTCCGGGGACGGGCGCGGCCATCCCGTCCCGGAGGGGAAGCCGGGCGGAGCCCGCGACGGACAACCGGCGCAAGCTGGCCGTCATCGTCGGCGGCGTGGTGGCCCTGTTCGCGGTGGTGGCGGTGGTGAAGGTGTCCTTCGCGCCGGGTGTTTCGAAGAACCCGAAGCCCACCCCGGCCGCGTCGCAGGACCCGCAGCAGCAGGTGCAGGAACTGCTCAGCGAGTGCCGCTCCTACGCGTCCAACGACCTGGGGCCGCCCAACTGGCAGCGGGCCGAGCAGACCTGTGAGAAGGCCCTGGACCTGGACCCCATCAACGCCGAGGCGAACAACCTCGTGCGGCGCATCAAGCTGGAGAAGGAAGCCTTCGAGAACATGGAGTTCGCGAAGAAGTCCGTCGAGCTGAACCGCGAGAAGGAGGCCCTGCAGGCGCTGCGCAAGATTCCGAAGGAGAGCGAGTACTTCCGCCGCGCCCGCGCGAAGGCGCGCGAGTCCGCCGAGCGGTTCGTGGAGCGCGCGAAGGACGACTGCAAGCGCTACCTGGGCAACGCGCAGTGGAGCGCCGCCGTGCCTCGCTGCCAGGACTACATGGAAGTGTGGTGCCAGAAGCAGAGCAAGGAGGACATGGAGCCGCCGCTGGGCCAGACGCTCCGGCTGGAGGGCGGGCTGCGCCGCAACGAGTGGCGGCCCAAGGACCCCATGTTCGTGAAGTTCCTGGTGGCCCGGCTCCGGTTGGATCGCAACGCGGCGCCGTGGACGTGCCCGGTGTCGGACGTGCTCACCGAGGACAGCATCGGGCCGGATCAGGCCAGCGAAGTGCGCACCATGATGAACAACCGCTACAGCCCGAAGCTGATGCAGGCGGCGATGATGGACTACTGGCACGGCCGCGGCAGCGAGGCGCTGGCGACGTTGCAGAAGCTGCGCTCCAAGGAGGACTCCGCGCAGTTCCACGCCCAGGCGGACGACCTGATGCGGGACGTGTCCAACGTGGATCAGCTCTTCAAGGCGGGCGCGAGCGCGCTCAACCTGGACGACCCCGAGCGCGCGGTGGAGCCCTTCAAGGAAGCGCTGTCCACGGACAAGCGGCTGATGGGCGAGCTCGCGGAGACGCACCTGTCCTTCTACCGGAAGAACATCTTCCAGGACATGGCGTCCAAGGCGTACCAGCGCGGCAAGCACTTCGCGGACCGCGAGGACAAGCGCCGCGGCTGCAAGATCTGGAAGCTGGGCTTCGAGTTCTACAAGGGCAACACGGACCTCAACCGCGCGGTGGCCTTCTGTTCGACGCAGGCCCAGCAGGCGCTGTCGGAGGTGGCCGGCTGCCAGGACCTGTCCATCGTGGAGGACTACGCGGTGCAGGGTGACGGCATCGCGGAGATGGTGGCCACGAAGAAGCAGGAGCTGAAGTGCCGGTGAGGGGCTTCGTGGACAGGGAGCGGGAGGCGCGCTAGGGACGGGGGATGGCCGACACCAGCCCCCCGCGCTCCGAGCGCCGCCTGGCCCTCTTCGACGCCTCTGGCTTCATCTTCCGCGCCTACCACGCCATCCCCCCGCTCACGACGAGCAAGGGGGTGCCCACCAACGCGGTGCTGGGCTTCACCCGCATGGTGCTCAAGGCCCTGCAGGAGCTGAAGCCCACCCACGTGGCCCTGGCGTTCGACAAGTCGGGCCGCGTGGAGCGCCAGAAGATCGACCCGCAGTACAAGGCGAACCGCAAGGCGCCGCCTGAGGACCTGACGCCCCAGTTCCCGCTCATCCGCAAGGTGGGCGACGTGCTCAACCTGCCGTCGCTGGACGCGGAGGGCTGGGAGGCGGACGACGTCATCGGCACCCTGGCGATGCAGGCCAAGGCCGAGGGCTACCAGGTGCTCGTCGTCACCAGCGACAAGGACTTCATGCAGATCGTCGACGAGGACATCACCCTCTTCGACCCCCAGAAGAACAAGCGCATGGCCGTCGTGGACGTGCAGGAGAAGCTGGGCATCCTGCCCCGGCAGGTGCGCGACTTCCTCGCCCTGGTGGGCGACGCGGTGGACAACGTCGCCAAGGTGCCCGGCGTGGGCGACAAGACGGCGGTGGAGCTGCTGCACCAGTTCGGCGACGTGGAGACGCTGCTGTCGCGGCTGGAGGAAGTGAAGAAGCCGAAGATCCGCGCGGCGCTGGAGGCCCACCGCGAGAGCCTGGTGCGCGCCAAGCAGCTGGTCACCTTCAACACCACGCTGCCCCTGGGCGTGAAGCTGGACGACCTGGTGCGGCGCCCGCCGGACTCCACACGCGCGCGCGACCTGTTCACGGAGCTGGAGTTCTTCGCGCTCCTGCGGGACCTGCCGGCGGAGGAGACGCCGCGTCCGGACGTGGCGCCGCTCGTCACCACCACCACGCTCGTCACCACCGAGGCGGAGCTGAAGACGCTGGCGGACGCGGCGCGCGCGGCCGGGGCCGTCACGCTGGTGCCCGCCTACGAGGGCCTGCCCTTCGCGGCCCCGCTGGTGGGCCTGGGCGTGGCGCTGCCGGACGGCACCACGCGCTACGTGCCCCTGCGGCACCAGCAGCTGGGCGCGGCCCAGGTGCCGGTGGCGACGTTCGCCTCGGTGATGCGGGACGTGCTGGCGGACGCGGGCGTGAAGAAGGGCGGCCATGATCTCAAGGCGCTCACGCTGGTGCTGGCCAACGAGGGGCTGCCGCTGGAGGGCGCGCACGACGACGTGGAGCTCCTGAGCTACCTGCTCAACCCGTCGCGCCGCGAGCACGCGCTCGCGGACCTGGCGCGGGAGCGGCTGCGCTCGGAGCTGCCCGCGCTGCCGGCGTCGGTGGAGGGCAAGAAGGGCAGGGCGCTGACGGACCATGGCCCGGAGGAGGTGGCCGCGGGGTACGCGGTGCGCGCGGACGCGGCGCGGAGGCTGGCGCCGGAGCTGTGGCGTGAGCTGGAGCTGGGGGGCCTGGCGGAACTGGCGCGCACGCTGGAGCTGCCGCTGTTGCCCATCCTGGCGCGCATGGAGCGCGAGGGCGTCAAGCTGGACGTGACGGAGCTGGCGCGCACCTCCGAGCGCGTGGACGTGGAGGTGAAGGCGAAGGAGGCCGAGTGCCACACGGCCGCCGGCCACGTCTTCAACCTGGGCTCCAACCCGCAGCTGGCGCAGGTGCTCTACGAAGAGCTGAAGCTGCCCATCCTCAAGCGCGGCAAGACGGGGCCGTCCACGGATCAGGAAGTGCTGGAGAAGCTGGCCGAGGAGCACGGCAGCGTGCTGGCGCGGGCGCTCATCGAGTACCGGGGCCTGTCCAAGCTCAAGAGCACCTACCTGGACACGCTGCCGACGCTGGTGGGGAAGGACGGGCGCGTCCACACCACGTACCACCAGGCGGCCACCGCCACCGGCCGGCTGTCCTCGTCCGACCCCAACCTCCAGAACATCCCCATCCGCACCGAGCTGGGCCGGGAGATCCGCCGCGCCTTCGTGGCGGAGGCCGGGCACCAGCTGGTCAGCGCGGACTACTCGCAGGTGGAGCTGCGGCTGCTCGCGCACATCGCGGAGGATCCGGTCCTCATCCAGGCGTTCCTTGACGATGAGGACATCCACAGCCGCACGGCGGCGGAGATCTTCAGCATCAGCCCCAAGGACGTGGACCGCGAGCAGCGCCGCGTGGCGAAGACGGTGAACTTCGGCATCGCGTACGGCCTGTCTCCGCACGGCCTGTCCACGCGCCTGGGGATTTCACAGGAGAGCGCCCGCGACATCATCGAGCGGTACTTCACCCGGTACGCGGGCATCCGCCAGTACCTGGAGGACACCGTGGAGAAGGCGCGCAAGGTGGGCTACGTGGAGACGCTCTACGGACGCCGCCGCCTGATGGGCGACCTGCTGTCCAAGAACCGGGGCGTGGCGCAGGCCGCCGAGCGCGCCGCCATCAACATGCCCATCCAGGGCACCGCCGCGGACCTGATGAAGAAGGCGATGCTGGCGGTGGACGCGGCGCTGCGGCAAGAGAAGCTGAAGACGCGCGTGCTGCTCCAGGTGCACGACGAACTGCTCTTCGAGGCGCCGGACGCGGAAGTGGACGCGGTGAAGGCCCTGGCCGTGCGGTGCATGAGCGCCGTCGCCGAGCTGAAGGTGCCGCTCAAGGTGGACGTGGGCGCAGGGAAGAGCTGGGCGGACGCGCACTGAAGCGCCGGAGCCCGGGACGAAAAAAGCGGGAGAAGCGCCCACCCCCGTAGGCGCCCTCCCGCGTACTTCCCCGTCCCCACTTCCCCCCGACAAATATGCCGATCCGTCCGACCGGCGGAGCGCGCGGACCCCCATCCACGCGTTCCAGCGTTCGAACCTGTGTGCGCGCTCACCGCTCCCCCGAGCAGGAACACGCTCCCCAAGG
>NZ_RAWG01000361.1 GCF_003611735.1 Corallococcus sicarius | reverse complement strand
CCCGCCCACCCTCCAGGCCGTGTGAGAATTGCGTCCGCTCGCTCCGGTGCAGAGCGTTGGCGGGTGAAGACCCCTGATGCCAATGCGCGCCTGCGCCGCTACCAAACGAAGCGTGACTTCCACCTGACGCCCGAGCCCGCCCCCGACGCGGAGGCTCCTCTGTCGGACGCGCCTGTCTTCGTCATCCACAAGCATGACGCCACGCGGTTGCACTACGACCTGCGGCTGGAGATTGGCGGCGTGCTGGTGAGCTGGGCCATTCCGAAGGGTCCCAGCTTCGACCCGTCGCAGAAGCGGCTCGCGGTGCAGACCGAGGACCACCCGCGCTCCTACGCGGACTTCGAGGGCCACATCCCGGATGACCAGTACGGCGGCGGGGATTCGCTGCTGTGGGAGTCCGGCACCTTCGAGACGGTGCCCCCGAACCAGGCCACCGCCCAGCTGGCGCGCGGACACCTGGAGGTGGTGCTGCACGGCGCGAAGCTCCAGGGCCGCTGGCACCTCATCCGCACCCGCCCGCGCGGCGGCAAGGCGCAGTGGCTGTTCTTCAAGGCGAAGGACGACTTCGCGCGGCCGGACTACGACGTCACCGCGGAGCGCCCGGAGTCCGTGAAGAGCGGCCAGGTGGCGACGCAGGGACCGCGCAAGCCCGGCGTGCTCCGCCCGAAGCCCCTGGTGGTGAAGGCGGCCCCGAAGAGGCCGCGCAAGGCGCCCGCGAACCCGCGGCAACTGCTGGAGCGGGTGTGGCCGCCCATGCTGGCGCGGCTGGCGGTGCCCGACGAGGTGCACGACGACACGCACGACTACGAGGTGAAGTACGACGGCTTCCGCGCGGTGTTCGCCCTCACGCACGACAAGTTCGTGTTCCAGAGCCGGCGGGGCAATGACCTGTCGGGACGCTTCGCCCGACTCACCGCCTCCCTGCGCGAATTGCCCGCGTCCGACGTGGTGGTGGACGGGGAGATCGTGGCGCTCGACGCGAAGGGGCGCTCGCGCTTCCAGCTGCTCCAGAACACGGAGGAGGGTGCGGAGCAGCGCTTCATCGTGTTCGACGTGCTGTGGCTGAACGGCGAGGACCTGCGGGCCCTGCCCTACGAGGAGCGCCGCGCGCGGCTGGAGGATCTGATGGCCGCCGTGGAGCTGCCCGTGCAGTTGTCGGAGCGGTTGGACCTGCCGCTGTCGCGCGCGCTGCCGGAGGCGCGCCGCCGGGGCTGGGAGGGCATCATCGCCAAGCGCAGGGGCGCGCCCTACACGGGCACGCGCTCCGGGGACTGGCTGAAGCTGAAGGTCGTCGCCGGCCAGGAGGTCGTCATCCTGGGCTACCTGCCCATCAAGAACGCACGGGCGAAGTCGGAGATTGGCGCGCTGCGCGTGGGGGTGCGGGGCAAGGAGGGCTTCCACGACGTGGGCAAGGTGGGCACCGGCTACACCTCCAGGGACCGGCAGGAGCTGCGCTGGCTGCTGGACGCCACGCGCGCGAAGAAGCCGACCGCCGTGGATGCGCCCGCGCACCCGGACACCGTCTGGGTGAAGCCGAAGTACGTAGCCCAGGTGCAGTTCACGGAGTGGACGAGGGACGGCCGCCTGCGCCATCCCGTGTTCCAGGGCCTGCGCAGCGACAAGGTCCCCGAGGACGTCGTGCGTGAATCTCCCGCCCCCACCGAGGGCGCACGCGCCCGGAAGGGCACGCGGCGCGCCCCCGTCCAGGCCTCCGCCCGCACCGCGACGCATGCGGCCGCGCGGCAGGCCGCGAAGAAGACGACGACAGGCTCCAAGACGACAGGCTCCAAGAAGCCCGCGACGAAGACCACGACGAAGGTCTCGAAGCTGTCCGCGACGCGCGACGCGGAGGTGGTGCTCACGCACGGCGACCGCGTGCTGTTCCCCAAGAGCGGCCTCACGAAGGAGGACGTGTTCGGGTACTACCGCGAGGTCGCGCCGCTCCTGGTGCCCGTGCTCACGGACCGCCCCCTGGCGCACCAGCAGTGGCCCGCGGGCATCGCGGCCCCGGGCTTCTTCCGCCATGAGATGTCCGGCATCCCCGCGTGGATGCCCACGCTGACCGTGCGCCACGAGGACAAGACGCTGCGACACGTGAACGTGAAGGACGCGTCCGTGCTGCTGTGGCTGGCCAACCAGTCCGCGTTCACGCTGCACATGTGGGTCAGCCACGCGCCCCGGCTGGCGCAGCCGGACTTCGTGGTGTTCGACCTGGACCCCGGCACCGGCGGTTGGAAGGACGTGGTGAAGGTGGCCAAACGCCTGCACGCCCGCCTGGATGCGCTGGGCCTGAAGTCCTTCCCGAAGACGTCCGGCAAGCGCGGCCTGCACGTGCTGGTGCCCCTGGCGCCGGGCCACACCTACGCACGGACGCAGGCGTTCGCGAACGCGCGCGCCGTGGAGCTGGAGGAGGCCCTGGGCGACATCGCCACCACGGAGCGCTCCATCGACCAGCGTGGCGGCCGGCTCTACCTGGACGCGGGGCAGAACGCGCGCGGCAAGACGGTGGTGGCGCCCTACTCCCTGCGCGCCGTGGAGGGCGCGCCGTTCTCCGCGCCGCTCGACTGGAGCGAAGTGAATGGCCGGTTGGATCCGCACCGCTTCCGCCTGGAGACGCTGAAGAAGCGCCTGGACGCCGTGGGGGACCTGTTCGCGCCCGTGCTGCGCACGAAACAGACGCTGCCGAAGGAGTAGGCGAGCCGGCTGACGCGCCGCGCTCTCAACGGAGGTTCGCCAAAGCAGCTCGGCGCGTGCTACTGCCCGCGCCGCCATGTCGTCCGTCATCACAGTGAGCCCCCCCGCGAAGTCCGCGCCGCGGTGGAAGATTGCCGTCGCCTACGCCATCTGCTTCCTCACCTGGGGGTCCACCTGGACCGTCGTGAAGGTGGGGCTCCAGGACCTGCCGCCCCTGCGCTTCGTGGGCCTGCGCATGCTCATCGCCGGGGTGGCGCTCCTGCCCTTCGCCCGCTCGCGCGGCACGGTGCTGGGCGGGGGCACCGGGTGGCGCATCGCGGGGCTGGGCGTGGTCCAGCTCGCGGTGCCCTTCGCGCTGCTCTTCGTGGCGCAGCAGTGGATTCCCTCCAGCTGGTCCGCGCTGCTCTTCTCCACCTTCCCCGTCTGGCTGCTGCTGGTGGGCCGCGTGCTGCTGCCGGATCAACCGCTGACCGGGACCAAGCTCTTCGCGGCGTTCCTGGGACTGGCGGGCGTGGTGGCGCTCCAGCACCAGGAGCTGGTGTCGCTGAGCCTGTCCCGGCAGGTGGTGCTGGGGTGCGTGATGACGCTGGGCGCGGCGTCGGTGGTGGCGGTGGCCAACGTGCTGGTGCGCCAGCACCTGACGCACGTGCCGCCGCACCTGCTCACGCTGGTGCAGACGCTGAGCAGCGCGGTGCTGCTGCTGGGCGCCTCCACGCTCCTGGAGTGGGACCAACCGACGCACTGGACGCCCCGGGCCGTGGGCTCGCTGCTGTACCTGGCGCTGGGCGGAACGGTCATCACCTACCAGTGCCTGTACTGGCTCTTGCCGCGCATCTCGCTGGCGGCCCTGGGCGCCATGGCGCTGCTGGACACGCTGGTGGCGGTGACGATGGGCGTGGCGCTGCTGGGCGAGCCGCTCACGCCGTCGCTCCTGGCGGGCGGCGTGCTCATCCTCACCGCGGCGGCCATCGCCAACCGCGAGCCTCCGGAGGCGAAGCCGCCTCCGGAAGCCCCCCGCTAGAAGTCCAGCGGCAGGGAGAACGCGGTGCCGTTCTGCGTGCCGGTGCGGTAGCTCCTCGGCGCGCCGAGGACCATGTGCGGCGGCGTGGCGCCAGCGCCCGGGACGACGGAGAGCGACTGGCCGAGCGAGCCGCGCTCGCTGCCGTCCCCCACCACCGTCATGAAGGGCGACAGCGCCCCCTGAGACTTCGGGCCGCCGGCGAAGAGGAACGCCGCGCCACTGCCGTCCGACGCCACCGACGCGCCCGGCGCGCCCACCCACAGGTCCGGCACGCCGTCGCCGGTCAGGTCCTTGCCGCCCCAGAGCGACGTGCCGAAGCCCACCGCACGCGAGCGGTACGTCACCGTCAGCGGCGTCAGCGTGCCGCCCAGCGCGGGCGCCAGCGCCTCACCGGACGCGGGCCGGAGCGCGTTGATCTTCGCCACCTCGTAGAGCAGCACCGCCGGCTGCGTCACGCCCTCCACCGGGAAGGTGCCGGCCGTCACCGCGATGAAGTCCCGCGTGTCGCCCAGGAAGCGGCCCGCGCGCGTGGTGGCCACGCCCAGGTTGTACATGTTGAGCTGCACCTCGCCGTCACCCGCGATGCGCACCATGGACGCCGTCGTCCGCCCACCGCACCGCGCGCCGCCCGGGTCGTAGCCGTACAGCACCACGACGCCGGAGCGCGAGCCATCCGAGTAGCGCCACGACACCTCGTCGCAGCCATCCGCGTTCAGGTCACCCAGCGTCGCGGCCGCGGTGGTCTGCTGCGCGGAGGTGGGCCAGGAGTAGAGGGGGTCGCAGGCCAGGGTCAGCTTCGCGAGCGAGGCGTCCTCCGGCACGCGGCCCAGGAACAGGTCGAAGCCGCGGTCGCGCAGCACCGCCAGGTCCTCCCTGTTGTCGCCGTTGAAGTCGAAGCCGCCCACCACGCCCCGGCCGATGCCGGCGCGCTTGCACCGGGCCGCCGCCGGGTCGTCGCAACCTTCAATCACCGACGGCGCGAACACGCGATAGGCCTGCTTGAAGCCGCCACCCTTCTGGCCCAGCGAGACCAGCAGGCCGCCCTGCGACTGCGAGTTCGCGCCCATGCACGCGTTCTGCACGTAGACGTCCCGCTCCACGGCCGCGGACGTCGTGCCGGGGATGACGAGCCCCGTGGCGCTCGCCACCATGTCCGTCAGCGCGTCGCCGTTGAAGTCCGTGAAGGCCACGTCCACGCCCACGTTGCGGCCCACCACCCACGGCGCGCTCGCGCCCTCCGCGGCCACCGTGGCCTGGGCGGGCTGCGCCGTGTCGAAGGTGTACGCGCGGCCCACGTTGAGGTCGGCCCCGTCGTTGTTGGGGCCCGGGCCGGAGAAGCCCTGCGCGCCCACCAGCGCCACCGTGCGGCCGTCCAGCCGGGCCACCGCCACCGACTCACCGAAGCGCTCCACGCTGGGCTTCGTCGTCACCTCCACGCCGCTGCGCGTCCACTCGGCCAGCGTGCCGCCCGCCTTCTGGAAGAGGTCCACGCGGCCCGTGAAGGCGCCCTGCGGAGAAGAGGCCCGTCCGGAGAAGCCCGCCAGCACCGGGCCCGCCGGCAGCGGCCACGCCGCGAGCCCCGCGCCCAGCATCTCCGACTTCGCCGCGCCGCCCAGCGCCACGGACGGCTTGTTGAGCACGGCGCCCTTCGACAGCGTCGCCAGCGGGAACACCAGCACCTTGCCCGCGTTGCCCAGCTGGGACGCGCCCGAGCCCGCCGTCGCGTTGGGCGCGCCCAGGAGCAGCTCCGGCCCCGGCGTGCCATCCACGTCCATCACCGCCCAGCTGCGGGCCGCGGAGATGCCGCGCGCGTCGCCGTAGAAGCGCGCGAAGGCCTCCGCCACCGGCACCTTCACCGGCTTCTCCGCCGCTTCACCCGTGGGCTTGTTCGCGCGCAGGTCGAACAGGAAGGCGCCGCCCGTGTCCTGCTGGGCCGCGACCCCGCCCGACGTGCGCAGGTCCGGCGAGTCCACCCGGTCCGACATCACCACCAGCAGCGGGGGCCGGGAGCCCTCGCCCGGGAGGGTGCCCAGCCGCCACGTGCCCTCGCCGTTCGCGTCGCCCGGGTTGGACGGCATCACGTAGAGGTCCGCGGTGGCGTGGAAGCGCGGCTCCGTGTTGCGCGCGAAGTACACCGCCACGCCCATCTGCTGCGTTTCAATGCTGCCGTCGGCCCGGTAGCGGGACAGCCGGATGAGCGACGCCAGGTCCGCGCGGCCGTCGTCGTTGAGGTCCGCCACCACGAGGGCGCGGCCCAACTCCGTGTTGCTGCGCAGCACGAGCGTGCCGTCCTGCTTGAGGTCCTGTCCGCCCAGCCGCACCACCGGCAGGTCCGGGACGGGCTGGCCCTTGGTGAGGATGAAGATGTCCACCACGCCGCGCCGGCTGATGTTGGGAATGGAGGACAGGTCCCCTCCGGGCGAGCCCACGAACAGGTCCAGGTCCCCGTCCCCATCCGCGTCCGCGATGGCCATGCCGGCGCCGAAGCCGCCCCGGCCCAGGCCGGTGAGCGCCGGCCGCAGCAGCGCGGGCGGCTGCCCCGCCTTGAAGGTGTAGAGGTACACGGCGCCCGAGTCGCCGATGGTCACGTCCGCGCCCGGCGACGACACCGCCAGGTCCGCGCGGCCGTCGCCGTCCAGGTCGCCCGCGGCCAGCATGTCGCCGAAGAGCGCGCCTTCCGTCTCACCCGCCAGCACCCACGTGGGCTTCGTGGGCAGCCCGGACGCGCTGCCCTTGTAGACGAACACCGCGCCGCCGGAGGGCCGCGACAGTTCGCTCTCGCGCTGTCCCACCGCGAGGTCCTGGATGCCGTCCCCGTCGAAGTCCGCGGTGACCATCATGGCCACGTCGGACAGCCTGCCGTGGGCCAGCAGGGGCCGCGAAAGTTCGTCCAGCACGCGCACGCCCACCGTGGCCACGTCGCCGGTGAAGGCGTCCTTCGCCTCCAGGGAGATGAGCCCGGCCGCGCCCGCCGGCACCACGATGCGCCCGTTCGTCACCGTGCCGGGGCCGGACTTCTTCGTCCACACCACGCGGTCCGTGCCGCCCGCCGTGCCCAGCGGCGCGGACGTGCCCGACGGCACGCCCAGGTACCGCGGGTCACCCACCAGCTTCGCGGCCGTGCTCACGGTGTACTGGAGCACTGCTGTATCGCCGGACTTCGCGTCGCGCACGGTGAGGACGTCCAGCGCTTCCTTCTGGCCCGCCGTGTAGACGCCCCCTTCCGTGAGCGTGCCGCCGGAGCCGTTGGTGGTGAGCGTGTAGGACGGCGTGCCCACCAGCCCCTCGATGAGGATCTGGAAGGTCGTGCCCGGCCGCAGCATCGCCTTCGAGGGATAGGCACCGAAGCCCGCGATCACCTTCACGCGCGTGGTCGCGGAGCCGCCGCACTGCTCGTCCACCACCACCAGCGTGTCCTCGGCCGGCGTCGCGCCGCCGACGAAGCGGTCGCCGCGCACCTCACCGGAGGAGCCACCCGCCTCCGTCCGGAAGCTGTAGTGGCCGCTGCCGCCGGTGGCCGCCAGCGTGGCCACGCCACCCGAGCGCACCGTCGTCGGCTCCACCGTCACCGACAGGGGCGCCAGGCCTTCACAGGGGCCCACGTAGGGCAGCACCACGGCGGGCTCCTGCCCGCCCCCACACGCCAGGGTCAGGAGCGCGAACAGGGGGGTCGCGCGGGTGAAACGCTTCATGGAGAGGGCCTCGGGGAGCGCCCCTTCCGGGAGGAGAGGGGCGCCTTCAACGGGAGGACTGCGGCGACTTCAAGGTCAGGGCAGCGCGCCAGATGCGGCCCAGCGCTGGATGAGGGCAATGCCCTGCGGATCCAACGGGCCGTCCGCGGGCATGCGCAGGTCGCGCACCGCCGCGGTGATGAGCTGGGCGTTGGACTTCCACAGGTCATACGTGTTCAGCGGCCGGCCGGGGCTGGTGGTGTGGCACTTGGCGCACCGGGCCTCGTGGATGGGCCGGATGTCGCGCGCGAAGCCGGGCGTGCTGGTGAGCGGCTGGTACTTGAAGGATACCGCGCGGCGCGCCTCCGTGCCGTCCTCGAAGCGGGACACCACGGCCAGCGTGTGCGCCCCCGGCGCCAGCGTGGCGAGCGAGTACGGCTTGAGCGTGGACTCATCCGCCTCCAGGCCGCCCAGGCTGTACACGGGCCCCGTCGCGGCGAACTCCGGCTCCGCGTCCACCTGGAACGCCACGCTCTTGGGCGCGGTCCCCGGCGGCAGCGTGGCCTGGAGCGCCAGGCCGTCCTCCACCACCAGCATGCCCTGGTGCAGCCCCGTCACCCGCGGCACCGCGCCCTTGCTGACCGACAGCGCCTGCCCGTTCACGTCCACCCACGCGCTGCCCGCCTCGTCCACGGCCAGCAGCGTCGGCGTCCCGGAGGGCAGCCCCTCCGCCACGCCCCAGACCTTCGCGTCCGCGTCGTAGGTGTAGAGCTGCTCTCCCGCGCGGGCCCAGAGAAAGCGCCCCGCGCCCAGGAGCTGCTGGGGCCGGGACGGCAGGTCCACCGTGCTCCAGCCCTCCGTGTTCCGGCGCAGCACGCGGGTGCTGGTGAGCAGCCACACCTCGCCCGCGGTGCCGGTGCCGGCGGACAGGCCCGCGAGCGACACCAGCGTCTCACCGCCGCTCAGGGGCGCGTCCGAGCCGCGCACCTGGTAGACGCCCGGCGCGGACGCCACGACGACGTTGAGCTTGCCGTCGCGCGCGAACCAGAGGCCCGGCAGGCCGTCCTCCGCGGGCGCCGCCGTCATCGTGGTGATGCCGGTGAGGGGCTGGCCCGACAGCTTCAGCGACGCGAGCGTGCCGCCCTGCATCTGGTACAGGCCCGTGGGGTGCGCGAGCCACGCCGCGCCATCCGCCGTCTGCGCGGTGGCGATGATGCCGGTGCCCAGCACCTCCTGCCACAGCGGTTCGATGAGCCAGCCCTTGTCCGCGAGGAACAGGCCGCTGTCCGTCTCCACCAGGGCGCTGTGCGGCCCCAGGCGGAAGGTCGCGCTCACGCTGCCCAGCGTGGCCTTGTTCTGCGGGTGGGCGGACAGCGCCGCCTTCGTGCCATCCAGCCGCAGCCGCACGGCGCCGCCCGTGGGGGTGGCGAAGATGCCGCCGCCGGACTGGTCCGCGAAGCCCTGGGCCTGGGCCAGCCCCTGGGAGCTGGGGACCTGGGTGGCCTTGAACGGCGCGGGCTTCGCCGGGTCGCTGCCCGGAGGAGCGCCGTCACCGCACGCGCCGGACAGCAGCGCGGCGCAGAGCATCAGCGAGGGGGGGAGGAAACGCGCCACGGCGGGGGAG
>NZ_RAWG01000360.1 GCF_003611735.1 Corallococcus sicarius | reverse complement strand
CCCACCCCCGGGGAGTTCCCCGCCGTCCAGGGCCCGGAGGAGGATCCGCTCGACCGCGACCTCGTCGCCCTCTTCGTGGACGTGGCCCGCGCCGACGGAGATGTCCGCCGCGAGGAGGTCCGCGAGGTCCGCCGCTACTTCGAGGAGGTCCTCCACGCGGACTCCCACACCGTCCAGGCCGTCCGCCGGCACCTGAAGGACTTCCTGCGCCACCCGGCCACGGTGGACGCGCCGGGGGCGCTCGCCTCCTGCCTGGAAGCCCTGCCTTCAGGCGAACGGCTGCGCCTCCTGGACGCTCTCTACGAACTGGCGCTCACGGACGGCCCGCTCCAGCGCTCCGAACGCGAGGCCCTTCAGCGCGTGGCCGAAGGGCTGGACGTCCCAGACGACAAGGCCCGGGCCGTGGCCGAGCAGCACCTGGGCGACGCCACCGCCCACTACGAGTCCCTGGGCCTCACGCCGGAGGCCTCGGACGCGGAGGTGAAGAGCGCCTACCGCAAGCTCGCCGCCACCCACCATCCGGACAAGGCCAGCCACCTGGGGCCCCGGGCCGCCGAACAGGCCGCCCGCCGCTTCCAGGAAGTCCGCGACGCCTACGAGGAAATCCGACGGCTGCGCGGTCTGTAGCCCGGGTTAGAACCAGGACATCCCATGAGCAAGCAGCCCCCGAAGAAGAAGGAAGCGGCCTTCCAGAACAACCCCTTCAAGTCCGCCATCAAGACGCTCCAGGACCAGGAGAAGCAGGAACAGCAGAAGGCCGCCGCCGAGGCCGCCGCGAAGAAGAAGACCGTCGCCAGGCCCGTGAAGGCCCCCAAGGCCCGCCCGGAGGACGACGACGTGGGCCTCTTCTTCTCCGCCATGGACGGCGTGCAGCAGATCACCAACAGGGGCGAAGCCCCCAAGGTGAACCCGCGCCTGCCGGAGATCATCGACGACAACGCGGAGGCGCTGGCCCAGCTCTCCGAGCTCGTCGCGGGCGAAGGCGGCTTCGACGTCGCCGACTCGAACGAGTTCATCGAGGGCGCCGCTCCCGGCGTGGACCGCAACCTGCTGCGCTCGCTGCGCCGGGGCGACTTCTCCGTGCAGGACACGCTGGACCTCCACGGCAAGACGCAGGCGGAGGCCCGGAGCGCGGTGGAGCGTTTCCTGTCCGACAGCCAGCGCTCCAAGAAGCGCTGCGTGCTCATCGTCCACGGGCGCGGTTTGAACTCCAAGGACCAGGTGCCCGTCCTCAAGGAGGGGCTGCGGGTGTGGCTGTCCCAGAAGCGGATGGAGCGGCTGGTGCTGGCCTTCGCCACCGCACGTCCGCAGGACGGGGGAACCGGCGCGGTGTACGTGCTGCTTCGCCGATAGCTTTACGCGTGCCCGGGGCTGTGCATACATGCCGCCATGGTTCGCGACCTGATTGACCTCCACATCCACGTGGGTGGCGCGGTGGCTCCGCACATCCTGTGGTCCATTGCCCATCAGCAGGGCTTCAAGCTTCCCGTCAAAAACTACTTCGACTTCGTCGAGCTGATCACCTCCCGTCCGGGCAAGGTGGGCAGCCTCGATGACTACCTGAAGATCCTCCACACCTGGACGGAGAAGATCCAATCCTCTCCCAGCGCCATCGAGCGCTCCGTCTACGAGGTGATTGGCAAGGAGTACCGCGGCAGCCGCGTCACGCAGATCGAGCTGCGCTTCAACCCGATGAAGCGCAACCTGTCCTCCGAGCTGGACCTGGACCACATCATCCACGCCGCGCTCCGGGGCATGGACCGCGCGGTGCTGGAGTACGGCGTGAAGGTGGGCCTCATCTTCTGCCTGGCCCGCGAGTTCGACCACAAGCTCAACAGCATCATCGTCGAGAAGGCCATCAAGTACCGCAACCGCGGCGTGTACGGCATCGACCTGGCCGGCACGGAGCGCGACGCGATGGAGCACAAGCCCACGCTGGCGCAGTACGAGGACCTCTACGCCCGCGCGCGCAAGGGCGGCCTCAAGTGCACCGTGCACACCGGTGAGACGGCCGGCACGGGCGCGGAGGGCCTGATGGCGGTGGTGGAGAAGCTCAAGCCGAACCGCATCGGCCACGGCATCCGCGCCGCGTACGACGAGTCCGCGATGAAGGTCCTGCGTGAGAACAACATCACGCTGGAGCTGTGCCCCACGTCCAACATCCACACCAAGGCCGTGGAGGGCCTGAAGGAACTCCAGCACATCATGCAGACGTTCTGGGACCGCAAGGTGAAGTTCACCATCAACACGGACGGCCCCTACCTGCTGGAGACGGACATGCGGCGGGAGATAGAGATCGTCGAGTCCAACGGCCTGCTCACCACCGAGCAGGTGGACCAGGCCCTGGCGTGGGCGCGCGAGGCGTCCTTCATCCCCGCTTGAGCGGCATGTACGGCCTCACGCGCGCAATGCTGTTCACGCTGGCCCCGGAGCCCGCGCACCGGCTGGGCATGTCGGGGCTCGCGGCCCTGGGGAAGCTGCCGTCCCTCTGCCAGTCGATGCGAGAGCGCACCCTGCGCCAGGCCCCCATGGACCTGTCCGTGGAGCTGGCCGGGCTGCGCTTCGCCCACCCGGTGGCGCTCGCCGCCGGGCTGGACAAGGACGCGGAGGCGGTGGACGGCCTCTTCGCCTGCGGCTTCTCCGCCGTGGAGATTGGCACCGTCACGCCCCGGCCCCAGCCGGGCAACCCGAAGCCGCGCCTGTTCCGGCTGCCGGAGCACCGCGCGGTCATCAACCGCATGGGCTTCAACAACCACGGCGCCGCCACGGCCGCGGGCCGCCTGACGGGCCGCGCGTGGAAGCCCGGCCCGCTGGGCGTGAACATCGGCAAGAACAAGGACACGCCGATAGAGCGCGCGGTGGACGACTACGTGGCGTGCGTGGACGCGCTCGCGCCGCTGGGCGACTACGTCGTCGTCAATGCGTCCTCGCCCAACACCCCCGGGCTGCGCTCGCTCCAGGAGCCGGAGCAGCTCACCGCGCTGCTCGGCGCGGTGCAGGAGCGGATGGCGAAGGTGGCCCCCGGCACGCCGCTGTTCCTGAAGATTGCCCCGGACCTCACCCCGGAGGCGGTGGACGAGGTGGTGGACGTGGCGCTGGCGTGCGGCCTGTCCGGCCTCATCGCGACCAACACCACCATCACCCGCCCCTTCGAACACGCGCACGCGAAGGAGGCCGGCGGCCTGTCCGGCGCCCCCGTGCGCGAGCTGTCCAACGCCGTCATCCGCCGCGCCTACGTCCGGAGCCGGGGCACCCTGCCCCTCATCGGCGTGGGCGGCGTGTTCACCGCCCAGGACGTCTACGAGAAGCTGCGAGCAGGTGCCACCGTGGTGCAGGTGTATACGGGTTTCATCTACGAGGGCCCGGGCATGGTGGGTCCCCTCCTGAGAGGGCTGGGCGCCCTGCTGGCCCGCGACGGCTACACCTCCGTGCGCGACGTGGTGGGCGTGGATGCCCACGCAGGCCTGGCGGCCCCCACCCGGTAGCGGCGGCGGCGGGGGTTGGGTATAGCGCGTTCATGCCCACCCTCCTCCTCAGTGCGAAAGAGCTGCGCGGCCTCTACACCGTCGAACTCGGCCTGGAAGCCGTGGAGCGCGCCTTCCTGGCCCATGGCCGCGGCGACGCGCTCATGCCGCCCAAGGTGTACCTGTCCCTGCCGAAGTACGACGGCGACTTCCGCGCCATGCCCGCGTTCCTCGACGGGGCGGCGGGCGTGAAGTGGGTCAACGCCCATCCCCGCAACCCCCAGAAGCACGGCCTGCCCACGGTGCGCGCCGTCTACATCCTCAGCGACCCGGACACCGCCTCCCCGCTGGCCATCCTGGACGGCACGCTGCTCACCGCGTGGCGCACCGGCGCCGCGGGCGGCATCGCGTCCAAGTACCTGGCGAAGAAGAAGCCCCGCACGCTGGGGCTCGTGGGCTGCGGCGTGCAGGCGCGGGTGCTCATCGATTCGCACCGCGCCCTCTTCGGGGACCTGGAGCTGCTCATGGCGGACGTGTCCGAGCAGGCCGCCCAGGCCCTCCAGAAGGAGAAGGGCGGCCGCGTGGTGAGCCTCCAGGAGGCCTCCGGCGCGGACATCGTCTGCTCCGCCACGCCCGCGCGCGCGCCCGTGGTCCGCCGCGAGTGGGTCCAGGCCGGCGCCCACATCAACGCCATGGGCGCGGATGCTCCCGGCAAGCAGGAGCTGGATCCGCGCCTGCTCGTGGAAGGACGCGTCTTCATCGACGATGCGGAGCAGGCGCTCCACTCCGGCGAGGTCAACGTCCCCCTGCACGACGGCCTGTTCCAGGCCGGGCAGCTCGCGGGCACCCTGGGAGAGGTGGTCGCGGGCAAGAAGCCGGGCCGCACCGGCGACGAGGTCACCGTCTTCGACTCCACCGGCCTCGCGGTCCAGGACGTGGCCCTGGCCCGCGCGCTCTACGACGTGGCCCGCGCCAGGGGCGTGGGGCAGCTCTTCGACCTCGTCGGGGACGCCTAGTCGGGGCCGCCTGGTCGGGGACGCCCGGCGAAGCGTCCCGTCCTGCACTGATTTTCCAGGGCGGGGCAACTTTCGCCGGGTTCCGCGATAATCTTGCAGACCCATTTCTCCGCCCGGAGACCCCCTCGCCGGGCGGCCAGGACAGGTGGTGCGCATGAGCACGAAGATCAACAAGGACGGGACCGTGCTGGCCGCGCTGAACACCAGCCAGCGCTTGAACGCCACCGAGCAGAAGCTGCTCAAGGGACTCACCGGCGATGATCGCACGCGCGCCGAGGCCCAGCTGATGCTCCAGAAGCAGCAGGAGACGGTGAACTTCGTCAGCAAACTGCTGAAGAGCGACACCACCATCCAGGTGATTGGCAACCTGAAGTAGCCAGCAGCGTGTGGGCGGGCGGAGGCTTGAAGCGCCTCCCCTGCTCCGCTTGAGGCAAAAAAGAGAGCGCTCGCCGGCACCTTGGAGTTTTACCGGCGAGCGCCCCGGGCCGCGTGCCGACTGGCAGGGCCTCGTAAAGTCGCGGGCGGATGCGAAGCAGGCCCTCGGGCCACTCCGCGCCACCTTCATGTTCCGCGTCCGTCCCGCGTCCCGTGCCTCAGGGCCCCGCGCTCGACGTCCGCTTCCTTCAAAACCACGTCCTGCCGGCGGGGATTCCTCTTCCGCCTGATCCGATGTCACCCACGGTGAGCACGCCCGGTGTGACTGGCAATGCCCCCGGCGCCATTACCACGGCCACCCTACCAATCTCCACGAAAAACGAGCTATTCCCATCTATAACCTGGAATCGCACGAAGGGATAAGCGCGGGGCACGTCCCCCTCCCTACGAACGCGCCCGCCCCCAATTGCTTGAGGACGGGCTCGGATTATCCAGGTGGGTCTGACATTTCCCGGCCCCCAGGGGCGGGGATCAGCCCTGGGGCCGCTGTGCCACCCTTCGGTACAGGGCGTCATGCTGGCCCACCATCTTCTCCAGCGACAGCTCGCGGGCGACGAAGCGCCGGGCGGCCTTGCCCATCTTCCGGGCCTCCTCGGGCTGGGAGAGCAGCCGGCGGAACGCCTGGGCCAGCTGGGCGGGCCGTTCCGGCTCCACCACCAGCCCCCGCTCCCCGTCCACGATGAGGTCCGGGTTGCCGCCCACCCGCGTGACGACCATGGGCAGGCCCGCGGCCATGCCCTCCATCACCGCGTTGGACATGCCCTCCGCGGACGAGCACAGGACGCCGAAGGTGGCCCGGCCATAGAGGGCCGGCACGTCCGAGCGGTGCAGCAGGAAGTGCACCCCGTCCGCCACGCCCAGCTCCTGCGCCATCTTCTGCAGCGCGGGCCGGCGCGGGCCGTCTCCCACCAGCCACGCGTTCAGCCGGACGCCCTCATGACGCAGCATGGCAAGCGCGAGGAGCAGGTCCTCCTGCCGCTTCACCGGGTGGTTCATGTTGGCCACGTGCACCACGGTGGGCACGTCGCCCGGGTCCGGGAGCGGGGCCTTGAGGCCCTCGGCGACGCGCGCGTCGAAGCGCTGCAGGTCCAGGCCGTTGTGGATGACGGAGACGCGGTCCGCGGGCAGCCCCTCCTCCTGGACAACCATCGTGCGGATGGCCTCCGCGTTGGCGACGACGTGGTCCGCCAGGCGCGTCATCTGCGCGTGCAGCAGGCGGCGGGCCCTGCCCTGCCAGTGGGACAAATCCAACCGGCCGACGATGACCTTCGCGCCCGCCAGCTTCGCCGCCGGCACCGCGATGATGCTCGAGTAGAAGTCGTGCACGTGCACCAGGTGCACGCGGTGCTTCCGCAGCCAGTGCGCCAGGCGGAGGATTTGAAGGGCCGTGTTCGGCTTCGCGAGTGAGCCCTTGAGCGAGAACACCTCCGGCGCGTGGCCCAGCTTGCGGACGGACTCCATCAGCGGCCCGGCGTCCTCCAGCACCGACACCTGCAACCGGTAGCTGGACGGCAGCCCGCGCAGCAGCTCCAGCACCTGCACCTCGGTGCCGCCAATGTGGAACGACCGGGTGAACTGCACCAGACGGAGGGGCTCCTGCCCCATCCGCGCTTCCTCACGCCGCATGCCCAGACCCCTCCCACGTGGCCGTCGGCACCTGAGTCGGTGCCGGCTGCCTCCCCACCGCCAGGGCACGCTCCCGCGCCTGCGCGATGCGGTGCGCGCTCGCGGCGAGGCCGAAGAGCACGTAGCAGTGCGCGGACAGGATGTACCCGGAGAACAAGTCACAGACGAGGTAGCCCGCCACTGACGCCAACAGCGCGCGCGCCAGCCACCCCATTTCCGGATCCGACGACGCGGACGCGGCCCCGCCCACGGATCCACCCGCGAACACCAGGAAGCACAGGAGGCCAATCCACCCGAGCTCTCCGATGACGTCCAGGAAGATGTTGTGCGCCACGTAGGCGCGGCGCGCCTCGGGCGGCGCGTACTCGAACCACGCGTAGCGGAAGCCGCCCGCGCCCACGCCCAGCAGCGGCTTGTCCAGGCTCATGCGGCTGGCCACCTGCCACGCGTACACGCGGCCCATGGCGGACGCGTCCTCGTGGAAGCTCGTCACCGTCTCATTGCGCTGCCAGAAGCTCTTGGGCGCGAACACCGCCAGGCCCAGCACGAACACGGTGCCCAGCACGATGGCCTGCATGCGGCGCTTCTCGCGGATGGCCCACAGCGCCATCGCCACCGACAGGCCGATGAAGCCACCGCGCGAGTGCGACAGCACGATGGCCACCACCGACAGGATGGCGGACGCGCCGCAGAGGATGCGGAAGAACCACGGGGTGCTCTTGCGCGCCACGAAGGCCACCGCGAGCGGCACCACGACGACCATGTTCATCGCCATGTGGTTGGGGTCCGCGTACACGCCGACCCAGCGCGAACGGAAGCCCTCCACCATGTTCTCCCCGACGATGTACCAGTTGATGACGCCAATGGACGTCACGATGGCCGCCAGCACCATGGCCGCGCACACCGCCGCCAGCCGCTTGCTGTTCGTGATGACGTTCACGAGCGTCAGGTAGATGGCCGTGAGCTTCAAGAGCTCCACGCCCTGGAAGCGCGTCACGTCCGGATTGACGGACCACGCCACCGAGCAGAACGCCAGCGACGAGAACGCCAAGAGCGCGATGCCGCGCGCCCCGTCGAAATAGAGCGGCTCCGCCTTGCCCAGCCGCCGCATCACCATCAGTCCGGCCGCGAGGCCCGACGTCAGCAGCGCGAGCCGCAGCGGCGCGAGCGCGGGGATCCACTCACCCGGCACCGCGTACATCACTGCCGCGAACCCCACGAGCAGGAAGAATGCCAGCACGTCGCGACGCTGCCCCTGCGCGCCCGGTTCCATGAACTCCACCCCTTCGCTGTCGGTCGCTCGTCCCGTCACACGCGTGCCCCTGGCCCTCTTGGAAAGCCGTTGGCGGGCCGGACGCAGGCACGCCGCACGCGGAACGCATGCGCGACACCGACGAACAGCCAGCGGGCGGGGGCAAAGCAGCGGGCGTGCCAGGGGATGCAAGCGCGGGAAGCCCGTATCTTCGGGCAGTTGCGCGTTCCCCCCCGACACGGGGGCCGGGCAAGGCTGAAAAAGCTACGGGACCGGCGCGCTCTCCATCGGAAGCACCGCGGAGGCGATGAGGTCCAACCGCCCCTCGCGCAGCCACGGTGAGCCCAGCTCCGACACCAGCCGCGCCAGCGTGACGTTCACCACCCGACGCAGTTCCTCCCGCGCGGGCTCCGCAACGGCGGGCGTGAGCGCGGCCAGGGCCCGCTCCGCCGCGCTCGGGCGCAGGCGCGGCGCGTCCGGGCTGCCCTCGAAGAGGCGCTGGCCCAATTCCACCGTGCGCCCCAGGGGCACGGGCCTCACGTCCACGCCCTCCTCCAGGACGGCCATGGCGACCACCGCCGCCCACAGCCGCTCCACGCCCAGCACGTCCAGGGACACGCCGAAGCGGGCCAGCACGGTGTGCGCGGGGCCCTCGGAGCCGCCCAGGAGCGAGCCCAGCGCGGCCACCTGTCCTTCCGCGCGGGCGAGCAGCACCTCCGACGAAGCCACCTCCCGCAGCGAGCGGAACGGCACGGCCTCCGCGCCCGGGACGCGCAGCGCCCGGCGGGGACGCTTGCGGCGCAGGGCCTCCAGCGCCGCCGCCTCCTCGGGGAGCACGAGCGGCACGTCGTCCAGACTCATGAAGGGCTCCTTGAAGAGCCGGTCCGCGCGGTACTTGAGCTGGAGCGTCAGCGTGAAGCCCACCTGGAAGATGCGGCGCAGGGGCGTGTCCCGCAGCGCGTCCGGCGCCCGGGCCGGGTCGCCGCCCGTCAGGTGCTCCAGGCCCAGCGACAGGTAGTCGCGCACCCATTCGCCCACGCGGCGCACGGCGTCCAGGTCTCCCGGGTCGCCCAGCTCGGCGACGAGCACCGCGTTGGCCACCTCGCGCAGCTCGTCCTCCGCGTTCATCCGCTCCGTGTCGGACAGGTCCCGGAAGGCCGCCTCCACGTAGTCCACGTGGCCGCCGTTGGTGGTGAGCGCGGGGGACGCGGGGGAGGTGG
>NZ_RAWG01000035.1 GCF_003611735.1 Corallococcus sicarius | reverse complement strand
GCCCACGTCCAGCACCAGGTGCTCCGGCCGCAGGTGGGGCCGCAGCGCCAGCAACACCTCCCGCACCTGGGGCACCGGCACCGCCACCACCACCAGCTCCGCGCCCTCGAGCAGCTCCGGCACCGACCCCGCCCGCAGCCCCTCGGGCAGCGACGCCCCCGGGTCCATCGCCCGGTAGCCCACGTCCGCCGCTTCGAGCAGCGCTCCCAACGCACGTCCAAACCGTCCGTACCCCAGCAGGGCGATTCTTGGCATTCTGTAAGTTTACATGAATAACGGCAGAGTTCGGCAGGCCCCTGAAGTGCTGGGAGGTGGGTGAAACACGACCGCCGGGCCCGTCTGGAGAGAGCGGGCCCGGCGGTGTGGGTGCTGCCAGTCGGTGGGTGAAGCCGGGGGCTACTTGCCGGCCCGGGCCTGCGCCCAGGTCATGCAGGGCTCGGTCTTCTCCGGGGTGACGAGGAACGGCTGCGCGCGGCTCAGGCCCTGGGTGGCGCCGAGCCACGGGTCGCCGATGCTGCCGGCGCCGTCGAACACGAGGGCGGTCCAGTCGTTCTGCGACGCGGTGAAGAGGTCCAGGGTGTCTCCGTCGCCGTTGAGGTCCCGGGCGATGTAGTTGGCCTGGATGCTCCCGTTGGCGTTGAAGTCGAGGTTGGCGCTCGCGGTGCCGCTGACGAACGTGCTGTTGAGGCGCACGCCGTAGTGGGCCAGGTCCGCCTCGGTGGTGGGGGCCAGGGGCGCGAAGGCGTAGACCTCACTGACGGAGGCCTCGCTGACGGAGGCGATGCGCAGGCGCGAGTAGTCGAGCACGCCGTCCGTGCCGTCCACGCGCAGGCCGCCCAGCTGGTACACGTAGCTCATCAGGCTCAGGTAGTTGGGCTTGTAGTTCACGTCCTCGTTGCCGCCGTGCCGCAGGCCGATGTTGTGCCCCAGCTCGTGCATGAGGGTGCCGGCCTGCTGCTGCTCCGTGCCGCCCGGGACGCCCCAGTTGCCCAGCGTCATGATGAAGTCGTGGGCGGGGATGCCGCGCGAGATGCCGCTGGAGCCGCCGCCGTTGTAGTGGTCCGCCACCAGCAGGTAGTGGAAGAACGGCGCGCGGCGCGTGGCGAAGTACTTGGCCTTGATGACGTCGAAGTCCGTCCACACGGGGTTCAGGTCCGTGTCCACGTCCGCCGCGGCGATCTGCTGATCCGCCACCAGGTGCAGCGCGATGCCCGCGGAGCCGTCGTGGTTCGTCACGGGCGCGGTGGCGAACGCCGCCGTCACGCGATCCATCGCGGCCTGGGTGGGCTTGAGGCCGGGGTAGTAGTCCATCTCCACGAAGATGTCCTTCTTCCTCGGGTTCGCGCCGTAGTAGCGCAGGTCGACGCCGGCATAGCCATACAGCTCCGCGAAGTCGCTGATGCGGTCGCCGTCCGTGTCGGAGTTGAACGGGTTGGTGCCGTAGCGGCTCTCCGCGGCGTCACAGATGCCGTCGGTGTCGGAGTCCACGGCGGTGGTCAGACAGAGGTACACGGGCTGCACGTTGGAGATCTGATACGTGTTGCCTTCCTGCGTCACCTCCTCGTACTTGGGCTTGTGATACACGCCCACGGAGCGATAGCCCGCGCGGGTGTAGAGGAGCCGGAGCGCTTCCTGGCCGGAGGCCACGGTGAGCAGCTGCACCTGGTCCTCACCGTTGTGGTTGCCATACGCGTCGAAGACGTAGAGGCCCGACGACTCCGTCTGCCGGAAGGTGGGGTTCACGCCACAGCCATTGCCGCTGCAGATGCCGGAGGTGACCGTCACCGTCGCGTCCTGGATGGCGCTGCCCGACGCAGCGTCGTAGACGTAGCCGTAGACACACCCGTTCAGTCCGACAATGGCCATGGCGGCCGTCAGCAGGTTCTTGTGAAACATGGAAAGGCGTCCCCTCGTAAAAGTCTGGGGCTGGGCGTTGCGCACCAGCCGAGACCTTTACGAAGCCCGCCGCCAATATTCCTCAGGCCCGTCGAAATATTCTTCGCCGGGCCTTCTGGCGGGACTGGGACGCCGTGTTTCAGGCGCGGACGTATGCGGGAGGCAGTGCATCACCGGGTCCCAGGCCGGTGGCCCCCGTCGCGAGCGGCTCGCCGCGGGAGCGCAGCGCGCGCGCCCGGCCCCAGAGCCACGCGAGGCCCCGGCCCGCGTCCCGCACCAGCGCCGCGGGGGCCTCACGCGACAGCAGCAGCGGGCCCTTCAGTGTGCCCTGCGGCGCCTGGCCCGGCATCGGGTTGATGCCGATGCCCTGCTCGTAGACCATCTTCCCGCCGAGCGACGCCGTGTAGAGCGCGAAGGCGCACGCGCCCAGGCCCAGCACCGTCGTCGTCACGGTGGGGGCCCGTCCCAGCCGCCACGCCATCAGGCCCAGCGCGCCCAGCGTGATGACGGCGTTCCCCGCGCCGTGCACGAACGTCATGTCCCGGGCACGCGGCGCCTCCAGGCGCACCTCCTGGCTCGCCGCCAGGCCCGCCACGCCGGCCAGCACCGCGCTTCCCGCGCCCACCACCCACAGCCGGCGGCCCACCTTCGCCCAGGCCCGGTCCCCCGTCATCACCACGATGAGGTCCGCCACGGCCGCCGTCGGCAGCAACGCCAATGGCAGATGCACCACCGACGGGTGCAGTTCATGAAGCAACATCTCCCTGTCCATCATCCCCTCCCGGGTTGATTGCGCTGGAAGGTAGCCATGGGGCAGGGCGCCCGCGCAGGCCGATGCCGTATTGGACGACGGGCTTGAGGCCGTTCACCTTCGTCTCGTCCTCGCCCACGGTGATGGCGGTGTTCTGGTAGGCGAGGCCTCCGCCGGCCTGCACGTAGAAGCCGAAGTCGGACTGACCGAAGCGGAACAGGTACGCGGGCGCGAGGGTGAAGTAGTGAAGCCGCGTGTCCCCCCTGATGAAATCCGTGCCGTCACTGAGGCTGGCGAAGAGCCAGCGAAGATCCGCGAAGAGGGCCTCGCGGAGCAGCTCGCTGTCGAGTGAGCGACCGTACTCCCAGGTGGCGCGCACGCCCAGGCCGGGCCGGTTGTCGGAGAAGTCGCCGCGGGCGCTGTCCACCAGCAGCAGGCCGCCGCCCAGCTCCACCGCGACGCCCAGGTTGGGGTCGTCCAGGCGGGAGAGCTTGTCGAAGCCGTCGTCGTTCTCCCGTTCCGCGGCTTCGCGGAACTCGTCGGTTTCGTCCACCAGCTTGCGGCGGCGCTCGTAGGCGTCTTCGTCCGCCTTCTCGGCCTTCTCCGAGGCGCGGGCGGCCTCGTCATCCGGATAGGCGTACGGGTCGTCTTCGTCCGCTTGTGCGAGCGCGGGGGATGCGAGGAGCAGGCTGCCGGCGAGGCCGGCCTTGAGCCAGGTGTTCAAGGGAGCGGGCCTCATTGGAAGATGTTGGGGCAGGTGGCGCCGCCCGTCGCGCTGGCAGGGCAGACGCCGAGTTCCTGGAGCCGACCCCGGGGAATCTGCAGGTGGTCGATGAACTCGTTGCACACGGCCTTCTTCAGCTCCAGGTCCGTGATGTGCGTGAGGATGGGGCTCAGGGCCACGGCCAGTTCGAACCGGGTCTGGTCGCCCAGGAAGAGCTCGGTGAGCTGGAAGATGCCCGGCGTGGCGGGCGTCGTGTCGTAGTAGGAGGCGACGACAGCGCGCTGGAGCACGGCCTCCTGCCCGGAGGAGCGGCCCGCCTGGTAGAGCGCGGTGGCCAGCAGCGTGCCCAGCTTGTACTCGTTGCCGGCGCCCGACCAGCCGCCCAGGTCCTGGTTCAGCATGTTCGTGTAGAGCAGCGCGCTCATGCAGCGGTCGCCGCGCGACAGGTCCCGCTCGTCCGTCACCGCGGAGAAGGGGCCGCCGTCGAAGGAGGAGGCGAGGAAGCGCGGATCACACCCGCTGGGGCTGCGGCAGGTGGCGCCATAGGCGTGGTAGTCCGCGAGCCCCTCGTCCAGGCCCTTGAGGATGTTGGCGCCCATGCTGGGCGACTCCTGGGCCCAGAGCGACAGCGACCGCGGCAGCGACTGGGTGGCGTAGGCCAGCCGGTTGAAGACGAGGTGCGAGTACTCGTGCGCCATCACCGCCGCGTTGAGCGGCAGGGGCGCGCGTTGGATCTGATCGAACGGCAGCACCATGAACGACTGGAGCACCGGGTAGAAGATGGCGTTGTCGCGCGCGGGGTCCTTGCTCGACTGCGCCTGGATGAACTCCGGGAAGTAGTAGAGCTTGGGGACGGGCTCGAAGTCGGCCGTCTTCACGTTGCCGACGACGCGGAAGTACTCGTTGGCGCGCTCGAGGTTGTAATACGAGGTCACCATGTTCCAGGAGTGGAAGTCCGCGGGCCAGAGGACGTCCTCGCCCGTCTTCTCATCCTTCTGGCTGATGTAGCTGGCCTTCACGTCGTGGCCGGACTTCTTGAGCAGCACGTCGGCGACGGTCTCCTCGGTCGCGTTGTTGAGCGCCGGATCATTGATGTCGATGACGATGCGCGCGCCTCCCTGGAGGTCACCGACGGTGCCCTTGAGGCCGACGACGTCCTCGATGGTGGTGAGTTCGACCTGCGTGGGGACGTACTGGCCATTGCTGGAGCGGGCGAGGACGGAGACCTTGACGGGCGCCTCGCTGTCTGGCGCGCAGCCTGCGGCCAGTCCCAGCCCGACGGCGGCGGTGATGACTGTTCGGAGCATGACGCCGTTTTACTCCGGACCGCTCAGAACGTGTATTCCCCTCCGAGTGTGAGCAGGCCGGAGGCCTCCGCGGGCAGGTCCTCCGGGACGTCCCGCTGGAGGGCCACGGAGGCCCACACCCTCACGGGCTCACCCAGGCGGACCGTCCACCGGGTGGCCAGCACGTGGGCCACGCCCTGGGTGGGCACGTACCGGGTGAAGGCGTAGGAGAGCTGGCCCCGGACGCGGGCGTTCAGCCGCCAGGTGAGGGACGGCTTCAGGTCGAACCGGGCCGGGGCGGAGGGGAAGCCCGTGCCGGCGTTGACGTCCGCCATGCGCCGCGTCACGGCCGCGCCCAGGTCCCGGAGCTGGCGCAGGCGCAGGCGCGACAGCAGCCTCCGGGCGGCGAGCTGGTCCTCGAGCCGGGTCTCCAGGGCCGTCCACTCGGCGTCGGTGAACTGGCCCGCGGTGAGCGGGTCCTCGCTGTAGAGGGACAGCCCCGCGCGCAGGCCCAGCTCCCAGCGGCCCTCCCAGATGAGCCTTGCGCCCAGGGTGGGGCGGGCCACCCAGAGGACGTCCTCCCTTTCGTACCGCACGCTCGTGGCGCCGTCGGAGACGGTGAGCAGCTGGCGGCGCAGCGGGTAGCGGCCGAGCCCCAGGCCCGCGTCCACGCCGTACTCCACCGCCTTGAAGCCCGCCGAGTCGTAGCCCGCCGCGAGCTGCAGGCCCTGGCTGCCGTAGCCCGTCCGGGCGGTGAGGCCGGGGAGGTCGCGCCGGGGCAGCTCCGGGGTGAGCCGCGTGTCGGAGCCCTTGGGCAGCCCCAGGCTGACGGCGCCGGACAGGAGCCAGTGCTCCCCCGCCAGATGGTCCACCCCCACGGAGAGCTGGTGGGTGGCGGCGGTGCCTGCCTCCGGACGCGCGCCGGTGTAGCCGAGCGTGAGGAACGTCGTCTCGCCCACGCCCACGTCGCCCAGCAGGCTCCAGAGCCCGTAGCCGTGGCCCGCGCTCGCCTCGACGGTGAGGGAGCTCTCCGCGGACTCCTCGGCCCGGGCGGCACCGGCCCAGAGCAGGGCCAGCCACAGCCCCACGCCGACACGCATTCCGCTGTGCATGCTTCCTCCAACCCGGGGGGGGCTTCCCGGTTGCGGGGAGGCGCCAACCTGGCCGCTCCGACGCCCGTCTTCCGAGGGAGGAAGGGGGTGTTGGGAGCCACGGATTCCTTGACGCGCTGTTTCCACGATCCGGTATGGTGCCCGGCCTTCCTTCCCGAACAAAACGCAGGCGGTCTCCATGGCGGTCCCGTTCATCTCCGAGGTCAAGCGTACCCATACCTGCGGTCAGCTCACGGCCGCGAACGTCGGCGAAGAGGTCGTCCTCTTCGGCTGGGTGCACAACCGCCGTGACCACGGTGGCGCGGTGTTCATCGACCTGCGGGACCGCGACGGGCTGACCCAGGTGGTGTTCGAGCCGGACGCGAAGGAGGCCCACGAGATTGCCGGCAGCCTGCGCCTGGAGTTCTGCATCGGCATCAAGGGCAAGGTGCTGTCGCGCGGCAAGAACGTGAACCCGAAGATGAAGACGGGGGAGATCGAGGTGAAGGCCTCGGACCTGACCATCTTCAACCGCTCGGAGCCCACGCCGTTCCTCATCGAGGACAACGTGGACACGTCCGAGGAGAAGCGGCTGGCGCACCGCTATCTGGACCTGCGCCGGGGGCCCCTGCAGCGCACGCTGATGACGCGCTCGAAGATGAACGCGCTCACGCGTGCGTACATGCACGGCAACAACTTCCTGGAGCTGGAGACGCCCTTCATGGGCAAGTACACGCCGGGTGGGGCGCGCAACTTCCTGGTGCCCAGCCGGCTGAACCCGGGCAAGTTCTACGCGCTGGCGGAGAGCCCTCAGCTGTACAAGCAGCTGTTCATGGTCGCGGGCTTCGACCGGTACTTCCAGATCGTGAAGTGCTTCCGCGACGAGGACCTGCGCCTGGACCGGCAGCCGGAGTTCACGCAGATCGACGTGGAGATGAGCTTCGTCACCCAGGACGACATCTTCACCATCATCGAAGGGCTGTTGAAGAAGCTGTGGGGCGAGGTGCTGGGCCTGGACATCCCCACGCCGTTCCAGCGGATGGACTTCTACGAGTCCATGGCGAAGTACGGCAACGACAAGCCGGACCTGAGATTCGGGCTGGAGCACATCGTGCTCACCGACCTCATCCGCGAGCACGGCGCCGCGGGCGGCGTGCCCATGATGTGGGACGCGGTGCAGGAGAAGGGCATCGTCAAGGCGATGGTCGTCCCCGCGGAGAAGGCGCTGTCCCGCGCGGAGAGCGACAAGCTGGAGGACTTCGCGAAGCAGGCGGGGGCCAAGGGCCTGGCGCGCGCGAAGGTGGGCGAGGGCGGTGAGTGGACCCAGTCCCCGCTGTCCAAGACGATTACACCGGCGCTGCGGCTGGCCATCAACCAGGCGTGCAACGCGAAGCCGGGCGACCTGCTGCTGTTCCAGTTCGGCCGCGAGTCGCTGGTGCACACGGTGATGGCGAACCTGCGCGTGCACGTGGCGAAGAAGCTGGGCCTCATCCCGGAGTACGGCAGCGGCGGCCAGTGGAAGTTCCTCTGGGTGGTGAACCCGCCCCTCTTCGAGTTCGACGAGGAGACGAACACCTGGGCGGCGGCGCACCACGCCTTCAC
This sequence comes from Corallococcus sicarius, assembly GCF_003611735.1. GTDB lineage: Bacteria > Myxococcota > Myxococcia > Myxococcales > Myxococcaceae > Corallococcus > Corallococcus sicarius. The sequence goes on along the minus strand of NZ_RAWG01000035.1, from coordinate 41,968 downwards.
GCGTCCGCATGACGAGGACGTGCAGCATCTCCTGTCGGATCCGGGCCGCGTGAAGTGCCACCGCTACGACGTGGTGCTCAACGGCTTCGAGATCGGCGGCGGGTCCATCCGCCTGCATGACCCCAAGGTGCAGTCGGAGGTGTTCCAGGCGCTGGGCATCCAGGAGGAGGAGGCGCGCACCAAGTTCGGCTTCCTGCTGGACGCGCTCAAGTTCGGCGCGCCCCCGCACGGCGGCATCGCGCTGGGCATGGACCGCCTGGTGATGCTGCTGACCGGCGCCGAGTCCCTGCGCGACGTCATCCCGTTCCCGAAGACGAAGACGGGCACGGACACGATGACGGGCGCCCCCGGTGACGTGGACGAGAAGCAGCTGCGCGAGCTGCACGTGCGCTCCGTCCCGCTGCCGCAGAAGTAGTGTCGCGCGCCGCACCCCTGGCCCCGCTGGGAGGCCAGGGGGAGTGGCGTGAATGCGACGCCGGCCTCCGGGGCCGGGTGGACATCCCCTGAACCGTTGCCATTGAGGACCGGTGGCGTGCGAGGGGAGGGTCCGGATGGCGGCGTGGCGGCAGGCCTGGGTGGGGTGGATGCTGGGGTGGGCCCTGCTGGGTTCGGCCCCGGCCCTGGCGGCCGAGACGAAGATGCCTCCGGGGCTGACGGGTGACTGGAGCGGCGTGCGCGGGTTGCTGTTCGAGCTGGGGGTGTCGCTCCAGGTCCGCTACGCCACGGAGCTCGCCTACAACGCGCGGGGTGGCAAGGGGCATGCGCTCCGGCAGGCGGGCCAGTTCGACGTGGGGCTCGGGCTGGACACGGAGAAGCTGTTCGGCCTGCCCGGCGGCACCTTCAAGTTCACGTTCACGCACCGCAACGGCAACAACCTGGGCGCGGACATGGAGCTGGGCACGCTGCAGCTCGTGCAGGAGGTGTACGGCCGCGGCAACGTGGGGCGCATCACCCAGCTCTGGTACGAGCAGCTCCTCCTGGACGGGCGACTGCACTGGAAGCTGGGGCGCGTCACCGTGGGCGAGGACTCGGCGGACTTCCGCTGCGACTTCCAGAACCTGACCTTCTGCGGCGCGCAGCCCGGCAACATCGTGGGCAACTACTGGTTCAACTGGCCGGTGAGCCAGTGGGGCACGCGGCTGCGGCTGGACACGCTGAAGGTGGCCTACGTGCAGCTCGCCGCCTATGAAATCAACCCGCGCAACCTGGACCCGTCCTTCTACCTGGGGCGCTTCTCCGGAGCGACCGGGGTGATGCTGCCCCTGGAGCTGGGGTGGAACCCGAAGTTCGACGGGCAGCGGCTGGAGGGGCTCTACAAGCTGGGCGTCTGGTACAACACGTCCAACGCGAACGACGTGCTGCTCGAAGGCGTCCAGCGCAGCGGGCGCTACGGCGCGTACCTCGTGGTGCGCCAGCAGCTCACGCATGTGCGGGGCGCGGCGAACGAGGCGCAGGGGCTCAGCGTCTTCGTGCGCCTGACGCACACGGACCGCGACACCTCCGCCGTGGACAGCCAGTACACCGCGGGCCTGGGCTACACGGGCCTCTTCGGACGGCCGGACGACGACGTGGGCTTCGCGCTGGGCCGCACGCACCCCAACGGGCGCTACGTCACGTCCCAGCGGCTGAAGCAGCAGCAGGACCCCACGGCACCCGTGTCCCGCTCGGAGTACCTGGGGGAGCTGTACTACAGCCTGCACGCGATGCCGTGGCTCGTGCTGCGTCCGAACTTCCAGTACATCCGCCCGGGCGCCGACGAGCGCGCGCGCGACGCCATCGTGCTGGGGCTCAAGGGCGCGTTGAGCCTGTAGGGATTCGGGGGGATGCCCCTGCCGTGCCGCGCTGGGGGTGGCCTAGACTTGGGGCCATGGCCCTGTCGCCCTCGTGGCATGCGTGGCTGTCGGAGAACCTGCTGCGTGGCGTGGCGGCGGACGCGCTGGCCCGGGCCCTCGTGGAGGGTGGGGTGGCCCCGGAGGACGCTCGCGCGGAGGTGGAGCGCGCGCGGCGGCACCCGGCGGTGGAGTCCGGCGTCCGACAGATGGGGGTGGGCGCGGAGGTGGCGTCGCTGCTGGACGTGCGGGCCGCGCTGCATGCGCAGGCGGACTTCCGGGTGGAGCGGCGGCGGGGTGTGTCCGCCGAGGCGTTCCGCGACGGCTACTACCGCGCGCACCGGCCCGTCATCCTGGAGGACTTCCTGGAGGGCTGGCCGCTGTTGGAGCGGTGGCGGCCGGAGGCGCTCGCGCGGACGCATGGCGAGGTGGAGGTGGAGGTGATGACGGGCCGCGAGTCCCGCGCGGACCATGACCTGTCCCCGGATGCGTGTCGCACGGTGATGCGGCTGGCGGAGTTCCTCCACCGGCTGGAGCACGGCGGGGCCACCAACGACCTGTACCTCACCGCGCGCAACTTCGCGCTGGAGCGGCCGGAGTTGCGCGGGCTGTTGGACGACGTGCGCTTTGCTCCCGGCTTCCTGCATCCGCGTCCGGAGCCCGGGGGCATCAAGCTGTGGATCGGCCCGGCCGGCACGCGCACGGCGCTGCACCATGACGTGGACTCAGTGCTGTTCGGCCAGGTCCACGGGCGCAAGCGGTTCTGGTTGATCCCCTCATTCGAGACGCCGCGCGTGTACAACCACACGCATGTGTGGAGCGCGGTGGACGCGTCCGCGCCGGACCTGGCGCGCTTCCCCGCCTTCGGCGCGGCGCACGTGCACGAGGTGGTGCTGGGGCCCGGTGAGCTGCTCTTCATCCCGGTGGGGTGGTGGCACCAGGTGCATGCGCTCGAGGTGAGCGTGTCGGTGACGTTCCAGTCCCTGGACGTGCCGGGCGGCAATGCGCGGTGGCACACCTCCGGATGAGGCATGCCCCCGCGCGGGCCGGTTATTCGTCGAGGTTTTTGCGCTGGGGCGTTTCAGGAAGGGGCGGCGTGGGCGGCGGCGGCGTGGGCTCGGGAGTCCTGCGACGGAGCGGGTCGCCCTCCTCTTCTCCGGGAGGGGTCGGCGGGGGATTCGGGACGATCTGGTGCGAGTTCGAAGGAGGAGTCATTGGAGTCCGCTCAACGTGGATGTGGACAACCCAAAACGTTCAGCCCGATGCGGGGGGACCGTAGATGAAGAACGCCCTCCCCCCTGAAATGAAAACGTGGCTGGCGGAGAACCTTGTGCGTGGGGTGTCTTCCGCGAGGCTCGTGGCCACGTTGGAAGCGGCGGGCATGGATTCCGAAGCCGCACGGGACGGGGTGCGCGCCGCCGAGACTCACCCTTCAGTGGTAGGCGGCCGGAGCCACGCGGAACGGTCGACTGTGTTGGCATCACTGCTCGCGGCGCGGTCGCAGCTGTACCGACAGGCGCATCCGGAGCTCCAGGTGGAGCGGCGTCACCGGCTGCGTCCGGAGGAGTTCTTCACCGACTACTACCGGCGCAACCGGCCGGTCGTCATTGAAGGGCTGCTGGAGGACTGGCCCGCGCTGAAGCGGTGGACGCCCGCGTGGATGGCCGAGCGCTTCGGTGACGAGCGGGTGGAGGTGATGGCGGGGCGCGATGCCCAGGCGCTGCCGGACTTCCATGCCGACCGCCTGCGCCGCGAGGTGCCCCTGCGCGAATTGCTCGCGCGCTTCGAAGGTGCGCCGACGAACGACATGTATCTGGTGGCGCGCAACAGCCTGCTGCTGCGCGACGCCTTCCGGCCGCTGCTGGAGGACCTGCGTGCCCCGGAGGGCTATATCCATCCGGACCTGGGTGGGCCTGACCGCGTGCATGTGTGGCTGGGGCCCGCGGGGACGCTGTCCAACCTGCACCACGACCATCTCAACGTCCTGTTCTGCCAGGTGTGGGGCCGCAAGCAGGTGTGGCTCGCGCCGTCGTGGGAGACGCCGTGGATGTCCAACGTGCGCGGCTTCTACAGCGCGGTGGACGTGATGGCGCCGGACACGGTGCGCTTCCCGGACTTCGCTCGCGTGGCCCTGCACACGGTGGAGGTGGGGCCCGGGGACGTGCTCTTCATCCCGGTGGGGTGGTGGCATGCGCTGCGGGCGCTGGACCCGAGCCTGTCCGTCACGTTCGTGAACTTCGAGGAGACTCCCGGCTTCAACACCTTCTGGCGCGAGGGCTGGCTGGGCGCCACGCCCTCGGAGGAGCACCGATGAGTGCGTCGCGCGAAGTGAAGGCGGAGGGCTCGCCGCTGACGCCCGAGTGGCGACGGTGGCTGGTGGAGAACCTGCTGCGCGGCACGGCGCCGCGCGAGCTGGTGTCCGCGTTGGAGAAGGCGGGCGTGGCGGCGCAGACGGCGCGGCAGGCGGTGGCGGCGGAGCAGCGGGAGCCCTTCGTCGTCGGGGCCCTGGGCGCGGTGGGGATGCAGCGCAAGCTGGAGGGGCTGCTGGATGTCTATGCCGAGCTGTTCCAGCAGACGGACACGCCGCCCCGGGTGGACCTCCACGAGGCGCTCGCGCCGTCCGCGTTCTTCGAGCGCTACTACTTCCAGAACCTGCCGGTGGTGCTGCGCGACGCGTGGGCTTCCACGTTGGAGCCCGCGACGTGGGCCCCTGAAGCTGTCGCGGCCCTGCTGGGTGAGCGCGAGGCGCGTCATGCGTGCTGCGTGCCGCTGTTCGAGGACGCGCGACTGGAGCCCCTGGCGCGGGGACTGCCCACGCCTCGGGGGCTCGCGGCGGAGGATGCGCGCGCGTGCGAGCCCCGCCTGTGGTGGGAGCCCGCGGGGGCGGAGGTCCCGCTCAGGGCCGCGCGGCGCAATGTGTTGCTTGCCCAGGTGCGGGGCGCGCGGAATCTCCAGCTTGTCCCGGCGTTCGAGCTGACGCGCGTGGCGTCGGCCGTGGACGACAAGGCCGCGCCCCTGCGCCTGGAGGTGACGCTGTCGCCCGGGGAGCTGCTGCTGGTGCCGGTGGGCTGGTGGTACGGCTTCCATGCGCCGGAGGGCGGGCTCGCCGTTTCGTTCGAGGCGTTCGCGCTGCCGGTGCCGAACGTGACGTGGGAGTCCGACGCGGAGCCGCTGCCGTCCGCGCTGCCGCCGCTGGAGTGACGGCCCTGCTCGCGCGCGGGGCTACTGGTACAGCAGGACCTTGTCCACCCAGCTCATGCCGGGCTGTTGCCGGCGCCATTCGAGGCGCTCGGCGCGCAGGGCCTGGGAGGGCTCCGCTCCAGCCTGGATGCGCTCGCGCACTTCGCGGAAGAAGGCGCCTGCGTCGTTCGGGATGTCCGCCGTCGCCGCGAAGACGGCCCTCGCTCCCGAGGCGAGGAACGCCTGCGGCAGGGACGACGTCTGGTGGAGGATGGGCGCGAGCCGGGCCGCGCTGCACGCGCCCAGCACCACCAGCGGCGCGCCGTGCAGGTGCCGGCGCCGCAGCTCCTCCGCCGTGAGCGCGTAGTGGCCGTCCTGCTGCGGTGAGAGCGCGATGACCGTGGCGTCCGACAGCGCGCGGTCCACCACGCCGTGCGCGTGGATGTCGATGTCGGTGGCCTGCTCCATCGCTTCCAGCACGCGCTCGGGCGTGGCCTGCATGCCCTTGAGGCGCAGCAAGCGCTGCGCTCCTTCCAGGTCCGCGTCCGCCGCCGAGGGCAGCCGCGCCAGCCGCAGCGACGCGGGCGGCTCCACGTCCGAGACGACGACGTGCAGCGGAGCCTTCATGGGCGGAGGTGCCTGGGCGCCCGTGCCCACGCGGTAGCTCCACGCGAGGTCCGGCGGCAGGATGCCCGCGCGGCTGTCCAGGGGCGGCGCGGCCAGCACGGCGACGCGGGGACAGTCGCGCAGCAGCGCCACCAGCTCCGGGGGAACCAGCCCCGTCAGCTCATCGCGCAGGGGCTGCGTGCGGGACGCGTCGTAGTGGCCGCGCACCTGCCCCTGGAGCCCGCGCACCACCGTCACCGTGCGCTCATCCTCCACCGCCGCCGCCAGCACGCAGCCCTCCGGCACGGGCACCTGGAGGCTCTCGGCCACCACGTCCAGCGCTTCCCGGAAGGCGCCCGCGTGGCCCGCGCTCACCGCCAGCGTCTGGAAGGCCACGACCCGCGCGTCGCGCGCATCCGCGTAGGTCCGCAGCAGGGGCTCCGCTTCGGCGATGGCGCGGCGGAGCACCTGCTGACCCTTGCGCCAGTCGCGGGCCACCATGAAGCGGCCCTCGATGAGCGTGGCCAGCACGCGCCGGCCCGCGTTCTCCATCAACGGCGTCACCCGCCCCAGCTCCGCGCGCAGGCGCGCTTCGTCGGACGGTCGCGGATCCAGGCGCGCGAGGTCCGCGAGGATCCACGCGCCCTGCAACCCGGGCGTCTGGCCACACGCCAGCGAGGCCTCCATTTCGTTGCGCGCCTCCTGCGGACGGAAGCGCATCAGCGCGAGCGAGGCCAGGTTGCGGTGCGCCTGCGTGCGCGCCATGCAGTCGTCGGGCTGCCGGGCCAGGGACTCGGTGAGGTAGGCGCGCGACAGGGCCACCCGCCGCTGGAAGCGCGTCGCGTTGGCCAGCATCACGAGCGCGGCGCCCTCGCGCTCCCACTCCCCCAGCGCGGCGGCCTCCTGCCACGCGGCACGCGCGGACTCCTCGCCCTCCACCAACCGGTTCGACGCGGTCGCGCGCTGGCTCAGCCGCGTGAGCACGTCCACACAGCGCAGGGGCAGCTTGTGCTCGCGGCACCCCGTCAGCGCCGCCCGCAGCCGGTCCCCCGCCTGGGCTCCCAGCCCCGCCAGGTCATCCAGCCGTGCCCCCTCCACCTCCACGCGCAAGAGGATCCACGGGTCGCTCACATCGCGCGTCAGGGCCCGCAGCTCCTCCTGCGTGCGCGCCACGCCGGGCGTGCGCAGCAGCGCGCCCAGCAGCAGGTCGCGGGCCGTCTCCTCCTGGCGCAGCCGTTCGATGAAGCCCGCGGGCGACGGATGCTGCTCCAGCACCAACTGCACGTACTCGCGCGCAAGCGGGGCCCGGCGCGTGAAGTCCATCACGGCCAGCCGCTCCACGCTGTCCTCCAGCGCGCGGCCTCCGGATGCATGGTCCAGCACGGTGGCGAGCGGTAGCAACTCCCGCACCCGCGCCGCGTCCTCCGCGGCCCACAGCAGGTCATAGAAGCGCTCGCGCGCGAGCCCCGGGAAGCGGCTGACCGTCTCCACCGGCAGCGGCGCGTCTGGCGTGCGCAGCCGGGCGAGGAGCACGTCGCGGGCCGTCTTCCACGCGTCCGCCCGCTCCTGGAAACGGGCGCGCAAGCTCCGGGCCTGCTCCTTCGCCTCGTCGCTCCAGCCGGGCTCGCCCTGCGCGGCCACCTCTTCGAAGGTGGTGGCGGCGACGAGCGACAGGCCCAGCTCGCGCATCAACACGGCCCGGTTCCAGCGCGCCTGCGGGGACTCGGGCGCCGCTTCGAGCGTGGCGTCCAGCAGCTCCAGGGCCTCGTCGTGACGCCCGCGCATGAGGGCGGCGGCGGCCTGGGCCGTGTCCCTGTCCGGCGACGGCGGCACGTGCGACAGGTGCGCGAGCGCCTGCTCCGTGTAGCCATGCAGCAGGTAGCTGATGGCGACCCCGTACGCGTCGCCCCGCTCGTCCAGCCGGGACAGGGCCCCCAGCGGCACCGGGCGGGCCGCGGGGCCTGGCTCCACAGGGGGGACGAAGCGGCGGTGCACGTCCGCCGCGGGGTGGGCAAGGCGCACTTCCAGGGGGCGCGTGGGCAGGTCCGACAGCCACAGCGAGGACAGCTCCGGGCCCGCGGCGCGTTGCTTCCAAAAGCGCACGGCGCCAAAGCCCGCGGCCATGCAGAACGCGAGTCCCACCCAGAACCCCGCGCGCCCGAGGCCCGTGCTCCGTGAGCGGCGCGTGCCTCGGGGCGAGTCCTGCCTGTCAGCCATCCGGGGCCTCCCGCGTGCCCCCGCCGACCTTGCGCGGGTCCTACGGCCAACAGTCTAGGGCCAAGTCCCCCGGGCCTGACAGACCCCGGGGGCGACCGTGGGGCTTCCGGACGTTCGCGGCCGGACGCTCTACTCGACCTTCAGAGGGGCGCGCGTGGCCTCCACGACCCGGTGGATGGGGTACAGCTCCCCCACCGTGAGGGTGTCGTCGAGGAACTGCCAGCGGCAGAAGCCGTCATCCGAGTGCGGCTCCAGCAGGTAGGTGATGAGGGTTCCCGTGCGCTGGTCGGTGGGGACCTTGAGGGTGCCGGCGGGGAACTCGCGCTCGGAGCGCTCGGGGGCCACGGTGAGGACGGTCTCAAAGCGCACGGGCTTCGGCTTCTGGCTGAGGGGGACTTCGCTCTGGCCCGGCGGGGGCACGTTGGCGGCCACGTCCGGGCTGAAGGTCTGCTCGCGGCGGGCGATGCGGTAGCTGTCCACCTGGAAGCGCTGCGCCGTGGCGAGCTTCTCGAAGCGGATGCCGTGGCCTTCCAGTCGCGACGCGAGCGACGCGGGCACCAGGTACGCGGACGGGATGCTCACCGCCTGGGTGGGCACGAAGGTGCGGTAGTGCGGCATCTTGTAGGCCTTGCGGCGCTTGCCCGGGTAGCGCCGGCCTTCGATGCTGGCCTCGTCGTAGGAGTTGATGGTGGCCGTGTCGTCCTCCCGCGCGTAGGCCGGGTAGTCGAACACCAGGGCGCCTTCCCCGTCGCGCTGGGCGACGCCGTAGTTGATGCCCACGCGCTGCTGCACGTCGGGGTTCTTGCCGCGGGCGATGATGGCGGCCTCCTCGAAGTCGGTGGCGGCGCGGTAGCCCTTGGCGTAGCGGGCGGCGTCGCGGATCAGCTCCAGCACCCACGCGCGGGTGACAGCGCAGCGGCGGGGGAAGTCGATGTAGCTGTACGTCTCCAGCAGCACGTCCAGGCGGCCCAGCAGGCCCCGGTAGTGGCTGCCGAAGCGGGGCAGCGCGGGGTAGGTGTGCCAGCCGGAGCGCGGGTCGCCTTCCTTGAGGAAGTTGCCGTACCAGTGGCTGTCGAAGCCGTGCTTCTTCTTCACGGCGGCGGACACGCGCTCGGCCAGCTCGCGGTTGTAGTCGCGTGAGGCGGAGAGGAGATCCGCGTTGCCGTGGGGGATGTCGAAGGTGAGGTCGAAGGCGTGGATGCTGCCGTCGGTGGTGTGGCAGTCCACGAAGAGGTGCGGCCACCACGTCTGGTACAGCTTCGCGACGGCGCGCGTCTCCGGCGCCTCCTGCTTCATGTTGTCGCGGTTGAGGTTCCAGCCCTCGCCGGTGTAGCGCATGCCCACGCCGCCGGCCGGGTTCACCTGGCCCTCCAGGTTCTTCAGGTCGAGCGCGCGGTTTCCCGGGCTGATGCGATCATTGCCGTCCGGGTTGAAGTTGGGGATGAAGACGAGGCAGAGCCTGTCGAGCAGCTTCTTGCCCAGCGACGTGAGGGTGAGGTCGCGCGCGAGCCCCATCAGGGTCTCCTTGCCCTCCACCTCACCGGCGTGGATGTTGGCCTCCACCATCACGATGATCTTCTTCTGCTTGCGCGCCAGCTCCGGCGTGAAGCAGTTGCGGTCGCTGATGACGAGCGAGATGAGCGGCTGACCCTCGCCGCTCTGGCCGAAGTCCACGCGCTTCGCGAGCTTCGTCTGCGCGCAGAGCGCGTCGACGAACGCGACCACGTCGGCGCTGCGAGAGGTTTCCTGGTAGTCGGTGGCTTCCGCACGGGTGCGCAACTGGGGGATGGGCATAGGGCGCGCATCCGAGCGCTCCGTGCATGCTCCGTCAAGCACGTGCGAGGGCGGATGAGGAGGACCCGGCATTCTCGCCGCGCGGGAACCGCCTTGGGGCCCGGCTTGCCGCATCGTGGCGGAGTCCCGTATGAGACCGGGCTGGGTGTCCATGGAGGGGGAGTTCATGATGCGAAGTGGCAAGCGACGTGTGCGCGCCCTGGGCGTGCTCGTGCTGGGGTGCGCGGTGGTGTGGGGGCCGGGCTGCAAGAAGGAGGCGCCCGCGGCCGTGGCGTCCCTGGATGCGGGCGTGGCCCCGGCGGCGGTGGCCGTGCGTGACGCGGCCCCGGTCGCGGAGGTGCGCAAGCCGCTGCGCTTCTCGGACGTGACGTTCCTTTCCAAGGACGACGACCTGAAGGTCTCCTACACGCTGACCAACCCGGGCACGGCGCAGGGCCGGGGCGAGGCGTGCCTGTGGCTGCACGACGACAAGGGGGAGGTCATCGAAGCGCTGAAGCTGGGCGTCTTCAGCCTGAAGGGCGGCACGTCCGACACGTTCCAGGACGCCGCGACGGTGGCGCGCACGTTCTGGAAGCAGGCCCGGTCGGTGCGCCTGTTCACGACGGTGGGCGATTGCAAGCGCTCTCCGCCCCAGGCGACCAGCGAGGTCCTGCACGTCCTGCCGACGGGGCAGCCGGTGCCGCCGGGCGGACCTGCGCCCCGGAACGTGGTGGCGGCGCAGCCGGCGGACTTCGCGCTGTCGAACGTCGAGCTGAACCGGGACGAGGCGGGCACCGCGTACTCCATCACCTACACGGTGAAGAACCTGAGCGGCCGGCGCGCGTCGGGGACCGCGTGCCTGCGCGCGTACACCGGCGAGGGGTGCCCGTGTCACATCGAGGAGACGCCGAGCGGTGAGTTCAGCCTCCCGCCGGGAGGGTCGGAGCTGATCACCGACACCATCCTCTTCGACGACGAGAAGCACTGGGACGACGTGAAGGTGCTGCGGCTCTTCGCGACCTCGAAGGGCTGCGCGAACGCAGCGGACGCCACGAACGTCGGCTTCAAGGTCGACAAGCCCGACGCGTTCCGGGATCCCCGGGAGTTCATCGACGTGGCCGGGGAGCCGGAGCTGGATCCGGACAACCCCGACGCCGTGGTGGACGTGCCGGACGAACTCCCCGTGGAGCAGGATGAGCCCTACTCGGATTCACCGGAGGACACGGGTCACTGACGCGCTTCGCGAAGCCAGGAGGAACCATGGACCTTGTCACCTCTCCGCTGTTGGGACGGCCCATTCATTGGATGGGCCTGCCCGTCGCCTTGCTCCTCGGCGTCGCCTGCTCAACTTCTGCACATGAAGCAGGGCCACGCAGCACTCGTGAGTACCTGGCACAAGCCGTCGACGCCTGCCGTCCTGGTGAACCGAGTCCGGTGTGCTGCTGGAAGAAATTCAGGAGCGCCGATGCGTGCGGGATGACGGCCTCCGAGGCGGCAGAAGCTGCCACGTTGATGCAGGGCATGCGCGAGGCGCAGAAGGCGACCAGCGCCGAGGCCGCCGACCCGGACGAGGGATGGCGACAGCACTGCATTGATACGTACACGCTGTGCGCGAGCCAGAAAAAGCCGAGATGGACGGGAGACTGCAATGCTTGCATGGAGCGCTGCAGGGGCCAGCACCAATGGCCGTTCGAACTCTGTCAGCAGGGAAAGGATGGGCGGGGCTGATGCCGGGCGACTGGGACAGGGTGAGGGAGCTGGGCAACCAGCTTCCCGAAGATGCCGAGCTGCCAGTGACGGACGAACTGCGCGAGCTGCTACTGCGCGTGGCCCCTGACGTGGCGCTCACCGCGGTGGAAGCGAGTGAGGCCTTGTCCTCGCCGGTGTCGGCCGCCGCGTTCCTTCGCGAGGTGCACCGCCGCATCCGAGACGGCTCGCGTCGGCTGTCGCGTGCCTTGGTGGAGTCGTACAAGTTGAAGCAGGCCGGGGATCTCGCCGCCGCGCGTCAGGTGCTCTCTCGCATCGCCGACGTCGAGGTCGTCCCGCTCTACCGGGAGCAGGTCCAGATTGCGCTGGACCATGTGGATGCGCCCGAGGAAGAAACCGGCCACTGACGCGCGGCAGGGGGCTGACAGGCAGGCGTGGACTCGCGGCCGTCCAGGCGGGGGAGCGGGACTTCGTCGGGACGGGACCGTGCCTACTTTTGGCCCCTGAGGGCACAGGCCCTCCAAGGAGACCACCATGTGGACACGCCGCTTCAACGGGCTCGTCGTGCTGGGAGTGATTGGGACGGTGGGCTTTACGGCGGGCTGCAATGAGCGCCAGCAGCAGTCCGTCAACGACAACGCCCGCCAGGTGGGCCAGGAGGTAGGCGAGGCCGCCAAGGACGTGAAGCACGGCGCGAGCAAGGCCGCCGAGAGCCTCAGCGAGTCCAGCCGGGAGGCCGCCGAGGGCTTCCGCGAAGGCGTGGGCGGCTCGGGCGACACCGCCTCCGAGGAACAGAAGGCCGACGAGCGCAGCGGGGACGGACCGGACGTCGGCCGCAACCCGGGCGTCGTCAACGACGGCGAAGGGCCGCTCGAAGAACGCTGAAGACGCGCTGAGTCGACGCCCCCGGCGTCCCCCGCCTTGTGTTTGAATGTCGACCATGGAAGTGGCCTCAGCCCTCCGTGGTCTCCTCGCGTCCCTTGGTCGCTGGCTGTGCCTGTGGCCCTGCCTGCTGACCGTGGCCTGCGTCACCACGTCGTCGAACACGCGGATCCCCACGCTTCAGGAGCAGTGCGAGGGCGGAAGCTCGTCGGCTTGCGAAGCGTGGGGCCAGCAGCTCACGGTCGATAGCCGGACGGAGGACGCGGACCGCGCCTTCGGACTGGCGTGCGCGATGGGGGCGACCTCGTCCTGCCTGGAGCAGGGAAGGCTCCGGATGGAGCGGGGCGACCTGGAGGGCGCGGAGCCGCCCCTGCGCAAGGCCTACGACGAGGACCTGGAGGAGGGCGCGCTGGCGCTCGCGGACCTGCAGGAGGCGCGTGGGGACGCGGCCGGGGCGTCGCGCTTCCGCTACGAGGCGCTGTCCATCGACAAGTCGACGACGGAGTTCGCGCTCGGCTGGCGCATTCCGTGGAACGGGGGACTGGGCTGGGCGCTGGATGTGAACGTGCAGCCCATGGGGTTGAAGGCGCGGCGGCTGACGCTGGGCGCCAACCTGGGCTTCGACGCTGAGCGGACGTCGCTGAACGCCACCGTGGGCTACCAGCACTTCGTCACGAACTGGATGGCACCCTATGCCCGGGCGCTCGTGGGGCCCCACCTGGCGGGCGCGCGGCGCAACCCCCTCAACCTGGGCGCCGAGGTGGGCGTGAAGTTCTTCGCGGGCCCCATCGGTCACCTGGGCGTCGCGCTGGGCACCTCGTATGACGGCTCCACGTACACCGTCATCGAGGGGGGGCTGGACTGGGTGCTGACGCTGATGGTGCTCGCGCACCTGTGACGGCTCAGGCGGCGACGCCGACCTTCGGGCACACGTCGTTGAGGACACACTCCGCGCACTTGGGCTTCTTGGCCACGCAGGTGTAGCGGCCGTGCAGCACCACGGCGGGGCCGAAGAAGGTCCAGTCGTCCTTCGGCACGAGCTTCATCAGGTCGGTCTCGATGGCCTCCGGCTTCTCCTGCTTGGACAGGCCCAGCCGCTGGCTGACGCGGGCCACGTGCGTGTCCACGATGACGCCGGAGGCCTGCTGGAAGGCGGTGTTGAGCACCACGTTGGCCGTCTTGCGCGCCACGCCGGGCAGCGTCACCAGGTCCACCATGCGCGGAGGCACCTCGCCCTTGAAGGCGTCGAGCAGCGCGCGGCTCATGGCCTGCACCGTCTTGGTCTTCTGCTTGTAGAAGCCGGTGGGCTTCAGGTCCTCCTCCAGCTCCGCGGTGTCCGCGTCCGCGAGGGCCTGGGGGCCGTCGTACTTCTTCCACAGCTCGGCGGTGACGCGGTTGACGCGCTCGTCGGTGCACTGCGCGGCCAGGATGGTGGCCACCAGCAGTTCGAAGGGCGTGTTCCAGTTCAGCTCGTACTTCGCGTCGGGATACTTCTCGCGAAGGCGGTCGAGCACCACGGGGATGAGCGAAGCGGCTTTCATGGGTGGGCCCTCACATCGACCGTTCGACGAGCGTCGTCAACTCCGCATCGGTGAGCACCAGCGGATTGCCCTTCATGCTGCTGGCGGCGCGGGCCTTCGCCACGAGCCCCGGCACGTCCGCATCCGCCAGGCCCATGTCGCGCAGGCCCCGGATGCGCACGTCGTGGACCAGGGCCTTCACCCAGGCGATGCCGTCCTCGGCGTGGGCCCCCGGCTGGCCGGTGAGCAGCACGGCCAGCTCGCGGAAGCGGGGCAGGGCGGGGTGCTCCGGCGCACGGGCGCGAAGGGCCTCCAGGTTCACCTCCAGCGTGGCCCCGAGCAGCGCGGCGCACAGCGCGCCATGGGCCGCGCCGAGCATCCCGCCCAGCGGCGCCGCGAAGCCATGCACCGCGCCCAGGCCCGCGTTGGCGAGGCACAGGCCGCCAAAGAGGCTGGCGATGGCCAGGTCCTCGCGCTCCGCGGGGCCGGGACCCTGGAGCACGGCCTTGCGCAGCGAGCGCGCCGAGCGCTGCATGCCTTCCCGGGCGAGCGCATCCGTGAGCGGTTGGGCGCGAATGGACACGAAGGGTTCGATGAGCTGGGACAGCGCGTCCAGGCCGCCCGCGGCGAGCACGGCAGCGGGGACGTGCTCCAGCAGGTCCGGATCCACCAGGGCCACGCGAGGCAGCATCAGCGGGCTGCGCAGGCTGGCCTTCACGCCGGCCTCCTTCGAGCCCAGCACCGCGTTGCGAGTCACCTCCGAGCCGGTGCCCGCGGTGGTGGGGATGGCCACGAACGGCAGGGGCGGCTTCGTGAGCGCCTGTCCCCGGCCAATGACTTCCAGGTAGTCCAGCGGGTCGCCTCCGTTGGCGGCGAGCGCGGCGATGGCCTTGCCTGCGTCGAGCGCACTGCCTCCGCCCATCGCGACCACGGCATCGCACTGGTGGTCCACGGCGACGGCGGTGCCTTCGCGTGCGGTGTCCACGGTGGGCTCGCCCGCGACGCGGAAGGAGGCGGAAGCAATGCCCAGGCGTTCGAGTCCGGCGCGGAGCGGCTCGGCGCGGGCGGGGTTCGTGCCGGTGACGAGCAGGACCTTGTGGCCGCCGAGCGCACGCACCAGGTCGGGGACCTCGGCGAGGCGGCCCGGGCCGAAGAGGACGCGGTTCGCGGTGGCGAACTCGAAGCTCACGGGGGGCATGTCACCAGCCCGCGTCGTCGGGGAAGCGGTTGGTGAAGCGGCGGCTGGTGCGGGGCTCGGCCATCATCGGGGTGACGGTGTCACGCCACGTCAGGTAGTGGGCAGTCTCCTTGTGTGCGGCGGGGGCGTCCGGGGAGCGGTAGGCCTCGACGAGGACGAAGCGGGTGGGGTCTTCGTTGTCCTGCACGACGTCGAAGCGGGCGATGCCGGGCTCCTTCACGCTGGCGCGGGCGTTGGCGAGGGTGGCCTGGAGGAAGGCGTCAACGTGCTGGGGAAGCACGTGCACGTGGACATGGACGACGAGCAGGCTCGTGGGCATGGGCGCACGGTAGCGCGGGCGTCTGGGAGCGGGAAACTGGTAGGGTCCGCGGCCGTTCACTCCCCTCATTTCGGAGCATGACTGCGCATGGTTTCGGCCCTCTTCGACGCGTCCCGCTGGCAGGCGGTGGAAGGCTTCAAGTTCAAGGACATCACGTTCCACCGCGCGGTGGATCAGGGCACGGTGCGCATCGCGTTCAACCGGCCGGAGGTGCGCAACGCGTTCCGTCCGAAGACGGTGGACGAGCTGTCCCGGGCGCTGGAGGCCACGCGGTTCATGACGGACGTGGGCGTGGTGCTGCTCACCGGCAACGGGCCGTCGCCGAAGGATGGCGGGTGGGCGTTCTGCTCCGGTGGAGACCAGCGCATCCGGGGCAAGGACGGCTACAAGTACGAGCCCGGCGAGGAGGCAGCGGACCCCGCGCGGCTGGGGCGGTTGCACATCCTGGAGGTGCAGCGGCAGATCCGCTTCCTGCCCAAGGTGGTCATCGCGGTGGTGCCGGGCTGGACGGCGGGCGGCGGGCACAGCTTGCACGTGGTGTGTGACATGACCATCGCGAGCAAGGAGCACGGGATGTTCAAGCAGACGGACGCGGACGTGGCGAGCTTCGACGCCGGCTACGGCTCCGCGCTGCTGGCCCGGCAGGTGGGGCAGAAGCGGGCGCGGGAGATCTTCTTCCTGGGCCAATCCTACACGGCGGACGAGGCGTTCCAGATGAACGCCATCAACGCGTCGGTGCCGCACGACGAGCTGGAGAAGTTCGCGCTGGAGTGGGCGGCGGAGATCAACACCAAGAGCCCCACGGCCATCAAGATGCTGAAGTATGCCTTCAACCTCCCGGATGACGGGCTCGTGGGCCAGCAGCTCTTCGCGGGAGAGGCCACGCGTCTGGGGTACGGCACGGAGGAGGCGCAGGAAGGCCGTGACGCGTTCGTCCAGAAGCGCAAGCGCGACTTCAAGCGCTTCCCCTGGACGTACTGAGCAGGGCTCTCCAGGTAGCAACTCAGATGTTGATCCGGGAGCTGACCGTCCGCACATCCAGGCCCATCGCGGCGAACTCCGCCGCGTGGGTCCGGAGCAGCTCCAACAGGCGGGGATGCAGGTCCTCCTCTTCGTTGGAGAGGAGGAGCCCGTAGTTCGTCTTGGACAACATCCAGGAGATCCACAGCATCTCCGTCGCCTCGTCCGGGTTCGGCGCGACGTCCAGGTCCTCCTCCGTCGGCAGGGTGCCTCCCGGTCCCCAGCGGAGCCCCAGGCACGCGTACAGCACCTCTCCCGCGTCCTCCCACTGGAGGTTGTTCGCCCAGGCGTGCCGGAAGGTCGCGAAGAAGATGACGTAGCGGCAGAGGTTCTTCAGCGCCTCCACCTCGCCGGCCTGGGGCGTGTCCGTGTGGGTCACCGCGCTCACGGCCTTGGGCGGCGGCTCCGCGGCCTTCGTGTCCAGGTCCATGCGCTCTGAGCGCACGAACCACGGCGCGTCCTTGCCCGGCACCTTCGCTCTCAGGTAACGGCAGACAAAGGCAGGCGCAGAATGCGCGACGAGGTCGTCCGAGAACCTGCGCACTTCCTTCCACTGCGCTTCGATCTCCGCCCCATGCTCCGCGAAGAACGCGTCGATGTGCTCCCCCAGCAGCCGCCAGAAGAGCTGTCCCGCCTGGGCGTACCGGTGTCCTTCACAGACTGGATTCGAGGGCGCGAAACCCTTCCAGTCGTAGCTGCCCATCAGGTGTTCCAGCCGCTGGTTGATTCCGCGCTCCGTCAAGGCGCTGGCGCGCGTGATGTATCCCGTGGGCCCCACCAGGAATCCGCTCGCCGCGTGGTTGATCAACACCACCTCCCGCAGGTGGGGCATCAGCAACCAACGCAAGGGATTGCGCCGCAGGTTCCGGTTCGCGGCGATGGCGTACTGCTCCACGTTGAAATGGCATTGCCCCAGGTGATTGCCCAACTCCGTGTCCAACGTCGCGCTCACCCGCGCCATCCGCTTGGCCGCCTCCCAGTCCGCGCCATCCCCAGGCGTGAAGCTCCTCCGCGTCACCGGTGAGCCGGGCGCCGTCGCTCCAGGCTCGCGCAGGCCCAGGATGATGCGCACGGGCAGCAGCCGGCCCTCCACGAGCCGCAGCCGCACGTCCACGTCCGGCAGGCAGTGGATGCCGTCCTGCTCATAGGCATTCCACGGGTGGTAGATCCGGAAGGCCTGCGCATCTCCCGGCGCCTCCGGATCCCGATCCAGGATGGCCGAGAACATTCCGTTGAGCAGACGTTCCCCAAAATAGGCATCCCCGCGAGTCGACCCGGGGGACTCCCGCTCCAGCCGGACCGTCGTCGCCTCCGGATAGTCCGCCTGGATCTTCGCGAGGCTGGGCGCCTGACCCAGACGCCCCTGGAGCAGATGCTGTCGTTTGACCAGCTCGATGGGCGCGACGGCCTTCAGCATCGCCAGCGACCGTCCCGGCGCATACGCCGTCGGCGGCGTGCCTTCCTCCACGACGAGCAGCCGCGCCAATGGCGTCGCCGGGTCGTACTCCCAATACGGCACCCGCACCGTGCCGAAGTCGTGATGGAGCCCCCCGTGGTCGTCGGGGCCCCGCTCCGAACCGATGCGCCGCCAGCTCTCCTCCACCCGCCCATCCTGGCGGAACGTGTGCTGGGGTTCGAAGTAGCGCAGCTCCAGGTCCGGCACGTCGCCTTCACCCGCATCTGCGGGGTCGTACCGGATCTCGAACGCCCCCTCCGCGTCCGTGAAGCCCTCTCCCAGGAAGTCATCCGGCGTGCCCAGGTCCCGGTCCCACAGCTCCACCTTCACGTGGTGCAGCGGGATGGGCCCCCGGGGACCGTCCTGCTCGAAGACGAGCCGGCCAGTGGCGACGGCGGGCAGGGCGGCGATGTCCCGCGACACGCGGGGGGCTCGCACGCGCGAGGCCAGCTCGCGGCTGACCGCGAGCCGCTGCGGCAGGTCGAGCCCCGCGTACCACCGGGCCAGCTCCTCGGGCTCCAGGAGGTCAGGCCCTCCCTTTTCGGATTCAATGCCGAGGGAGGACTTCAGGCGGCGCCAGGGGGCGAGCTTCATTCCCGCACCTCAATCCCAGACGTCTTTGGGAAGCCCACCCAGGGGGGCATTCCGGAATCGCTTTCATGACATGGACTGTGTGGGGCGGGGGGCATCGCACCCGGACGCTAGCATGGCTTGCAGGCGCCGGATTCGCCGGCCTACCGTGACGTCCCGTGGTAGTGGGGAGCCCATGAATTTCGAGTACACGCTGACGATTCGCACGAGCTCACGGCTTGGCGCGGGGACCAACGCCGCCATCTCCGTCGTCCTCGTGGGGACCCAGGGCGAGAGCGCTCCGCAGAAGCTGGACAAGCGCTTCCACAATGACTTCGAGGCCGGCGCGGAGGACTCCTACACGCTCAAGACCCAGGACCTGGGCGAACTGCTCCTGCTCCGCTTCTCCAACGCCGGAGGCATCGCAAGCGATTGGCTCCTTGAGTCCGTGCATGTCACCGCAGGTGAAAAGAGTTGGTTCTTCCCACACCACCGGTGGGTGTTGGGCCATTCCACGTCGGAAGTGCTCGAAGGCACGGCGCGGCTGGCCCACCCGGTGCGCAGCGAGCGTGAGGCCTCGGCCCGGCAGGAACAGCTCCAGGCCCGCCAGCGGATGTACGGCTGGCGTGCGCCGGAGGCGACCGCCGGGCTGCCAGGGGCGCTCGACATCAGCGAGGCGCGTCCGCTCCCGAAGGACGAACTCTACCGGGGGCTGGTGGACGGCAACTACGAGGTCGTCATCGCGAAGACGCTGGCGGCCATCAAGCTGAACATGCCGGTGTTGAGCAAGGCCTGGAACGGGCTGGTGGACATCTTCGACTTCTTCAAGGGCATCGAGCTGCCCCAGCTCGCCAATCGGTGGAAGGACGACTACGAGTTCGCGCGGCAGGCCGTCCAGGGCATCACCCCCGTCCACATCCAGAGCATCACCGCGCTGCCCCAGGGCCTGCCGCTCACGGACGCCGAACTGCACGGCCTGCTGTCACCGGGCACCTCGCTGGCCCAGGCGCTGGAGGCGAAGCGCCTCTTCCTGCTCGACTTCGAAATCCTCGACGACGTGCCGATGTTCCGGAAGGTCGACAAGGAGGGCGTCGAGGAGCGTCGCTGGTCGCCCGCGTCCCGGTGCCTCCTGTACCTGGATGACACGCAGCAGCTCCGGCCCCTCGCCATCCAGCTGGGCCGGGACCCCGCGCAGGATCCCGTCTTCACGCCCAATGACAGCCAATACGACTGGCTGGCCGCGAAGATCTACGTCCGTTGCAGCGAGGGCAACACGCACCAGATGGTGGGGCACGCGCTGCGGACCCACTTCGTGGCGGAGCCGTTCGTCATGGCGACGATGCGCAACCTCCCGGACCCGCACCCCGTCTACAAGCTGCTGCGCCGCCACTTCCGCTACACCCTCGCCATCAACGAGGGGGCCCGCAAGGGGCTGCTCGCCGAGGGCGGCGTGTTCGATGACATCATCGCCACCGGCGGCCCCGACAAGGGGCACGTGTTCCTGGGCAAGAAGGGCTACCTGCGCTGGAAGCTGACGGACAACCAGCCGCGCCCGGACCTCGAGCGCCGCGGCGTGCTCGACCCGGCGGTGCTCCCGCACTACCCCTACCGGGACGACGCGCTGCCCTTGTGGGACGCGTTCGAGGAGTACGTCGGCGGGGTGCTCGGGCACTTCTACAAGACGGACGCGGAGCTGGTGAACGATGCGGAGATGCAGCGCTGGTGGGAGGACCTCACCACGCACGGGCTGCCGGTGGAGAAGCTGTCCTGCACGGAGCTGAAGCGCGTCTCCGACCTGGTGGAGATCCTCACCACCGTCCTCTTCACGGTCAGCGTCCAGCACGCAGCGGTGAACTACCTCCAGTACGAACACTACGCCTTCGTGCCGAACGCGCCCTTGTGCATGCGCAAGGCGCCTCCGACGAAGAAGGGGCTCATCGGCCCGGACGACATCGTGGCGATGATCCCCTCCAAGTCCCAGATGCTCTGGCAGGTCTCCATCGGCCGGGCGCTCTCCAGCTTCGGTGACGACGAGGAGTACCTGCTCCACGAGGGCGGCTGGTACGAGGAGTACTTCACCGAGCCGGAGGTCCTCGCCATCCGCGACCGCTTCCACGCCCGGTTGCGCGCCCAGCGCGACGCGGTGAAGGCCCGGAACGCGAAGTGCGAAGTGCCCTACACGGTCCTGCAGCCCGACCGGATCCCCTGCGGAATCACTGTCTGAGACGTCTGGAGACAACCCACGTGCCCAACCTGCTCTCCCGCGGTCTCTTCAACCTGTTCTTCGGCTCCAGGCGCAAACCCTTCGCGGCCCTCCCCGGGCCGCAGCCCGGCGTGCTCGGCACTGCGGGCGACTTCCTGGGCCCCCAGCCCTGGGACGTCTGCGCGCGGTATGGCCGCGAGTATGGCGGCGTCACGCTCATCTGGATGGGGCCCAGCCCCGGCGTGGTGCTCAATGATCCGGCGCTCATCGCCGAAGTGCTGGAGTCCCCCCGCCGGATGGAGTTCGAGAAGGGGAACATCAGTGAGCAGGTCCGGCCGACGGTGACGGACGACACGGTCTTCATCGCGAAGCTGAGCGAGGACTGGGCGGAGAAGCGCAAGCTGGAGCCCACGGGACAGCCGTGGTCCCCGGAGTGGCTGGCGGCCCAGGTGTCACCGATGCAGGCGGCCATCGCCGAGTCCGTGGAGGCCCTGCTGGCGGAGCCGTCCCTGGACTACACCCACGCGCTGCGCCGGCTGACGTTCGACGCCTTCTCGGTCGCGGCGGTGGGGGAGAAGCTCCCGTCCTCCGTGTTCGACGACTTCCTGCTGCTCGCCAGGGGGGCGGACGCGCGGATCCAGGCGAAGCTGCCCCTGAGGTTCGTCTCGCTGCCCAAGGGCTTCGCGGAGGCGAAGACGGGCTTCTACGGGCACTTCGCCGACCGGGTCCGCGCGGCGCGCAAGAGCCCGAAGCCCCACGCGGTGGACCTGCTGTCGTGGTCGCTGCGGGAGATGCCCGGAATGGATGACCAGGTGCTGGCGCACCTCCTCGGGGGGCTCTTCTACGGCGGCGTCTTCTCCTCGAGCACCACCCTGGTCGGCGCGGTCCACCAGCTCCAGAAGTACCCCGACGCCGAAGCCCGGCTCGCCGCCGAGGCCGCCACGCTGGCGGACGGTGCGCTGACGTCCGAGAAGCTGAGCGGCGCGCATTGGATTGAAGCCGTGGCGTACGAGTCCCTGCGGCTGCTGCCCGCGGTCCGCGTCTTCACCCGCACGCCGTCCTCCGACGCGCAGCTCGCGGGAGTCATGTTGCCCGCGGGTTCGATGATCATGATCTCCAACCAGCACCTGCACCGGGACCCCGCGCACTGGACGGATCCGGAGACCTTCCACCCCGCGCGGTGGCTGAACGGCGGCGTGGCGCGGGATCCGCTCGGCAGCGGCCACTTCTTCCCGTTCGGCCGGGGCCCGCGCGCGTGCGTGGGCGGGGACTTCGCGATGGTGTTCCTGAAGACGGCGCTCGCGACGATGGGCGCTCGCGTGAAGGCCCACGTTGATTCGACGGAGCCCTTCGAGGAGGGGTTCTTCTTCGGCGTCGTGCTCCCCAAGGGCGTCACCGGGAAGCTCATCACGCGCCAGCCCCAGGCGGCGCACGCCGCACCGGCGGCCCTCACGGCGTGACGCGGGGGTGTTGCCTCTGCGGCAACGCGCACCGTGATTCGTGGCTCCAGGGGCAACACAAGACGGCCCGTGGCCCCTCGCTCCCGAGGTGGGGCGCCGTGGTCCCGGTCTTGAAGAGGGAGGAGGTGCCTCGCCCCAGGGAGCCCCACGCATGAGACTCAAGAGACGCATCCCGTCTTCATTCCATTTCAACCTGCGACAAGGCCTGGGAGGGCTGCTGGTCGCGGCCTCGTTGTTCGGGGTGACCGCGGAGGCCGCTGCCCTCAAGGTCATGCCGATGGGGCTCGGCACGGGCACGGTCACCGCTTCTGGAATCGCCTGCACCAGCACGGGCGGCGACTGTGATGAAGCCTACCTGGCGACCGCCACGGTGACGCTCACCGCCGCGCCCACCGGGGGCTCCACCTTTGGTGGCTGGAACACCGACGCGGACGCGGACCTCCTGTCCACTCCGGATTGCTCCGGTGTGGCGCTGACCTGCACCCTGACGATGGGGGTGGCGCGGTCGGTGAAGCCCGTCTTCCACCTTCCGGCGGGCACCATCAATCCGCTCGTGCCCGCGGTCGCGAGCGCCATCA
Organism: Corallococcus sicarius; assembly: GCF_003611735.1. Classification (GTDB taxonomy): domain Bacteria; phylum Myxococcota; class Myxococcia; order Myxococcales; family Myxococcaceae; genus Corallococcus; species Corallococcus sicarius. The sequence goes on along the minus strand of NZ_RAWG01000035.1, from coordinate 19,450 downwards.
CGCCCGAGGAGATTGCCGCGTACCTGAGCAATCCCGCCAATGCCGCCACGAACACGGTGGCGCGCTTTATCAGCGCGCTGCCCGTCGAGTACCGGCAGAGCGCCATCCTGATGTCGCGCTCGGAGAGCCTGCAGACGGGGACCGCGGAGCACCCTCGAATCCTGCTCTCCAGCAGGAACGCGAGGTCTGTCTTCTCCATCGGGCCGGTGCCGCACGCGTCGTACCCGGGCTCGCATCCGGACGTCATCGAATACATGCAGTGGGACGAGGCCACGCGGAACTTCCGCTTCCACGAGATCATCCTCACATCCATCCCGGCGATGGGCACCCTCCCTCCGCGCTCCCGGAGCATCGAGAAGGATGACGTGAAGTGCTCCAGCTGCCACTCCACCCGGAACGTGCTCAACAGGACGGGTGTGCCGGGCACGGACGGCATGCCGGTGGGTGTCATCAAGACGAAGAACAAGCCCAACTGGGACCCGTATGACAGCTGGGGTGGGATGCTGCCGTTCAACCGGGACCGGCTGTATCAGGGCTCGGTGGATACGGCCGCGTTCCGCAAGCTCTTCAATCCCTGGACGTGGCGGACCAACCGCGCCATCCGCCAGCTGGTGGAGCAGCTGAGGCTGCAGCCTCCGGGGCTGGCGGCGGGCAACGCCAACATCATCACCCGCTACCGCGGCGGCGCGAACGACGGCACGCCCCGGTTCTCCTTCGACACGTCGCCTCCGGTGACGGCGGAGCCGATCCCGGCGGGCTCCCCTGGCTCCTCGACCGCGTATTCGTTCAACGGGCTCGTGGGCCTGGGCCTTCCCACGGCCGTCCCTCGTGGAGGGACCTTCATCACGCTGTTCCATCTGTCTTCCGTGGGCGGGTCCGAAGGGCGCGGCGTCCAGCTGTTCGACCTCCTTGGCGGGCTGGACGGCAACCTCAACCAGCGCAGGATCGCGGACGAGGTCGCGAGCCACCGCTGGGCGACCGGCAGCGTGTATGTCGATCCCCGTCCGCTCGCGCTGGCCATCACGAAGAGCTGTCTGGTCATCAACGCGGCGCTGAACACGGTGGAGAGCTCTCCTCCGGGCCTGGCCGTCAACCTCGGGTTCTTCACGGCGCGCAATGGCGGCATGGGCATCAACGCCGTGCGCGCCGACACCGATGCGCGCACGAAGAGCGTGCCGCGCAGGAAGGCGGACATCCAGCGGTTCAACCTCGACCGGACGGGAGACGTGTATGTGAAGACGCCCGGGCCGGCGGTGAACGGCATCATCCCGCAGTACGGCGCCTCGACCACCGCGTCGACGGATACGTCGCTCGCCCGGCTCCGGCGCGAGGTGTTCCGCCGGCCAATCGATTTGGGCGGCGCCGACGCGACGGTCATGGGGGGCATGCTGGTCGACCGTGAAATCTACGGCACCAACACGACGCCGGTTGCCCTGTACCGCTACTTCCTCGAGCCGCTGGGCGTGTCGGTGGACAAGTGGTCCATGGGCGTGCGCGGCCGGTCGCGTGCCTATGGCTTCGCCGATGTGTTCGGCGGGTACCTGAGCGCGCTCGAGCAGGCGCTCGCGGCGAGCCTGACGGCGGAGCCCGTCGCCGGCCTCTCGGCGCCCTTCGACTGCGCGGCCTTGATTCCGGCCGTGAATGCCACGCTGGCGTCGTTGCCCTCGACCACCGCCGTCCCGACGTACACGGACGTGCAACGCATCTTCAACAAGGGCTGCGTCGAGTGCCACGGTGGGCTCGACTATCCGCCGTACTCGAACTACGGGACCTTCCTGAACCTCGCCGAGGACCAGAGCACTCCCGGGGTGAGTCCGCTCACGCAGCCGCACGGCATTGCCCTGGCCTACGCGAGCAGCCTGACGGGCCCCCTGTACGACCGGATCACGCGCACGGGGGAGGACTGCCCGTTCGGCATGATGCCGTGTGGCGGGCCGCCGCTGAGCAAGGTGGACATCGAAACGATTCGCCGTTGGATCGTGGGAGCAAACCCTTCCACCTGGGGGGACCCGCATCTCACGACGATGGATGGCGTGCGCTACGACTTCCAGAGCGCCGGCGAGTTCGTGCTCCTCCGCGACCCCGGGATGGAGATCCAGGCGAGGCACACCCCCATCCAGACCGACCAGCCCGTGGGGCCGGACAAGCACACCGGGTTGACCGCGTGCGCGAGCCTGACGACGGCGGTGGCGGTGCGGGTGGGCCCGCACCGCATCACGTACCAGATGGGCGCCGACAAGCCGGAGCTGCTGGAGCTGCGCGTCGATGGAAAGCCCGTGCAGCTCGGCACGGAGCTCCTGCTGCCCGCGGGTGGGCGGATCACCTCGACGCCCGCGACCGGGGGCATCCAGATCGAGACGCCGGGCGGGACGCGCATCATCGTCACCGTGGATTGGTGGGCGCACTACCACGTCTGGTACATGAACGTCGGTGTGCAGCAGTCGCGCGCCACGGAGGGGCTGCTGGGCACCATCGCTCCGGGGAACTGGTTGCCGGCGCTCTCCGACGGAGCGCTCCTGGGGGCTCGCCCGACGGATCCGTACGAGCGCTACATCGCGCTGTACGAGAAGTTCGAGGACGCGTGGCGGGTGACGAAGGACACGTCGCTGTTCGACTACGCCTCCGGGTTCTCCACCGAGTCGTACACGCTGGAGGGCTGGCCGGAATACAAGGCGAGCTCGTGCCGGGTGGAGACGCAGTTGCCCGGGATTCCGGTCGCGGAGCCGCTGAAGCCGATTCCGCTGTCGGAGGCCGAGCAGTACTGCAAGGAGGTCGCGAACGACGACCGCCGCCGCGACTGCATCCACGACGTGTCCGCGACCGGCGAGCCGGGCTTCGCCAAGGTGTACGTGACGGCGGAGAAGGTCGAAGGCAACCTCCAGCCTGGCGTGCCGGGGCTGCTGGTCCCGAAGGAGAACGAGGTCTCCAGCGCGACCGTGACGTTCAAGTGGGAGGGCACGTACGACAAGGACGGGGACACCGTCCTGTACAGGCATTGCGTCTGGGGTGTGGACTCGGGCTTCACGCTCAAGGAGTGCACCTCCAAGCCGACGCAGGAGCTGGGGAGGACGGTGACGCTCGAGTCCGGCAAGGACTACTTCTGGAAGGTCATCGCCGAGGACGGGAAGGGTGGCAGCACCGAGAGCAACACCTGGCGGCTGACCGCGAAGTAGTCGTCACGGTGGGATGAGAAGGGGCCACCTCCCAGCATGTGGGGGTGGCCCTTTTGCGTGGGTTGCACGGGAAGCGCCGCGTCGCCCTCGTCCGGGCCTTTCGGTTTCGAGCCCCGTTCCGGGTGGGGTAGGTTCGCGGGCCGTGACGCACCGGGAAGTGATGCAATGACCCAGGAAGCCAGATTCGTGAAGCGGGCCTATATCGCCATGGCCGTGGGCTGCGTCCTGGCCGTGGCGCTGCCCATCACCTACCTCATCCTGACGCCCTGGCTGGAACCGCCCGAGGAGCCCGGCAACCTCTCCAGCCCGACGCTCGCGCGACTGCTCAACGAGAGCATTGACGCGGCCCTGGCGGAGATGAATCCCATGCACGCGCCCGGCCTGATTCCGGAGGCTGCGGCCAACTCCCGGGTGTTCCTGCGGGAATTGAAGGAGGTGGTGGCCCGCTGCCGCATGGGCCGCCTGGAGCCCAACCAGAAGTACAACAGGCTGGAATACCACCTGGTCCGCGTGGATGGCGTTCGCCTGAAGCCCATCGTCTCGGGCGTGGGGATGGGCTGCGGCACGAATCCGCTCATCTTCCGGGCCACGTTCAAGGACGGTCGCGTCGCCGAGGCCTTCACGGACGGCCGTGAGCGTCAGTACTCCGTGGCCGAGGTGAGCCACAGGGTGCGCGAGTTCGGCAAGAACGTGACCTGGTCGGACTGGGGCTACCACCGGGAGCGCTACTTCCCCCCGGAGCCCCCGGCGCCGCCTCCCCAGGATGTCGCGAAGGAGTGGGAGTGAGGCCGCCGCGGTAGGCCTGCCTGCATCGAACCGCGGCCAGGGCCCGGCTTACGGCAGGGGCAAGCGGTCGCACGCGGACGAGAACCGGGGGCGCGTGGCGCGCACTCCTGACCAGCCACCCGGCTCGCCGCGCAGGGTCGCATGGAAGAACGCGGTGAGTATCTGGTTCGTCCCGCGCAGGGTGTCTTCGCCCGCCTGGCTGACAGCGTCCGGGAGGAGGTATGGCAGGACCGGGGAAACCGCCGCCATGTCGGTGAAGTCGTTGTGACGCGCGCGAGCGACCCGCAGCCGGCACGAAGGACCGCTCAGCCGTGCGATGAATGCCTCTCGCTGCCGCTCTCGCACGTCCGCTGCATCCGGAGGTGCATCGGTTTCGCGCTGGATGAGCAGGAATGCCTGCGCGATGCCGGTCGCCTCGGCCTCGCCGTAGATGTAGCCGTCAAGGCTGCCACACGCGCTGAAGCGGGCATCGACGCGGCAGACCTCGACGGCGGTCGAACCCCCCAGCGAATGACCGAAGACTCCCAGCCGCGCGGGGTCCATGTGCCCGTGCAGCGGGGCAGGGGGGCGGGCGTCAGTCGCACCGACCAGGAAATCCACCACCCGCCCCACATCCGCGGCGCGACTGCGTACCGTGGAAGCCTTGCGGCGCGAGGCCTCTTCGTGCGTCTCGCCGTCGGGCCCCTCCAGGCTCCTCAACACGACCTCTCCGTCGGGGAACACCACGGCGGCCGCGTCGTCGGTGTGGTCGAGCGAGACGACGATGTACCCCTGGCTCGCGAGCATCTCCAACGTCGAGGTGTTCTGGGCGCGAAGGCCTCCCGCGCCGTGCGAGAAGACGATGAGTGGCACCCGGTCGAGCGAGGAGGTGAACGGCGCGTTTTCGTGGGAGTGGCCCACGGCATACGCGAGGTGGCTCATGGAGAACGACGGCAGTCCCAGCTTGTGGGCCAGTGCTGGCCCCGCGCGCGCCACCTCGGGCCAGAACGGCGCTCGGGGTGCCCGCGCGGTGCCCGTGTCGGCCGGATACCAGGCCTGCACCATCAGGCGGCGAGGCCGCCCCGGAGTCCTGGAGTCTTCACGCGCGGGATCCTCGAGCGGAAACGTGACGGTCCCCACCGGATGAGGCCCCTCCGGTGATGGGAACGAGGGCACCGGCAGGACCCCTGGCAGCAGCACGGCCACCGCGAGCGCGAGCACCGCCGCCGTGACGCCCAGGCTCCGGAGGACTCGACCGCCAGCACGCGGTCCCATGCTCCGAGGGAGGAGCACGAAGACGACGCCAGCAGCCGCGAGGGCATACGCGGGAGCGAGCTGCCACCGAGCCCCTTCAATCCAGGCCCCCAATCCCATCACGCCGAGCGTCACGCCGAGGAGGGCGCGCCGAATGCGTGGAGACGTGGCACGCATTGTCATCGCGAAGATGGCGACCGTGAGGCACAGCAGCGAAGCGATTTCGAACGGGCGCATGAGGTCCCCCCTGTCGGCCACGGGCTTCCGCTGGACCGCCCGCGCCATCAACAGACTTCTACCACCGCTCACGGATGTTTGACTTCGCTGTCATGGCGCGTTTCACGCCTGGTATTGGCCAGACCTCCGCTGGGGGACGGAGGGGTGCCCGGCCACTCCCCATGGAGTTGTCGCCGACCCTGTTGGGCCTCGCGTGCGGAGGGGGGAAGTGGCTGAAAGGGATTCGTGAAATATTGCCGTAGGGCCCAAGCGGGAGCGGAGGGACTCCCCGGTCCCGAGGAGGCATCGTTTTGACCCTGGCGGCATTGATCTCCATCGTGGGCACCTGCCTGGGGTTGGTGGTGGCCGCGCTCGGCTTCGGCTTCTCGAGCGCGCCCGGCTGGAGGGACCACCGGCTGCCCGCCTGGAGCGCGCTGATGCTGAGCGGCTACTCGGCCACCAACTCCGTCGGCTCCATGGCCGGCACGTCCGACGCCCTGGTGTCGCTGTGTTCCCGCGGGTCCATGATCTTCATCACGCTGTTCTGTGCCTGCTGGGTGGCGTACGGCGCGCTGTTCCTGGAGGGGCGCTCCCAGGTGCTGGACCGGACCGTGCTGGGCCTGCTGGGTCTGGTGGCGCTCCTCGCCCCGTGGCCGGGCATCCTCTACACCTCGGAGGTGCTCTTCTTCGAGGTGCCCTGGCTGAAGCTCATCTACCGGACGCTCAATCCGACCCTCCTGGGGGATGCGGCCCTCGGGCTGCTCTGTCTCAGCCTGCTGCTTCCCCTGGTGCGCCTGGGCCGTGCCTGGTGGCGCGGGGAGGCGGACGTCGGGCCGGTGGTCCTGGGCATGGCCCTCAACCTCCCCGTCGGCATCAACGACAGCCTCGTCGTGGCGAGGGTCATCACCATGCCGCTCCTGACGGAGGTCAGCCTCATGACCCTGGTGGCCCTCTTCGGCGTGCAGATGACCCGTCGCTTCGTGGCCAACGCGAAGTCGCTGGAGGAACTGCGGGTGGCGCTGGAGGAGAAGGTGTCCCAGCGCACGGCGGAGCTGACGCGGATGCAGGCGGTCCTGATGCGCCACGAGAAGCTCGCGGCCATCGGGCAGTTGGCGGCGGGAGTGGCCCATGAAATCAACAACCCCAGCGCCGCCGTGGCGGCCAACCTCCGCTACCTGCGGGAGGAGCTGGCCGGTGGCCGGCTGCCGGAGGACAGCGGGGAGTGCATCGACGAGTCGCTCGCGAGCGTGCAGCGGATCAGCCGCATCGTGCGGCAGTTGCTCGACGCGGGGCGGGCCGCGGCTGCTCCCGCGCCCTCCGGCTCCCACGAGGTCGCAAGCGCCGCGGACGCGGCCCTGGCCACGGTGCGGGCGGCCAACACGCGGCCCATCACCTTCACCCTGAACGTGCCACGGGGGCTGTACACCCTGAGCAGCCAGGACCTGCTCGAGCAGGTCCTCGTCAACCTCCTGTCCAATGCCATCCAGGCCATCTCCCCCGACAGGACGGATGGAGAGGTTCGCGTGGAGGCCCTGCGCGACGGGGAGCGGGTCCGCATCCGGGTGTCCGACAACGGCGTGGGCATGTCCCAGGACGTGCAGCAGCGCCTCTTCGGGCCCTTCTTCACCACCAAGGCCCTGGGGATGGGAACGGGGCTGGGGCTGTTCGTGTCGCTGGGGTTGCTGCGCACGGTGGACGGCACCATCCACGTGGAGAGCACGCCAGGGCAGGGGAGCACCTTCACCGTGGAGCTGGGCTGGGCCCCTCCACCGCTGGCGCCGCCTGCCCCGGTGGCCCTCTCGAAGCCCCAGGCCCGGCCGAGGCTGCTGCTGGTGGACGACGAGCGAAGCGTGCGCGAGTCGTTGCGCCGCACCCTGCAGGGCCGCTTCGAGGTGACGCTGGCCAGCGGCCCCGAGGAGGCCCTGCGGCGCGTGGAAGAGCCGGGCGGTTTCGACGTGGTGCTCTGCGACATGACGATGCCGGAGGGCGGAGGGCCGGCCTTCCACCGCGAGCTGTGCGCGCGGGACGCCACGCTCGCCCGGCGCACCGTCTTCTACACGGGGGGCGTGACGTCCACGGAGGCGCGCGACTTCGTCGCCCGCTACCCGCTGCCGGTGCTGGAGAAGCCCTTCGACCTGGGCGCCTTCCTGAAGCTGGTCGACGAGGTGCTGCCCGCCGGCTCCTCGTCAGGCCAATGACAGCCATCTCAAACAGCTGACCGCAGGGGTGTGCGTCCCCGCCGGAGTCCGCCGATGACACCGGCCCGGCCCCGCATGGGAGGCGTCTCCTTCTGGAGCAGTTTCAACGATAGGCTGGGCCGGCCACCCTGCCCGGAGCGCTCCCGATGACCCTGGCCCCGCTGCTGTCCATGTTCGCTGGCGCCTGGATGTTCGCGGCGGCGCCGTTCACCGTGACGATGCAGTCCGCGGGCTACTCCGCCCGCTCGAATGGCAAGACGGTCACCGTCACCCGGGTGGTCCCCAAGAGCGTCGCCGCCGAGGCGGGCCTCCAGAAGGGCATGAAGGTGAAGGGCATCGACATGCCGATCAGGGCCTTCATCAAGGTGCCCCTGGCCGAACTCAGCGCGACGGACCTTCAGGACGCACTGCCGCCACAGCCAGCCAAGAGAGCCAGGCCCCTGCCGCGCCCCTCCTGGGAAAGCGGCTGGGCTGGGCAGGCGTGTGTTTGCTGGAGATGAAAGGCTTCTGCGCCGGCTCGGCGTGCGGCTCATGGGCTCCCCGTCAGCGTCCCTCACCTCCCGCTCTGCTCCCGCCCGCTACGCCCAAGAGGGCTCCTGTCCTTCCTATGCTCTGAAAATTAATTATATTTGAGATAAATCGAAGAGCATTCCATCTTGCGCGGCAATGGTGGTCACTCCGGTTTTTTCTGTCAGCTGCTTGGCGAGTTTCATCGGATCTGCCTCAAGCATCTTCTTCCCCAGATGTGTTAAAAATGCAATTCTAGGTCGTATGGTTACGATTAGCCGTTCGGCGTCTTTGATGCTTAAATGAAGCACATTAAGTCGAGCATCAAGTAGCGTCGTGTTGATGATCAAGACATCAACGCCGGCATAAGCATCACACAGCGAATCCATCCAGAGCGTATCAACAATATGCGCGACCTTGATATTCGGCAGATGAATCCTATATCCATATGTCTCTACCCCGTGGTGATGTGCGAGTGGGGTATGCAGCGATACATTCGAAGCCAAAGAGAAGGACTTTCCAACTCCAAGCGTTTCGACGCTGTTCACAAAAGCGCGTGTATAAGATGAGACCGCCGGCTCGTTACCAAGGGCATCAGCAGGTGCCAGGAGCGAGCCTCGCTTGTTGTCTCCTCCGTTGGTCATGGCTTCGATTACCACATTCGCGTCGCATGTATGATCGAGGTGGTTATGAGACAAATAAAGCGCATCCACCCCAGCAGGTGCAATCGACGGAGTGTTCTCTAGCGCTCGCACTAAGGCTCCGGGGCCAGGGTCAACCCATAGATAAAAGCCGTTGAGGTTCCACAAGAGGCCCCCTGAGCGTCGCAACTGCGAATAGACGACGTGGCGCGCCCCTGCTGTCCCTAAAAAATAAAGAGAGTTCCTGGGTAGCATTTTTTACCTTGGCGCAGACCGCAATGGTTGCGCTATTCATACGCAGTCTCGTCTCTGCGCGGCTCGCTTTCGGCCAGATTTGGCTACCCATCCACACCACTTGGGGCTCGGTTCTGTTGCGGATCATTTGTGTAGTTCGCTAAAGTCGCCAAGAAGGTTTTTTCTGTTAGGATGATGTCGTGTTTTGTTAATTCAGCCAGCCTTGCTGGTAAAATTTCTTCTCGCCAATGAGTGCCATGAACTGAATCAAGATAGGGACCACCTGTTTGGAAGTCAGGGAATGGCAGAGTTACGCCAGAAATTGTTCCCATTGTGATATTGTTGGCAGTGGGGTTGAACATGGGTCTTGTGGGGAATGCCCTCTCGTAGTAATTGCCGTCCGCATTCAGGATTGCCGAATCAATGTCGACGCCGCCGATATCTCGAGAGTGGTCGGCGACTCCATCGTTACATGATTGAATCAGCCGGATTTTCCAGAACTTGTTCTTCATGAGCAGGTATTCCTTGCCATCCTGCAAGCGAAGCCCTTTTGCTTTCCAATGGGGGTATCTTCGGACTGCCTCAGGAACAAAACTAGGGGGAAAGGTATGGTTCTCCCAGAGGGAATTCATGAACTCTCCGCCATCTGCATCCAAATAGATGTCAATGTCATCATCAAATGGCAAAAATTCGCCGCTCGTGTAAAACCCGATTAGGAGGCCAGCTCCAATAGCGTGATTGATATTGTTCATCCGGAAAAAAGAATGTATGGTTTTGGCAAGAATTAACTGCTCGTCGATGTGGGCGTCGAGCGCTGGTGAAGGAACTGCAAAATGGAAGTGTTTTGACTTGAGCCCCTTTTGCTGCAATAGTTCCAAGGTTCTTGAATGAAGGGGTTTAGTCTTGTGTTTTGACTTGAATGCGTCGGACATGCAGGCTTCCCGGGGTTGCGTGATCGTGTTGGGTATTATAGTTAGGTAAGATGAACAAGCCGAGAGAATTCGGCGACTCCTGACATGACTTAGTCCCTTCCCGAAATTGACAACGATCAGCGACTGTTCCCTCAAACAGGGGCGGAGCCGGGGCTGAAGGGTGTTGGCGTACGTGAAGGGAGCAGGCCATGGACGCCAGGGAGAGGACGAGGACACCGGCGACCCGGTGGAGGAGCGAAATCGTGATGGTGGACCGTCCATGGCAGATCCACTTCGCGCCCACCCCTCCGCACTGACATTGCAATGACACGCGCGGCTTCCTCCTCCTCCTCCTGTTCATACTGTGACTGTAAGGCAACCACAGCTTCGAATTCGGGAGGAGCGCTGACCCTGTCTTGTTCCATTGGCACGGCACCTGGCGCCAATTCCTACTCTCCAGTTGAACTCTGAGCTGGCGCGCGGTACTTGGACTTCGAGCCACCCCGTGAAAGGGAATGCGAAGCCATGAGCTTCAACAAGACACTGCCTCTGCCTGCCTTGCTGTTCGTGATGGGCGTCCTCGGCGCCGGGTGTCTCCCGGAGGGAGAGCTGACGGAGGCCGAGCGCGAACCCCGTTCCGTGGAGGCCGCGCTCGCATGCGAGCCTGGGACCACGACGACGGCCTGGGCCACGAGCTGCCCGACCTCGCCGCCGGCCTGCACCCCGGGCACCTGGAGGGCGGGCGGACCGGATCCGGACCACACGAACTTCGCGCTGATCAGGGAGTCCGCCCACTTCGCCATCTACTCGGATGAGGCCATCTCCAGCACCACCGCCCAGGCCGCGCTCGACACGCTCGAGAACACCGTCTGGAAGGCCTACTTCGGGTCGCCCATCTTCTTCAAGGAACCACTCTGCAACCTGACGAGCAAGACCAAGGTCAGCGTCCACGTCCACTCCAACTGGGGGCTGTCCGGTGGCGCCTGGAGTTCGACGCGGATGGGGATGTGGATTGGCCCTGGCGCGCTCAATGACCACTGGGGGCTGGCGCACGAGTTCATGCATGCCGTGCAGAGCGTGAGCGGCGGCATGACGTGCAACCAGTCCAACACCTGCGGCTGGATCTACGAGAGCCACGCCAACTTCATGCCGCACCAGCTCCCCGAGTACCGCACCGAGGTGCATTGCTCGGAGATGGCCGTGAACGCCCCCCACGTGTACCTGGGCTCGACGCGCGACCGCTACTGCAACTGGCAGTTCATGGAGTTCCTGAAGGACAAGCACTGCTACAGCGCCGTCAATGACATCTGGACGAGCAGCCCGAGCAACGATCCGTTCTCGCAGATCATGAAGACGCGGGGCTGGAACATCAGCCAGCTGAACGACTTCTTCGGCGAGTGGGCGATGCACAACGTGACCTGGGACTACAAGGATCCGCCCCCCACCAGCGGCGGCAACCAGGGGCCGACCTATCGCGCCAGGTACGGCGCCATCACGAGCAAGACGCGCCCCGAGCGGCGCCTGCGCCTGACCCAGCTCGAGCCGCTGGATGCGGCCTCCGCGACGAACCGGCGGTTCGTGACGCCGGCCGGCTGGGCGCCGCAGCGCTGGGGCTACAACATCGTGCGGCTCTACCCGGAGGCGGGCGCCACGAGCGTGACCGTGACCTTCCGTGGCGTCACGCAGGCCGGCGCGGACTCGGATTGGCGCTGGGGCCTGGTCGCCACGGACAGCGCCATCACCACGCCGCGCTACAGCCCCCTGCAGCGCGGCGCGGATGGCGCGCTCCACTTCTGCGTCAACTCCGGTGAAGCGCTGTTCCTGGTCGTGGTCGGAACCCCGTCGGTGCAGAAGCAGATTGTCTGGGATCAGCCGTACAACACCCTCCACCGCTACCCCTGGATGGTGCAGCTCACGAACGCCTGGCCCGAGGGGTTCAGGAGCGGCACGCAGGAGGCCTGTCCTTCAGGAACGCAGCGTCATTCGAACGGCGGCGGCTGCGTCGTCAGCGGCGTGCCGTCGAGCGTGTACGTCGGACCCTACGCGCAGGTGCTCGGCGGAACCGTGAGTGGGGCGGCGCGCATCGACGACCACGCCGTGGTCCTGTCGGGCAACGTCTCCGGTGGCACCGTCACCGGCCTCTCCGTGCTGACGAACGGCTTCAGCGTGAGCGGATCGGCCAGGGTCGCCTCCACCTTCTACCCGCTGGGCTTCTACGAGGGCCAGCAGTCGGTGTCGGGCACGGCGCAGCTCATCGGCGACCTCGAATACCGGGGCGTGGGCCTGAACAAGTCGAGCGGCACCTACTTCGGGTTCGTCGATCCAAACACCCCTGCCGCTTCGAACACGACGGACGTCACGCTCGCGCCGCCCTACGCCTGGCGGCCGTAGCGCGGCGCCAGCGGGTGCCGGGCCGACGATGCCTTCGGAGATTGCGCCCCTGCGTGCCTTTGCGCAGGATGTGGAATGCGACAAGTCCTTCGAAGCTGCATCCCGGCCGCGGCACTCCTCTGGGCCCTCCTTGCTCCCGGTTGCGGCAAATCCGGATCAGAGCCGCTCCCGGGGGACGGAGGAGTCGTCGCCCGGGATGGCGGCGACGGGGAGGATGGCGGCCCCGTCATCACGCCTGACGCGGGCGGAATCGAACCCGGTCCCATCGACGCCATCATCGCCGCCATGCCCGAGGGCTCCTGGAAGGAGCTGCCCGACACGCAGATGGCGGATGTCTGCCCCCAGCCGTACTCCAGCTACCCGTGCGAAGCGGTGATGATTGCGTGGAGCGGCGGAGCGTACGACTCGCTCCGGGACCGGCTGGTCGTCTGGGGCGGCGGTCACGACGACTCGTCGTACAACAACGTGTTCACGTTCGACCTCGCGTCGATGACGTGGAAGCGCTGGACCGACCTTCCGACGGGCATGACCGGCAACAGCGTCACCCCGGTGATGCGCGACAAGCGGGTCGAGACGTGCGGTCTCTACCCCTCCGTTGCGTCACTCGACATCCCCGACGCGGGCCTGGGCCCCTCCGGCTACGTGCGCCACGAGCTGTGCGACGACCCGAGCATCAGCGCGCAACTGGACTCGCAGCAGCCGCGCAGCGCGCACACCTACGGCAACATCGCCTTCAGCGAGGCGACGGGCCGCTTCTACGTGCTCGGTTCCGTCGGCTCCTATCCCAGCGGTCAGGCCGGCGCTCCACGGGTGATGGGCTTCGACTTCGCGACCGCACGCTGGGTGCGCGGCGCGAACAACCCGGTCCTCGACTACGGCGCGAGCGCCGCCGACGCGCGAGGCCACCTCTGGTACGTCGGGCCGAGGAAGCTCCACGAGTACGACCCGGTCGCCGATGCCTGGACCGCGCACGCGCCGAACGGAGCGGGCTTCTACTACGCGGGCGCGGCCGTGGACACGAAGCGCAACGTCCTCGCGCTGGTCCGTGAGGGCGCCACCGTGTCGACCTACGCGCTGAACGACGCGGCGAAGACCCACGCCACGGTGACCACCACGGGCTTGAGCGAGCCGGTCGGCGGAGCGCCCGGACTCGCGTACTCGCCGGTGCTCGACCGGTTCGTTGCGTATCCGGGCGGTCGCAGGCTGGCGATGCTGGATTTGCAGACCGCGAGATGGGTGGAGCTCACCGGCACGGGCGACGACCCGGGCCCGCCTGCTTCGAATGGCACCTATGGCCGGTTCCGCTACAGCCCCGCGCGCAACGTGTTCGTCGTGGCCAACAGCACCCGGCGAAACGTGTTCATCTGGAAGCCGCCCACGACGGCGCCTTGACGCTCAGGCCTGGTTCGGAGCGCGTGTCCCTACTGCACCAGTCGGCGGATGTCGCCGCAGGCGATGTAGGAGCTGCCATTGGCCATGGTGATGATTTCGTCCACCACGTAGAGGACGTTCTCCTCCCGGATGTCGCGGGGGAAGCGGATGTTGAGATCCGGGTCGTATCCGTCGGACACCACGCGGGCGCGCAGCTTGCTGCCCTCCTTGACGCACTGGATGATGATGCCCGTGCCCACGCTGGTCGTCGTGGGCAGGTCCGCCGCCGAGCTCGCCGTCACCTTCGAGGCCGTGGGCTTGCCCTTGTTCGCTGGGGCTGTGGCCTGGCTCCGCGCCGGCCGGTCCTGTCCCGGCACCACCAGCCGCTTGATGTCTCCCACCACCCGGTAGAAGGTGCCGTCTCCGGACGTCTCCAGCTTCTCCACCACGTAGCGCACGCCCTCCTCGCGCGCGCTCCGGGGGAACTGCACGTTGAAGCTCGTGTCATGCCCCGGGGAGACGGTGTGCACGCGCAGCTTGCCGCCCTCGCGCACGCACTCCAGCACGATGCCCCCGCCCGCGTCGCTGACGGCCTCCAGGCTGTCCGCCGAGCCTCCCGCCGTCCCACGCAGCGCCAGGTCCCCTCGGTTGCGCGTGCCCGCCTGATACGACTGGTCCCTCAGCTCCTTGCGAATTACCGCGTCGTACGTGCGCGACTCCATCCGCTGTGCGTAGTGCGCCAGTTGCTCCACCTCCTCGGAGAGCTCATACGACGCCTTGTCCAGGAGGAGTGACAGCTCGGAGATGACCTCGCGCAGACGCCGGGAGGCCGAGGGCAGGTCCCCCTTGTCCGCCAGCTCGATGGCCTGATCCTTCACACGCGCGATGCGCAGGCGGCTCGTCTGGGCCAGCACGTGCTTGTCCGTCGCCGTCGCCGCCGACTCCGCGGCCGGGGCCAGGTGCGCGAGGATGGGCACCTCGCCCGTCAGCTCCCGCACGCGCCCTTCCACCACCACCTGCGCCCGGAACACCAGGGTGGCAAGCGCCACCGGCCCGGCCACCGACGGCGCCTCCACCGACAGCTCCGCTGCGAGCTGCCGCGGCTCCGTGGCGTACACGTCCCCCAACCCCACCGTCACCTCCTGGCCTTGCGCCGCGAAACGGTAGCGGTTGAGCACGCTTGCCACCTTCACGGTGGACGCGGGCTTGATCACCACCTCCAGGTTTTGCGCCACCAGCGAGCCCAGGCCCTCCATCTCGATGCGGAACACCCCCGCGGCATCCTCGGGCGACTGGATGTAATAGAAGTGCCCCTCGCCGGCATTGGCCATGCCGATGAGCAGGTCCTCGTTGAAGTTGGCGCCGAAGCCCAGCGTCGTGGTGATGATGCCCGCACTGGATCTCTCGCGCGCCATGTCGATGAGCTGGCCCGTGTCCTGGATGCCCGTGTTGGCCTTGCCATCCGTGAGCAGCAGCACGCGGTTGATGCGCTCGCTGGACAGCTGGCTTTTCACGTGGTCCACGCCCTTGAGCCACCCGCCGCTCAGATTGGTGCAGCCGCCCGCGGTAATCCTTGCGAGCGCCTTGCCGATGGCCGCCTTGTCCGTGACCTTCACCGGGGCGAGCATCGTGGCCACCGTGTCGTCATAGGCCACGATGGACAGCGAATCCTCGGGGCCCATGCGCTCCACCAGTTCGTGCGAGGCCTTGATGGCGTTCTTCAGCGGCGCACCCGCCATGGAACCCGAACGGTCGATGACGAGCCCCAGGTTGAGCGAGCGCCGCGCGGACGCCGCGCCCCCCTCCGCCGAGAACGTCACCAGCAGGTCGACCTTGGATGACGTCCCCATGGGCAGGACGGGGTGACTGAGCGTGTACGTGGTCTTCAATGCGGAGCCTTTCGTAAGGGACGCAAGGCAGCCTATTCCAACCCCCTGTCACCCGTCATGACGCCCCGTCCCACCTCGTGACAGCGCGTGAGCGCACGCACAATCAGGTGCGAGGGAGGCGAGCGTAACGCTCTGGCGGGGGTGCTCCGTCCCACGGGGATGACGACACTTCCCAGAGGAGGTGCACCCATGTCCATTCAAGAAACCCCCGGCTCGGAGCCGAGCCGGGAAATGAAAGGCGACCCCGTTCTCCAGGAGGGCTCGCGGGGGGATGCCGTTGTCGAACTCCAACAACTGCTCAACAAGGCAGGCTTCAGTGTGGGAAGCGCTGACGGGATCTTCGGCGCGAAGACGAAGTCCGCGGTGGTGGCCTTCCAACGCTCGCACCAGCTGGTGGCGGATGGCATCGTTGGCGCGCGCACCTGGGCCGCGCTGAGAGAGCCCGTCGTCGTCGTGAGCGGCCTGCGCGCGAAGATCGTCTCCGAGGCGAACTGGGGCATCACGAACGCGGCGGGCATCCACTACCAGCAGGTGCGTCCCATCGACGGCCTCAACGCGCGTCATCAGCTGCCGCTCAACATCGACTGCTCCGGCTTCGTCACGCTCTGCTACAAGTGGGCAGGTGCCCCCGACCCCAATGGCCTGGGCTACAACGGGCAGGGCTACACCGGCACGCTGCTCAGCTACCTGACGCCGGTCTCGTCATCCCAGATCAAACCAGGCGACCTCGTGCTCTGGCATCGCAACGGAGCCGGCGAGCACGTGTCCATGGTGCTCGAGCCCGGCAGCGACCCGCTGCTCGTGTCCCATGGCGCGGAGTCTGGCCCGTACACGGTCCGCTACTCGGCCTCCAATCGAAGCCACTCGGGCGCGAGCGTGGCGTGGTTGAAACTCCCCGCGGTGGACGCGGCGAGGGCCAGGCCCATGCCAGAGGCGCCGCAGGCGCTACAGGCGCGGGAGAAGCAGGCGATGGGCAAGACCGACCCGGCGACCGAGGAGGCGCTGACGCTAGAGCCCGGCTCCGGCCCCGTCAGGCATTGACCCAGGCGGGAGGCGGCACGGGGTGTTTCCGCGTCAGGCGCTGCGCTCCGCGCCGCCCCGCAGTGGAAGCTCGACGATGAACGTGGCGCCCTCGCCGAGGGCGCTCTCTGCCTTCACCGTGCCGCCCAGGGCCTCGACAATCTGCCGCGAGATGTAGAGCCCCAGGCCCAGTCCCCCATAGTGGCGCTCGGACACCGCGCGCTCGAACTTGCCCCAGATGCGCTGGAGGTCCTCCGGCGCGATGCCGATGCCCCGGTCGTGGACCGTCAGCCTCGCGCGCCCGTCCACGGCCTCCACGCCCAGCATCACCGGGTGGCCGGGGCCATACTTGATGGCGTTCGCCAGCAGGTTCGTCACCACCTGCTCCAGCCGCGAGCTGTCCCAGGCGCCCACCACCGGCGCGGGAGCGTGGAGGTGGACCTCGCAGCCCGCGCGCTTCGCCTCGGTGTCGAAGCGCCCGGCCACGTCCCTCACCAGCGCCGCGAGGTCGCACTGTTGCGGTTCGAGCGTGAGGGCCAGCCGTCCCGCGCGGATGTTCGACACATCCAGGAGGTCGTTCACCAGGACGGCGAGCCGCTTCACCTGCCGCCGCATGACCTCCAGGTGGGGCGCGAGACGCCGGGCCATGGGGGACTCCGGCTCGGCGCTGGCCACGCACGCAAGTGCTTCGAGCTTGAGGGTCAGGGTCGTCAGCGGCGTCTTGAGCTCATGGCTGGCGATGCCCAGGAACTCGTCGCGGGCGCTGACCGCCAGCTTCAGCTCGTCCAGGAGTCGCTCCCGCTCCTGCTCCGCCGCCTTGCGCGCGGTGACGTCCACCCCCATCACCACGCCGTGGGTGATGTGGCCCTTTGCGTCGCGCACGGGCGTCGCGCTGTACTCGATGACGCCCCGGCTGCCGTCGCCCCGGATGACGTGGACGGCCTCGGCCATGACCGGCACTCCAGAGGCCATGGCCCGCGACAGGGGCCACTCGTTTGGCTCATACGGCCGCCCGTCGGCATGGAAGCCCGGATAGGCGCGGTACCCCTCCACGTTCAGGGTGGGTTCTGTAGGGCCGCGAATCTGTGTCACCGCCTGCTCGTTGGCGAGGAAGAGTCTGCCGCTGGGCGCCTCCGCGATGTAGACGGAGTGGGGCAGCTGCCGCAGGACGGCCTGGAGGATGCTCCGCTCGTGCATCAGCTGGCGGATGAGCTCTTCCCGCTCGGCCTCCACCCGGACGCGCTCCGTCACGTCCAGCGCCGCGATGCTGAGGCTGGCGACGCGGCCGGCCTCGTTCAGGACGGGCTGGTAGAACACCTCGAAGGTGAGCCCCGCGGTCCGGACGATGGTGGAGCAGGTCTCTCCCCGCAGTCCCCGCTGGAGGAACTCCACCACCTGGGGCTCGTTCGCGTACAGCTCCAGGGCGGACTGTCCCACCACCTGGCCCGGAGCGAGGCCCATGCTCCGCAGCCCCTTGCCCTCGGACACGAGGAAGCGGCCCTCGGCGTCGACCACGGCGAGGACGAGCGGCCCGCTGTTGATGACGGTCCGCAGCCGCTGCTCCGCCAGCACGAGCTGCTTCTCGGCTTCCCGCTGTTGGGTGACGTCGCGCGCGGAGGCGTAGATGAGGCCCGTCTCCGGCACGGGCTCGGCGGTCCAGTCGAGCCACTTCCACACGCCGTCCTTGCACGCGACGCGGACGGAGAGCCCGGGGCCGGCGTCTCCCTGCTTCAGGGCGTCCAGCGTCGCCTCCCCCCTGCCTCGGTCCTCCGGGTGGATGAAGTCCAGGAAGGGCCGGGCGAGGAGCTCCCGCTCGCTCCAGCCCAGGCTGCGCGTGAAGGCCGGGTTCACCCGCTTGAAGAAGCCGTCCATGCCGGCGATGCAAAACATGTCCGGCGCCAGGCGGAAGAAGCGCTCGCGCTCCGCTTCGGCCTCCTTGCGCTCCGTCAGGTCCAGCACGAAGGTGGCATTCTGAGCCAGGGCGGGCAGGCGGACGCTGCCCAGCAGGATGGGCACGCGACGGCCGTCCTTGCGCACGTACTCCTTCTCGAAGGTGCTCGTCACGCCGCGGGCTTCGATGGCCTCCATCGCCCGCTGTGTCACCGCCTGGAACTCCGGCGGGGTCAGGTCCAGGAAGTTGATGCGGCCCGTCTCCAGGTCCTCGCGGCTGTAGCCCACGATGCGCAGGAAGGCGTCGTTGGCATCCAGGATGCGGCCGTGGTTGTCGCTGAACACGAGCCCGATGAGGTGGGAGTCGAAGATGCTGCGGAAGCGCGACTCGCCGGCCGCGAGCTGCCGGGCCAGCGCCTCCGCGCGCTCCCGGGCTTCGTGCTCCTTGCGCAGGAGCACTTCCCGCTCCCGCTCGAAGCGCTCCGGTTCCTGGCTGGCGCAGGGGGGGCGCTCCAGGCGCACCATCAAGCACCGCAGCTGGGGGGCATGGCCCTCGCTGTCCTCGCGCGTGAGCACCTTGGTGAGAAAGGGGAGCGCCTGCCCGTCCGCATCCAGGAACCGGAGCACGCCGCTGCGCCCGCTCCGTCGGCGCGTGCCGTCCAGGAAGAGCGTCAGCGCGTCGTCCAGGTCCTCGGGGTGCACATGCCGGGTGAGGAAGTCCGGCTCGGTCCACCACTGCTCCAGCGGATGGCCCAGAATCCCGGCGGCACTCGGGCTCACGTGCAGCAGCTGAAGCGTCACCGCGTCGGCGGTCCAGACGACGACCTCGAACTGCCGGGCCCAGTCGGAGAGGCCGCGTGCTTCGGTGCTGGCCTCGGCTGTCATCATCCCTGCTCCCCCTTTTGAGTTGAGCCTCCATGCCCAGGCCCACTGTTGATTCTAGGAATGGTCGACAAGGCTGGACGGAGGGGGCGGGGAGGGGGCCCCCTG
>NZ_RAWG01000359.1 GCF_003611735.1 Corallococcus sicarius | reverse complement strand
GCGGGGGCTCGCCACGGGGGCCCTGCGCGTGGGCTACCCGCCGAGCATGCGCGGCATCGTGGTGCCGGCGCTGGCGGCGGTGCTCCGCAAGCACCCGGGCCTCGCGCTGAGCGCGGAGGAGGCCATCGTGCGGAGGCTGGAGCGGCGGCTCGCGGACGGCAGGCTGGACGTGGGGCTGGGCTATGCGCCCGCGCGCCTCACCGACCTGGACGCCGAGCCCGTCTTCGACAGCCGGCTCGTGCTCGTCGTCGCACGGGGGCACGCGCTGGCGGGCGCGGAGTCCGTGGGGGTGAAGCTGCTCGCGGAGGAGCCGTTCGCGCTCCTGTCACGCGGGCTGCGGGTGCGCGCCCGGGTGGACGCGCACTTCGCGGCGATGCGGCTCGCTCCCCGGGTGGCGCTCGAATCCAACGCGGTGGCCACCGTGCTGGCCATCGTCCGCGCGGGGCTCGCCGTCACGGTGCTCCCGGAGCCGCGGCTCGCGGACGCGGAGCGCCTGGTGGTGAAGCGGCTGTCCCCCGCGCCCCGCTCGGAGCTGGCGGCGCTCCTCTGGCGGAAGGGAGCGCCCCGCACGCCCGCGGCGGAGCTGTTCGCGGCGGAGGTCCGCGCGCGGGCGAAGGAGGACGCGGGCTGAGCAGACTTCAGGCGCCCGCGCTGACCTTCATGCCGAGCATGGGGCGGTACACCGCGCGGTAGGACCAGGCCAGGTAGATCTCCAGCGCCAGGAGCACCACCGCGAGCCCCACGCCCGAGGGCGCCAGGAACGCGTGGAACAGGAAGATGTTCACGATGACGGGCGCGATGAGCGCCAGCGCCAGCGGCACGAAGCGGTTGAGCAGGAACAGCGCCCCCGCCACCACCTCCGTGCCCTTCACCAGCCCGAACAGGTAGCCCGTGGCCTTCATCGCCATGCCGAAGGCGAGCGCCGGATCCGCCGGGTCCAGCTTCGGCTGCGGGATGAATTCGAGGAAGCCGTTCAGGCCGAAGACGAAGAAGACGAGCCCCAGCAGCACGCGGGCCACCGTGGGCAGGTGACGGGCCAGCGACTTCTTCTGGGAATGCTCCACGGGGGTGGAGGGAATGGCGGTGTCCATGGGGTGCTCCGTTCAGGGAAATGCGGCTTCTACTCCACGTCGAACGAAGCGCCCACGCATCGACACCGCTTTCCATTTTCCAGGGAGGCCCCACACAGCCCCACACCTCCCTGGGGTACAGGGTTCGGCGTCATCCGTCCGCGTGGACCGCGAAGACGCCCCGCAGCCCCGCGATGAGCGCATTGCCGGGGTACGGCTCACCGAGCGGCCCCAGCGCGTCCCGCAGGGCCGTGAAGAGCGCGCGGACGCGCTGGGGGTGGGAGCCATCCCAGTCCAGCTCCCGGGCGATGTCCGCGCTCCCCTTCCGGAACTTCTCCAACGACCTGTCGTAGGGCGCCGCCGTGGGGATGTTGATGCGCAGCAGCAGCCCCAGCATCGCGATGATCTCCGTGAAGTCATAGCGGTCCGACTTCGCGTCGTGGATGGTTTCAAGGCGGACGTTCTCCGGGCGGAACCAGTAGCCGATGTTGTCGGAGGCCCTCTCGGCACTGTGCTCCACGCTCACGGTGAGCTGCGAGTGGAGGTCCGGGTCCACCTCGGTCACCAGGGAATGGCGAACGGTCACCGACCGCAGGGAGGTGCTGTCGAAGCGGCGCGTGGGCAGGTGTCGCAGCGGCGTCCCATCGAAGGTCACCCCCTCCAGCTTCGGCAGCCGCGTGAGGACCTCCGGGAAGTCCCACATGAGCTGGACCCGGCTCCAGCCTCCGAAGGCCCTCCGCACGTAGGCGTACGGGTTGTTGACCAGGTTCACCGTCCGCAGCTCGACACACTCCGCGAGCGAGTCCGGCAGTCGCCAGAGGCAATTGTATTCAAGGTTCAGCACCCGCAGCTTCTTCAGCGCGCCCAGGGACTCGGGCAGCGCCAGCAGGCCATTGAGGCTCACATCCAGTTCACGCAGCTCCGTGAGCTGACCCAGGGCCTCCGGGAGCGTGCGCAATTCATTGCGCCGGAGGTTGAGCTTCTCCAGACGGCGGAACAGGAACAGCTCCTCTGGCAGCGACGTGAGCCCCTTGGCCTCCAACGTCAGGCTCTTCACCTTGTCGGGCTCCGCCATCTTCTTTGAAACCAGCTGACGGAACGCGGCCCGGATGCTGGTGAACTCCGGGCGCGAGATGGGCTTCCCGGCGACCAGCAGCGTCCGCGCCTTGGCCAGTTGGACGCGCTCGTCGGACACCACCGCCGGGACGAAGACGCCCTTCACGTCATGGGGGTCCTGGGCATCCTCCACCCCGGCCGACACCGCGAAGACCTTCGAGCCCTGCCCCTGGTAGCGGTACGCATCGACGGCGCCCTCCACCTGGAGGGCGTAATCCGAGGCGATGGTGCGGGCCACGAGGTCGCCTCCCACGCAGACACTGCCGTGGTTGTAGACCGCCACGAAGTCCCCGGTCATGACGTCACCGGCGACGCGCAGCCGCGAACCCCCCATTGCGATGCTCGTCGCGAAGAGGTTTCCGTCGACCTGGAGGAACGGTCCGAAGTCGTTCTCCCCATTGAATACGCAACCCTCGACGGTGAGGTTGCCGCGCACGATGAGTCCGATGAAGGGCGACGCGTCCGGGTCCTCCAGCGCGAAGATGCCCCGGCGGAAGTCGAGCCACAGCTCGTGCGGCACGACGACGTCGCCGGTGAGGATGAGGACGCGGTCGTCATCCTCACCGGATCTGCCCGGGACCTGCACCGAGTCCTTCACCTGTTCCCAGGTGGAGGACTCGAAGACGAGGTCGCTGGACCAGAAGCCCTTCGCGACCCGGGCCGCGACCCGCTTGCGCGCGAAGGCCCCGGCCGCCTCGGCGGAAGCGAAGGTCCGGGACTCGCGCTTGCCGTCCGTGCCGACCTTTCCGTGGTGCAGCTCCAACCGCTCGCCGTGCTGGACGTAGGACCAGAACCCGCGGGTCTTGCCTTCCGGGCCCTCGAGTCGCATCGCCAGGCGGGGTGGGGCCACGGGGAGTTGGGGAATCTTCATGGGCCCCGGCTTCTATCGTGAATCCCTCCGGCTTCGAGGCCGATAGGATGCGCGCCCATGCGCCTTTCCAAAGATGAGTTCCTGCCTCGAGCGGAAGCCACGCTCGCCGGACTCGACGGCCCCGTGCTCGAGGCGCTCTCCCATCACGGCGAGCCCTCGGTCTCGTCCCTCGCCAGCGTGTTCAAGGGGAAGGCGTCGCTCCTGCCTGTCGACTTCGCCCAGGCGCTCTGTCCCGGGCCCCTCACGGACATCGGCTTCGCGGCCGTGGCGCTGCGCGACGTCCTCGAGCCCGTGGACGCGGTGCTCGGTGAGTCGGTGACCGAGGCCCGGGTCGTGACGGGGACCGCGCGGGCTCCAGGCTCGTTGTTCGTCTCCTGTCCCCTCATCGTGCTCGGCGACCTGGAGGTGGACGGAGTGCTGTCGGACTGTGGTCCGGATTCGACCGTCGTGGTCGTGGGCCGCTGTGTCGCGAAGGGACTGCGGACGTCGGGGAACTTCCTGGTCCTCGGCGACCTCGTGGTCCGTGACGTCATCCAGGGCGTCTACAACGATGAAAGCCTCGTCGTGGCGGGCGACCTGACGACGCGCTTCCTCGACGAGAATGATCACGACGTCTCGTGTTACGGCGAAGTCCACGCCGAGCATCACTTCGAGAATGGTCGCTCCGGTGGCGAAGCCGCGTCCCTGGCGTCCACCTTCCTCGTGCCCGATCTCTGGAACCTCGATCTCGAGGAACTCCACCACGACGATCTCTTCGAGCGCATCCGGCGCGGCGAGCCGGTCTTCACGTCGACGCCGCAGGAGCAGCAGGTCCGCGAGCCGGACGCGCCCACGGCGCAAGAGCTCGAGGGGCTCGACATCGAGGGGATCGCGGCACGGGCGTCGCCCCGGGCGCGAGCGACGGATGTCGTCTATGCGCGGCGGGAGACGGGCGAGGTGTGGCTGATGCGTCCTGGCAGCTTCCCCGTGACCATCTACGACGGGGAGAAGTTCCTCATGGAGGAAGGGACGCCGCCAGCCCTCGCCGCGACGCGGGCGTCCGAGCGGGTGACCCTCTGGCGCAGGCGGGGCGACCTCTTCCTGGAGATCGAACGCTTCGACGCCATCGTCCAGCTCCATGCGGGCAACAACAACGGGTGGATACAGACGCTCCGCTTCGCCTTCGACGGGCCGGACGCCGCCGCGCGCGAGGTGCGGCGGCTGGAGGCCCGCTACACAGGGGACTTCCTGCGCGTGACGACCACGGTTCCCGGCCGGGGCCCACTGGAGCGCGAGCTTGCGAAGTACGGAGACAAGGCGCAGTACACCTCGGCCATCGTGGAGGGCACGACGCTGGTCACCCGGGACGGCGAGCGCCGGAGCTTCGATGACGAGGCGTCCGCGATGAGCGCCCTGGAGGACTGGCTCGCCGAGAAGCGCCGGGAGGGGTTCAACCTGAAGATCCTCGAGTGGAGGCCCTTTGGCCTCCTGGCAGCCAGAGGATAGACTCCGATTCAGTCGTGCGTTTGCGCCCGGGGGGGCTCATGGCAGAGCGACGTGAATGGGTATTTGGAACGCATCGGGTGCACTTCGAGGAGCCCGACGTCCTCTTCGTCGACTTCAACGGCGCCACGGGGCTGGAAGATGCGAAGCGGGTGATCTCCATCGTGCTGGAGGTCGCGGCGCAGGGCCCCGTGTTCGTCGTGGTGGACATCGACGGTTCCACCATCGACAAGGCCGCGCGCGACTACTTCAGCAAGGAGTCCAGCCCGGAGCGTCTGCGAGGCGTCATCTACGTCGGCTCGAATCGCCTGCAGATCGCGAGCGCCAAGGCCGTCGCCTTCGCGCTCTACCTCACCGGGAAGCTGAAGGGAGACGTGGACTTCGTCACGACGATGCAGGCGGCGCGCGAGCTCATCGAGCGCAAGCGCGCGAAGGCCACTGAGACCCGCTGAACCCGGGCGCGATAGGCTGTGCTCCCATGCGCATCCTGGAATGGTTGTTCGGTGCCTCTTCCTCGGAGCCCCGACAGGAGTCCTGGCGGGAGCATGGCCGTGACGCGTTGCCGGCCGCCGCCGGGCTCTTCCTGAAGGAGCTCGCGCGGCAGGCGGGCATCGAGGACCCCCAGGTGGCGACAGGCGAGGACCGCTTCGCCGGGGAGCTGCGGGGCACGTTGGGCGGACATCCGCTGCGCGCGGTCGTGACGACGTTCGGCTCCGTGGAGTTGGAGCTCCTCCACGAAGAGGAGCTGGACTTCATGGACCTGGAATACGACCCCGAGCGCGAGGCCGCGCCCGAGCCCGCCCTGCCGCCGTGGGGCGATGAGAAGCGGCCCCCTGTCGTCGGGCCCGGGGTCTGCGTCAGTGACAGTGGCAAGGAACTCGCGGCGTTCCGCGCGCTTCCCACCGAACTCCAGGAGCAGCTCGTCAACGACCTGCGGCAGCACCGCATCCGGTACTTCCGCTCACGGCCGGAGCGCCTGGAGGTGACCTTCTGGGACAACCTCCACGAGATGCGCGACGCGGAAGCCACCGTGACCCGCGCGCTCGCGCTGGGCCTGGAGGTCCTCGCCGCCCGGGAAGCCAGCCCTCCGGGCGCGTCCGACCACGCACCGTTCAATGCGCAGGTGCCCTTCCGAGGATGGGGCGGGCTCTCCGAGGACGAGCGTTGGGCGCGCGCGCTGAGCTTCGGCCGGGTGCTGGTGGAGCAGATTCCTGGAGCGAGGCTCGTGGAGCGACGCGACGATGACGCCGTGGAGGTCCGCTGGAAGGAGGGCACCTGTGCGGTGCGCATGGCCCTGGGAGTGCTCTTCGGCACCCTGGAGGTCGCGGCAAGGGCCCCGGGCGTCGAGGCGTGCTTCGACCTGCTCCACGACCCGGAGGTCACGCCCGATGACGCGACCCCGGCGGACGAGTGGGACACCCCGGACCGCTTCGTCTTCTTCGCGCGCAACACCTACGTCCAGGGCACGGAGGCCCTCACCCGTCGTGAGGCGGCCGTGCTGCACGCGCTGCCGGCGCAGCTGCGCGACGCGCTGGTGCAGATCGTGGAGAGCGCGCCGCTCGGCCGCGTCTCCCTGGACGAGGGCGTGCTGGAGGCCTCCGCCGGAGAGCTGGTGAACCTCCGGGACGGTGGGCAGAAGGCGCGGGAGCTGGCGCGGCTGCTCGCGCGCGTCGCCGAAGCCCTTCCCCGGGGCGCCGCGCCACGACCGACCAGCGACACCCCGGTCCGGTGCGCGGACTGCCACGGCTTCTGGTTCCGCGGCCCCGAACGCGCGCCTTGCCGCCACTGCGGTACGCCGTACCGGGGCTGAGGCCCGAGCAGCGCCCGGGGCCCATCCTCCGCCCACGGCCGGGAGGCGGAGGTTGACTCGCCTTGGCAGGACGGTGGAGTTTGGTGGTTCTCGTGATTCCCACCGCAGACGCCCCCCGTCATCCCACCTGGCTCGCGCGCGGAGCCCTCGCGCTCCTGGTGCTCCTCTTCGCCGGGCTGCTGTTTCGCGCCATCGTCGTGCCGGGCAGCGCCATCCTGAGCGTCTACAACTCGGACATGGCCATTCCGCTGCTGATGGCCAATGGCCCCTGGAGGGGATTCTTCGACGCCTACTACTACGGGCAGGACCGCTTCGGGGCCTGGCCCTTCCTGCTCGCGCGAGGGGCGCGCCAGTTGCTCGGCTTCGACTGGACGCCGGTGGGGATGCAACGGCTGTACATGACGGCCGCGCTCCTCACCCCGGTACCGCTCGCCCTGCTGGCGCGGCGTGCGGGGCTGGTCGCGGCGGCGGCGTGGGTGTTCGTGGCGGTGACGAATCCCTCCCTCGCCCGCGTCTACCTGGGCCACGCGCAACCCTACGCGTTCCAGTGCCTGACCGTGTGCGGCGCATGGGCGGTGCTGCACTCGCTGATGAGGAAACCTGAGCACCCCGGGCGGCGGTTCGCGGGGTTGGCCGTCCTTGGATTCCTCTCCACATGGATGTCACCCACGAGTGGCCCGATCCTGGCCGTGCTGCTCGGGGTGCAGCTCCTGGGCCGATGGGGCTCGGTGCCCACGCGCGAGCTCTTGCGGCGCGCGGTGCCCGTGGGAGCCCTGATCGCCCTGGGCCCCGTGGCCGAGCGGATCCTTCGCGGGCGCTACCACCACGCCGCCCGGGACGCCTTCCGCACCGACTTCCGCACCCGGGTTCACCTGGACCAGGGGCACCTGCTGGAGAACCTGCGCGCGGTGACGAACACGTGGTCGCAGGACGGCTCTTGGGGAGCGCTGGTCCTGGCCGTGGTGGGGGTGGGGGCCTTCGCGCTGCTCACCGCGCGGCGCCTGCGGGCCGGGCGGGAGGCGGCGGCAGGAGGAGGAGCCCCCGCGAGCGGGGAGGCGCTCCTGCTGTCGGCGTCGGCGACCGCCGTAGCCGCGCTCAATTTCGCCATCTGCGTGGCGGTGGACCACGTGCGGCGCCACGACTACGACGTGCGTTATGTGGCCCTCACGCACCTCTTCCTCGCGGTGGCGGCCGCGTTGGTCGTGTGGGCCGCGGTGGAGGCCTTGCTGGCACGCAAGCCGGCGCTGGTGGAGGGGGCAGCGCCGCTGCTCGGCCTGGCCCTGGTGGGGGCGGCGCACCTGCGGATGATTGAGCTGCACCCGGCCCCCGAGCAGCAGGCGCAGGAACTCAGGGCGCGAGCGCTGCAATCAGCGCAGGGCGAGCGGGTGGTGCTCGGCGACTATTGGCAGACGTATGTCTATGCGGCGCTGGCCCCTCCCGGAGCGGTGGTGGGGCTGCCCATCGAAGGGCTGTACCTGCGCACGCCGTTCGATCTGCCGCGGCTGCGCGCGGCGGAGACGGTGGTCGTCAATCACGCCGACGTGAAGGCCTTCGGCCCCCCGGAGGCACCGCAGGCGCTCATCGGCCAGTACGGGGTGCTGCTGCACCTGGAGCGCGCGGCCACGCCGCTCGAGGGTTTCTCGCTCTACCGCCGTGTGGACCGGGAGGCGCTCCCGGCCACGCTGGAGCCGGCGCCGCTGTATCGGTGGAACTTCTGTGCCGGCGCGAAGTCGCGGGGCACGCTGCGTTTCGAGAGCACCGGCCCGGTGGTGGTGCTGGTGCGCAGCACGGGGGTGAGCGCGGGAGCACCGCTGCCACGGGCCGAGCTGGCGGGGCGCGCGCTGCCGGTGGACGCCTTGCCGGACTTCTACCGCGTGCGGGTGCCCGGACCGGTGACACGCGCCGAGCGGCTGGAGCTGGGCGGGCTTTCCGGTCTGGAGAAGGGCGCGCCCGGCTGTTGGGCGCAGGATGTGTTCGTGCTGCCCGAAGCGGCGGCTCGGGCCGTGGGCGCTGGCTGACGTGATGGGAACGGGAGGCGTGGCGACGCGGGACATCTGTTGTCTTGCGCTCCCAGGACGTGGATGGTGGGATCCGCCCCCTTCCCGATGAGTGCCCCCCTCCCCGCCGCTGACACCTCCCGGACGCGGCTCGACGGATTGCTCGTCGCGGCGCTCGTCGTCTGGGGGCTCGCGCAGCTCGCGCCGCACCTGGCCCATCCCGCCATCTACAACTGGGACGAGGCGATGCATCAGGCCGCCGCGCGAGGCACGCACGACACGTTCTTCACGCCGCACATCTACAAGGCCCCGCTCTACCCGAGCGACCCCCGGCACTGGTGGGCCGCGCACGTCTGGATGCACAAGCCCACGGGCCCCTTCTGGTTCGGCGCGCTGATGATGCACGTCGTGGGCGTGACGCCGCTCGCGCTGAGGCTGGCGTCGCTGCTGGGTCACCTGGCCGCGGCGGTCGCCATCTACCTCATCGCCCGGCGGCCCGCGGGGCGGCTGTGGGCCACGCTGGGCGCGGCGGGCTTCCTGGCGCTGCCCTTTGGCTGGCAGCTCGTGCAGGGGCGCTTCTTCGGAGACGTGACGGACTGACACCTCCCGGACGCGGCTCGACGGATTGCTCGTCGCGGCGCTCGTCGTCTGGGGGCTCGCGCAGCTCGCGCCGCACCTGGCCCATCCCGCCATCTACAACTGGGACGAGGCGATGCATCAGGC
>NZ_RAWG01000358.1 GCF_003611735.1 Corallococcus sicarius | reverse complement strand
TATAAGAGACAGGGGGGACGCCGGGGAGGGTGTCCAACGCAGGAAAGTCCGCCGGACGACGCTAGGAGATGCCGCCCTGCAGGGTGCGGTAGGTGTGGGCCAGCCGCTCCGCCACGTCCGTGGGCAGGACGTTGCGCGCGGAGAACAGGGCGTAGGACACGAAGGCGTCCAGCGCCTCCAGCGCCATCGCGCGGCCCACCGCCTCCCCGCCGCTGGTGGACACGTTCGCGCGCAGCCGGGCCACGTCCACGCGCCCGTCGGGCCCCAGGGTGACGCCCTGGTAGGCGTCCTCCAGCCCCGGGGGCGGCGCGTCCACGAAGCCGCGCAGCAGGTCCACGTCGCGGCCCGCCTCGCGCAGCGCGCGGTGCACCAGCGACAGCAGGAGGTTGTAGCGCTCCTCCGCGGACAGCAGCTCCCAGGCCATGCTCTCCACCGCGGGGCCCCGGGCCGGCGCGGGCGCTGGGGCCTGCACGGCCAGGTGGCCGCCGCGCACCGCCTCCTCCACGCCGTTGTAGAAGGCGTACTGGCTGCCCGCGTACCGGGCGCGCAGCGCGCCCAGGGAGGTGCCCGCGCCCAGCTTCGCGAACAGGGCCTCCTCGCCCGGCAGCGCGCCCTGGGGGCCCGGCTGCACGTGCATGTCGTCCGGGAAGCGGCGGCGCAGCCGGCCCGTCTCCTCCGCGCGCTTGATGCCGGTGAGGACCAGGTCCCTCGTGCGCTCCGGCAGCTTCACCGCGTCCACCGCCGGGGCCTTCGCCTCCAGGAAGAGGAAGCTGCCCTCCTGCATCTCGAAGAGGTTGAGCACCACCTCGCGCACGACGAAGGTCATCGCGCTGTAGAGGCTGGCCTCGGAGACGAGCCCCTGCGACGTGAGCACCTGCCCGATGCGGCGCGCGGGCGTCACCTGCGCGAGCGCTCCGGCCAGCTGGTCCTCCGTGAGCAGCCCCAGCCGCACCATCACGGTGCCCAGGCGCTCCCAGCGCTCGCTGGAGGTGGCGAACACCACCTGCCCGTCGCGGAACGCCACCGCGCGGCGCACGGTGTCATGCTGCACGACGAGCTGGCCGGTGCGGATGCCCGAGAGGATCTGGGCGAACACCTCCTCGACCGAGAGCGCCCCCAGGCTGCCGGCGAAGAAGCCGGTGGCACCGAGGGACTCCGGGAGGAGCACCAGTCCCTCGGGCGCGTGGAAGTGCGCCACGAGGGGCCGGCTGGGAGAGACGACGGTGGCGAGCGGCCGCTCCAGGTCGAGCGAAGCCGCCTCACCGCTCACGCGGGGCGTGGCCCTGGGCTTGGACGCCACCGCGGCCCTCCCTTGAGTGGCGCCAGGACTACTTCGCGCCCTTCAGCTCATCGTCGATGATGCTCTTGAACTCGGAGAAGGGCTGCGCGCCCGACAGCATGATGCCGTTGATGAAGAACGCCGGCGTGCCGGTGACGCCCACCTTGGAGCCGTCCGCCATGTCCGCCTTCACGATGGCCGCCTTCTCACCGGAGTCGAGGCAGGCGTTGAACTTCTTCGTGTCCAGCTTGAGGGTCGCGGCGTGCTTCTTCAAGTCCTCCACGCCCAGCGCCTTCTGATTGGCGAACAGCGTGTCGTGCATCTCCCAGAACTTGCCCTGGTCGTTGGCGCACAGCGAGGCCTCGGCGGACTTCTGCGCGTTCTTGTGGAAGTCCAGGGGGAACTGGCGGAACACCACGCGCACCTTGTCGCCGTAGGTCTTCGTCACCTCGTCCACCGCGCCGATGGCGCGGCTGCAGAACGGGCACTCGAAGTCGCTGAACTCCACGATGGTCACGGGCGCGCCCTCGGGGCCCTTGGACGGGCCGGTGGCGGCGACCTGCTTGCGCTCGGCGGGAGCGCGGGGGGGCTCGGGCAGCTTGTACTCCACGTTGGCGCCCTGGCGCAGCGACTCGAAGAACTTCTGCGCGGCCTCCTGCTTCTGCTGGCCGGACAGGAAGTCGACGATCTGCGGCTTCATCTGCTCGTAGGTCGCGCCCGGGGGCAGCTGGCCCTTGGCGCCCTCGAAGACCTCCTTGATCTTCTCTTCCGGAGGCGCGGGGATCTTGTCGTCGATCTCCGCCTTGAGCAGCTGGTCCTCGGTGATCTTGCGCTTGGCGGCCTCATCCTTCACCAGGCGCTCCGTCACGAGCCCTTCCAGGCCGCGCTTGCGCAGCTGGAACTTCTGCTTGTCCAGGTTCGCGAGCGGCTCCTTGATGCGCTCGTTGAGCTCCGCGAACGTGACCTTCTGGCCGCTGCCGAAGGTGGCGACCACCGTGTCCGGGGCCGGCTCCGTGGCGCTGCCAGCCTGCGCCTGGGCCGGGGCCTGGGCGGCGGGCTCCTGCGTGGTGGCCGGAGCCTTCTCCTTGTTGCAGCCGACGGTGAGGGATGCCGCGAGGAGCGCGGCCAGTGCGAGGCGAGTAGGACGCATGGACATAAGTCGCCGACTTAATAGAGGAGCCCGGGGCTGGCAAGGAATTGCCAAGTCACCACCGGCCCCACCACCGGCCCCGCTGGCACTCAGGCGACCAGGGGCTCCAGCTCCAACGCGCTCGCGAGGCTTCCGCGCCCCGACTCGCGCCCTTCCACGTCCCGCCGCCGCGCGGTGACGATGTCGTAGCTGGACGGGTCCGCCAGCACCTTGCGCACCAGCTTGTGGTTGAGCGCGTGGCCCGTCTTGAACGCCGTCATGTGCCCGATGACGGGCCGGCCGAACAGCGACACGTCGCCGATGGCGTCCAAAATCTTGTGGCGCACGAACTCGTCCGGGAAGCGCAGGCCGTCCGGGTTGAGGATGGACGCCTCGTCCACGACGACGGCGTTGTCCAGCGAGCCACCGCGCGCCAGGCCCAGCGTCTTGAGCTTCTCCACGTCGCGCAGGAAGCCGAACGTGCGGGCGCGGGAGATTTCGCGGGAGAAGCCGCGGTCGTTCACGTCCACGTCGAAGGACTGGCCCTGGATGACGGGGTGCTCGAAGTCGATGGTGCAGCTGATGCGGAAGCGGCGCGCGGGGGTGAGCGAGGCCTGCTTGTCCCCGTCCGTCACCGCCACGCTCTTCTTGATGACCAGGTACTCGCGCGGCGCGTCCAGCTCCCGCGCACCGGCCTCCATGATGGCGTGCGTGAAGGGGGCGGCGCTGCCGTCCATGATGGGCACTTCCGGCCCGTCCAGCTCCACGCGCACGTTGTCGATGTTCATGCCCGCCAGGGCCGACATCAGGTGCTCCACCGTGCCCACGCGCACGCCGTCGCGGCCCAGCGTGGTGGCCAGCGACGTGTCCACCACGTACTCCGCCAGCGCGGGGATGCTCACCGGGCGCGGCAGGTCCGTGCGCACAAACACGATGCCGTGCCCCGCCGGCGCGGGCTTCAGGGTCAACGTCACGGGCGCCCCGGAGTGGAGGCCCACGCCCCGGCAGACGGCCGGCTGGGAGAGGGTGCGCTGGGAGTCGGTGAACTGGAGCATGTCGGTGTCGCCTCTGAGGACTGCTTCGGACTGACGCACGCAGGGTACGGGCCCGTCGGACGGCTCAACGCGGTCTGACGCACTGCACACAGGAGCAATCAACATGCCACCGGGCCATGGCTCAAGTCTTCCAGTGGAAGCAGGCCCGGGGGGGTCCAACCCCCTGGAACTGCTGGCGACGCGAGGGCGCGGGCGGGGGGCGGCGCGGACCGGGGTCCCGTCACCCCTCTCGGGAAACACCACACAGACCCTCCCACCGTGACAGCCATGTCCGGAATCCACCCTTCGCACCCCGGTTTTGCCCGGCGCCCCACGCGCCAACCCGGAGTGTGTGTCACCCAAGCAACAAGGGCGCGTCTCTATCGCAGGCGAGTGCCCGGAAGCAAACGCACCCACGGGCCTCACGGGGAGTCCGGGGCTTGACGGACAACGGTCCTGGAGCGGGGGTCAACGCGACGCGGGCGGGAGGAAGCGGTCGCGCAGGGACTCGGCGTCCGGCCGATCAAAGCCGCGCCCCTGGAGGAGCGAGCGGCGGCTGACGGCGTGGAAGGTGGTCTCCAGCGTCTGGGAGAAGCGGCGCAGGTCCTCCGCGAGGCGGCTGCGGATGCCCGGCCCTTCCGGCGGCCAGGGCAGCTCCACGAGGAGGGACGAGAAGCGGTCGAAGGCGTCGTAGTCCGCGTAGCGCAGCAGCTGGTAGCCGCCGTCGTGGAAGTAGTCGAGGAAGGAGCGCAGGGCGTCCAGCACGCGCTCGGCGGAGGTGACGTCCTCGGAGCGCAGGTGGCCCTCCGCGGCGCGGCAGAGCTGGGCGTACACCCACAGGTCCTTGCGCAGGCGCAGCGCGGCGTCCTGGGCGCTGGTGAGGTGGGCGAAGGCCTCCTCCCCCAGGGAGCCGTTGGGCGCGAGCGCGTCCACGAGCGCGACCACCTGGCCACGGAACAGCGCGGTGAAGGCCTCCGCGGCGCGCAGGGCGGCGGCGGGGTCGCGGTCCAGGTCCACCATCACCTCGCGGGCGATGCGGTCCGTCTCCCGGGCCAGGTCGCGCGCGGCCCTGAGCGTGGCGGCCTGCAGCGGCTTGGAGCCGGCCTTCGGGGACAGCTCCGTGTGCAGGTAGCTGGCGACGGCGGCGGCCTCCCCGCGCACCAGCGACAGGAGCACGCGCACGCGGCGCGGCACGGGCGGCTGCGTCTCCGGGTCCACGTGCGTCAGGTAGTGCAGCACGCGGAACAGGCCCAGGAAGGCGGTGGTGTAGAGGGGCCGCGTGTCGGGGGGCAGCGTGCCCAGCACGTCCAGCAGGCGCACGGAGCGCAGCCGGTCGTACTCGACGCGGAACTCCAGCGGGCGGAAGGGGCGGAAGTAGCGGTTGAGGACGATCTCCCGCAGCGTCAGCTTGCCCACGTCCTGGAAGAGCGAGAGGCCGATGAGCGGCAGCTGGAGCAGGTTGTCGAGCAGGTTCTTGAGCGCGTCGAACGCCTCGCGCACGACGAAGAGGCTCTCCGGCGGGGTCTCCTGATCCAGCTCCTCTTCAATCAAGAGCCGGCGCACGCGGTCGTCCGCGAGCTGGGTCTCCACGTACTTGCGGAAGACCATCTTCGGGTCGCTGTCCGGGTCCTGCAGGTGGCGCGCGACGCGCACCGCGCGCTCCATGGCGTCGCGCACGTCCGCCAGCTCCTCGTGGAAGTCGCGCGTGACGAGCGGCCGGGCGCGCGCATCCACCACGGCGTTGTGGAGGTTCAGGTAGCGCTCCACCGCGCGCAGCCACATCTCGAACTCGAAGAGCAGCTCCTCGCGGCCCTCCACCGGGACGCCGCGCAGCCAGCGCTCGCGTTCGGCGAGGAAGCCCGCGCGCGTGGCCTGCGAGGCGCGCATCAGGTCGCCGTAGAAGTCGCGGGGACCGGGGAGGACCGTGGGCACGGTGGGCGCGGAGGCTGGGCTCATGGCGGCGGGCTCGCGGGGCGTCAGGCGGGAGGAGGGCTAGAAGAGCGTTCCCTGCGGAGAGCTGGGGGGCGGCGTCTTCTTGAAGTACTGGTAGGTGCGCAGCGTGGCGGTGCGGCCGCGCGGGGTGCGCATGAGGAAGCCCTCCTGCATGAGGAAGGGCTCGTAGACATCCTCGAGGGTGTCGCGCTGCTCGCCCACGCTCGCGGCGATGGTCTCCACGCCCACCGGGCCTCCGCCGAACTTCTCCACGATGGTGAGGAGAATCTTCCGGTCCATCGCGTCCAGGCCGCTCGCGTCCACGCCCAGGCGGCTCAGGGAGCCGTGCGCCAGCTCGTAGGTGATGCGGCCGTCGCCCTCCACCTGGGCGAAGTCGCGCAGCCGGCGCAGGAGGCGGTTGGCGATGCGGGGCGTGCCGCGCGAGCGGGTGGAGATCTCCCGGCTGGCGGCGCGCTCCAACGGCACGCCGAGGATGCGCGCCGAGCGGTCGAGGATCTGCTCCAGGAACTTCGGCTCGTAGTACTCCAGGCGCTCCTGAATCTGGAAGCGGTCGCGCAGGGGCGACGTGAGCAGGCCCGTGCGCGTGGTGGCGCCCACCAGCGTGAAGGGCGGCAAATCAATCTTCATCGCGCGGGCGGCGGGCCCGGTGTCGATGGTGATGTCCAGCCGGAAGTCCTCCATCGCCGGGTAGAGGTACTCCTCCACGGCGGCGTTGAGGCGGTGGATCTCGTCGATGAAGAGGATGTCCCGCTCGTTGAGGTTGGTGAGCAGGCCCGCCAGGTCGCCCTTGCGCTCCAGCGCGGGGCCGCTGGTGACGTGGATGCCCACGCCCAGCTCGTTCGCGATGAGGTGCGCAAGCGACGTCTTGCCCAGGCCCGGGGGGCCGGAGAAGAGGCAGTGGTCCAGTGCGTCACCGCGGCTCTTGGACGCGGCCACGTACACCTTGAGCTTCTCGACGACCGCACCCTGGCCCACATACTCGTCGAACGAGCGAGGGCGCAGGGAGGCCTCCAGCCGGATGTCTTCCGGCTGAACATCTCCCGAGAGGGTGTCGTCGGACTTCCTCGCCATCACCATTGGGACCCTATACAGCGAAGGGGGCGCGTGTCGCTGCCCTTCTGGCGGCGCTAGAGTCGCAGCGGCATGCCGACCGGCCAGCCAGGGGGTCCGTCCCCCAGCCCCAAGGGAGTCGCGTCCATGAGCCACACCCCTGCCCCGTTCCGTCCCCTGCCCTTCCTCCCGGAGGCGCACGCCGAACGCGCCCCCGGACAGCGGTTGCAGAAGCTTCGCCGCGCCGCCTTGGAGGCCCGCGAGGCGTTCGTGCACGAGGGGCCGGTGGCGGCGGTGTCCACCTGCGACCTCATCACGTTCCCCTACCCCACCCTGTTCGCCTTCAGCGGGGCGGCGCTGTCCCCGGCGCCCTACGTGATGATGACCAACCGCATGCAGGTGGTGCAGTTCGCGGAGGCCGGCACGGGCCAGCGGCGCACGCTGCTCTTCAACCCCACCGACTACGAGCGGGGCCACGCGGCGCCCTTCTACCGCGCGCTGCGCGAGCGCTACGGCGCGTTCCTCTCCGACAAGGTGATGTCCACCCGCCACGGCACCGTGCTGAGCCACCTGGAGTCGCTGGGGCTGACGCCGTCGGACGTGGACTACCTGGCCTTCGACCACCTGCACATCCAGGACCTGCGCGGCTGGCTGGGCGGCGCGGGCGCCCCGGCCGTCTTCCCGCGCGCGAAGCTGCTGGTGCAGAAGGCCGAGTGGGCCCTGGTGAAGCACCTGCACCCCATGCAGAGCGTCTGGTTCGTGCCCGGCGGTGCGGAGATTCCGGAGGACCGCGTCGTGCTGTTGGACGGCGACACGTGGCTGGGCCAGGGCGCGGCGCTGCTCAGCACGCCGGGGCACACGCAGGGCAACACGTCCCTGGCGGTGGCCACCGCGAACGAGGTCTTCGTCGTCAGCGAGAACGGCGTGAGCACGGAGAGCTACACGCCCCTGCTGTCGCGCATCCCGGGCGTGCGCCGCTTCGCGGAGCAGATGGGCTGGGAGGTGGTGCTCAACGGCAACACGCGCGAGGACTCACTGGAGCAGTACTCGTCCATGGTGGTGGAGAAGCTCTTCGCCGGCCCTTCCGCCCACGACGCGTCGTTCGTGAACTTCCACCCGTCATCGCTGCTCACGCAGCACATGCTGGCCCCCGGCCTGGGCCCCACCGTGGTGCTGCCCCCGCCGAACACGGGCGCGCTGCACCCCACGCCCGCGGTGCGCCGCGCGGCGTGAGGTGACGCGCGACGGCTCACCTCCCCGCGACGCGGCAGTCCACGTCGGGGAGGAAGGGCAGCGCCCAGGGCTCCTCGCCCCGGGTCCATTCGGTGGCGACGAAGAAGACGTGCGCCCCCGCGCGCACGAACCCCTGGGGGTTGGAGCTCTGCCCCCCGGGAGCGAGGTCGTGGAGCTGCTGCACGCGGTGGAGGGAGCCGTCCGAGAACCAGGCCTCGCGCCCCCGCGTGCGCGTCATCGCGGAGAGGAAGAGCCACCCGTCCATCACCCTCAGCGCGGTGGGCGCGCTGCCAGAAGGGCCGGGATCCAGGTCCTGCACGAGCTGCGTGCCCTGGGATGAACCATCCGTGCGCCACAGCTCGCGGCCGTGCACGCCGTCATTCGCGGCGAAGTACAGCCACCCGTCCATCACCGTCAGTCCCGAGGGGAGCGAGCCCTCCGCCCCCAACCGCACATCCTTCACCCGCCGGGTGCCGGACGACGTGCCGTCGCTGCGCCACAGCTCGCCGCCGTACCAGCGGTCTCCGGGCTCGCCGAAGAAGCCCTCCGCGCCGGCCATGAAGTACACGGCGTCGCCCAGGGGCGTGAGCTCCGACGGGTAGTCCCCCGCGAAGTGCCGCAGCCGGTAGGTGGTCGAGGGCTGCCCCCGCGACACCCAGAGGTCCGCCTCGCCCTGGCCCGGGTCCACGAGGAAGAAGAGGGGGCCGGAGCCCGTGGGCGTCAGGGCGAGCAGCACCGTCCACGCCGGCCCGCGGAAGAACACGTCCGCGTGTCCGGTGCGCCCGTCCACCCCCCACAGCGTCACCGAGTCGTCGTCGTACGCGATGAGCGCGAGCCGCCCGTTCCACGCCGTCAGCTCGTCCAGGAGCAGCGAGCCCGGCCCGGGCACGAACTCCCGCACGAGCTTCGTGCCCTTCGCGGTGCCGTCCGTCACCCACAGCTCGCGGCCGCGCACGCCGTCGTCCGCGGTGAAGTACAGCCGTCCGTCCACCGCCGTGAGCCCGTCCGGCGCGCTGCCCGCGCCCCCCGGCCGGAGGTCCGCCACCAGCACCGTGTCCTTGAGGCCTCCGTCCGTGCGCCACAGCTCCGGGCCATGGTGCCCGTCGTCCGCGACGAAGAAGAGCTGGCGGTCCACCGCCGTGAGGAAGCGCGGCGTGCTGCCTGACGGCCCGGGCCGCACGTCCTTCACCCGCCGCGGCCGCGTGTCGTGCCCGTTCATCACCCACAGCTCGCGGCCGGAGAGGCCGTCCTCCGCGGCGAAGAAGACCTGCCCCTCCACGGCGACCAGGGCCTCCGGTCGTGAGCCCTCCCAGCCCCGCCGCAGGTCACCCACGGGCGAGGCCCGCCGCCCACAGGGCATGGGCGGTCCTCCCGCCTGGGCCGCCCGGGCCGCCACCGCCCCATCGC
>NZ_RAWG01000357.1 GCF_003611735.1 Corallococcus sicarius | reverse complement strand
CCCACCCCGGGGCCACCCCCATGTCTGACGGCAGGCGTCACCCGTGGATGTTTCACGGTGTCATGGCCTGAGAAACCTGGAGGGTCCCCAGGGCTCCATGGACGCAGCCTGCCTGACGTTACCGGCGAGGACGCTCCGGCGGCACCGGGCGGATCTGCGTCTTCTCCGACGTGTTCAGCTCCGTCTTCGGCCTCCCGTCGTCCTCGTCTTCGTCTTCGGGCGGCGGCGGCCGGGGCGGCAGCGAGGGGCGCAGCGCCGGAGCGGCCTTCGCGGGCGGCGCGACGGGGGCCTTGGCGGGCACCTGCACCTGCACCGGAGCGCCGGGCTTGGCGGCGGCGTGGCCGGAGACCGGACCGTCCGGGGCGGCGTTCTTGAGGACCTGCTCGAAGCGGGCCCAGTCCTCCTTGAAATGCGCCGGATCCGGGAGGCCTTCCTCGCGGTGCTTCAGCGAGGGCGCCCAGCGCAGCTTGTAGGCCTCGCCCACCTGGAAGCTGGGCGGGGGCGGCACGCCGTAGGTGGCCGGGTCGAAGAAGGCGTCGTCCAGGTCCTCGAAGCCGTACGCGCGTGCCTTGTTGACGAAGTTGGGGATGATGCCGGTGGGCGCGTGGTAGCCCAGGATGTTGCCGTGCTCGTCCTTGGAGACGGGCGTGAAGACGAAGATGTCCTGCGTGCGGTACTCGCCCTTCTCCGTGAGCGGGAGCACCTCCGACAGGGCAATCGTCTTGCGGCTGCCGTCGTGGAGGCGCTCGCAGCAGATGACGAAGTTGATGGCGCTCGCCACCTGCGCGCGCACGGCGACCATGGGCAGGTCGATGGAGGACATCAAGCAGAGGGACTCGATGCGGCGCAGCGTGTCCGTGGGCGTGTTCGCGTGCGTCGTCGCGAGCGAGCCGCCGTGGCCGGTGTTCATGGCCTGCATGAGGTGGAAGGCCTCGCCGCCGCGCACCTCGCCGACCACGATGCGGTCCGGGCGCAGACGCAGCGCGGAGTGCAGCAGGTCTCCCATGTCCACGCCGCCCTTGCCGAACTTGTCGGGGGGACGGGATTCGAAGGCCACGATGTGGGACTGGTTGAGCTGGAGCTCGGCGGAGTCCTCGATGGTGAGGATGCGCTCCTCGTCCGGGATGAGGGACGAGACGATGTTGAGCAGCGTCGTCTTGCCGGAGCCCGTGCCGCCGGCCACCAGCATGTTGAGCTTGGTGGCGATGCCCGCCTCGATGAGGCGCGCCATGGGCTTGGTGAGCGACTTGAACTTCAAGAGCGAGTCGATGCTCAGCTTGTCCTTGAAGAACTTGCGGATGGAGATGGTGGTGCCGCTGCGCGCGATGGGCGGAATCACCACGTGGATGCGGCTGCCGTCGGGCAGGCGCGCGTCCAGGCGGGGACGCTCGTCGGTGAGCGGGCGGCCCACGAACTGCGCCATGTTGCGCGCGGCACCAATCAGGCCCTCTTCGGAGAAGGAGGCATCCGTCTTGGTGAGGCGGCCCTTGCGTTCAATCCACACGTCGGTGGGGCCGTTGATCATGATTTCCGACACCGACTCGTCGTCCAGGTAGGGCAGGACGGGCTTGAGAAAGGCGCGGAGCGACTCGGTGTACATCGTCATGGCGGCGGCAAGGCTAGCGCGCCCCGGCGCCGTCCCCAAGCGCCCGACCTGACTGCCTGCTCGCTTTCCGGTTCAGCGGCCCGCCCCCACCGCAACGTTCGCCGCCCGGCACCCGGGTGCAATCCAGGCCGCTTCCGGGTCGGACTCGCGGGTTAGGGTGCGGCTTCACGGAGGGACGCAACGATGCTGGCGGACGGGTTGCCCGAAGACTGGAAGAAGGTGCTGCATGACGCCATCCACGCGCCGTCGTTCAAGGACCTGGAGCGCTTCGTCCGCGAGGAGCGCAGGGAACACACCGTGTTCCCCTCGGAGGCCGACATGTTCTCCGCCTTCCGCCTCACGCCCTATGACGACGTGCGCGTGCTGCTCCTGGGCCAGGACCCGTACCACGGCCCCAAGCAGGCCCATGGCCTGGCCTTCTCCGTCCAGCCCGGCGTGCCCCCTCCGCCCTCGCTCGTGAACATGTTCAAGGAACTCCAGAGCGACCTGGGTGTGCCCAAGCCTCGCGACGGCTCCCTCATCCCGTGGGCGAAGCAGGGCGTCCTCCTGCTCAACACCGTGCTCACCGTGCGCCAGGCCCAGCCCAACAGCCACGCGAAGCACGGCTGGGAGCACTTCACCGACGCCGTCATCCGCGCCGTGAGCGACAAGCCCGACCCCGTCGTGTTCCTCCTCTGGGGCAAGCCCGCCCAGAAGAAGAAGGCCCTCATCGACACGAAGCGCCACGTCGTCATGGAGGGCGTGCACCCCTCGCCGCTGTCCGCCAGCAAGGGGTTCTTCGGCAGCAAGCCCTTCAGCGCGACCAACGATGCGCTCAAGGCCCGGGGACAACCGACCATCGACTGGACCCTGCCCGCGTAGTCAGGTCGGCGGAAGCCCGAGGAGCGACTGCCATGGGAGAAGTGCTGCAGTTCCTGATCATGGGAAGCTTCTGCCTTCTCGTGGGAGCGGGCTTCGCGGGGCTCATCTACGTGAGCGCGCGACAGCAGTTCAAGAAGTTCGGCATCAAGGACATGGCCCACCTGCGGAAGTTGGCGAAGGAGCCGCCAGAGGCCATGCAGGCGACGGTCGACGCCACGGTGCGGGAAGAGCTGGAGCCGGTGAAGGTGACGCCGCCCGGTCATTCTCCGCGCTCGCGCCTGGAGCAGCTGCGCGAGGTGGGCCTTCGCGGCGACGCTGGCACGCTGGAGCGGTTCGACCCGGACTTCTCCCCCGTCGTCTTCGAGGACTTCGCCCATGCGCTCTTCACGCGCGTGCACGAGGCGCGCGGCGGAGGACGGCTGGACAGGGTGGGGGCCTGGCTCTCCGACGACGCCTTCGAAGCACTCCGGACGCTGGGGCGGCCGGCGCAGGTGAAGGACCCGCTCGTCGGCGTCATGGCCTACGCGGACGTCACCGGCGTGGCGGACAACAGCTCGCGCGTGCAGGTGTCGCTGCGCTTCGAGGCCCACTACACGGAAGTCGATGCCGTCGGCGCCGAACAGCCCTGGTACGTCACGGAGGCGTGGACGCTGGAGCGGACCCCGGCCGTTGCCTCCCGCTCGCCCGACACGGTGGGGACCTTCATCTTCACCTGTCCGAACTGCGGCGCGCCGTCGGAGGCGCAGCGGGGCGGCACCTGCTACCGCTGCGACACGAAGGTGAACACCGGCGGGTTCGACTGGGTGGTGCAGTCGGTGCGCTTGCTGGCGCGTGAACAACGCGTGCCCCGCGGCATCGGTCCTCCCAGAAGCCGGGACCCGAAGCTGCCCACCCTGCGCGACGCCCGCGCGGAGGCGAACCTGGACGCGCTGGGGCGCGAGGATCCGGACTTCATCCTGCTGGCCCTGCGCCCGCGCCTGGAGCTCATCCTCCAGGAGGTGCGGGCGGGCGCATCGCATCCGGACGGGCAGGGCATGCGGCCCTTCCTCGGCGACAACGTCTTCCGGTCCCAGCGTCATGGGAGCCAGGCCTCCCGCGACGCGGGGGTGCGCCATGTCACCCGGAGGTCGGCCATCCAGCACGTGTCGCTCGCGCGGATGTCGCGGGACACGTACTACGACGCCCTCACCGTGCGCGTGCACGCCACCTGTGTGGACTACTCCGTGCGCGAGTCGGACCAGAAGCTCGTCGCTGGCAGCGCGGAGCACCCCCGGGACTTCAGCGAGTACTGGACGCTCGTCCGGAGACGGGGCGTGAAGGGCGCGCCAGGGACGACGCGGACGTGTCCGTCCTGCGGCAAGCCCCTGACCGTCGACGCGGCCGGGTACTGCATGAGCTGCCAGGCGCACCTGACGTCCGGTGCGTTCGACTGGGTGCTCCACCGCATCGAACAGGACGCGTCCTACCGGGGATGATGCGATTAGGATGCGGCGCATCATGACTGCCGCCTTCCTCGCCGCCACCCTCGTCGAACCGCTCGCTCCGGGGCACTACCGCTCGCGCTACGAGGCCGCCTGGTATCAGGGCCGGGGCGCCTACGGCGGCGTGGTGGCGGGGCAGGTGATGCGCGCGCTGGAGCACCACCTGGATGACGCGCGGCGGCCGGTGCGCTCGCTCACCGTGCACTTCTGCTCGCCCGCGGTGGAGGGCGTGGCGGACGTGCACACGCGCATCGAGCGCGCCGGCAAGCTCGTCACCCACGCCACCGCGCGCGTGGAGAGCGCGGGCGTCGTCGTGGCCGTCGCCACCGCCACGTTCGGCGCCGCGCGTGGCGGGGCTCCCGGCTACCTGGAGTTCGTCATGCCGGAGGTGCCGGCCCCGGAGTCGCTCACGCCCGTGGACGCCGATGCGCCCATGCCGGACTTCTGCCGCTTCTTCGAGTACCGCTACTGCGTGGGCTCACCGCCGTACTCGGGCGCGGCCGTGGCGGAGGTGGGCGGCTGGCTGCGGCCTCGCGACCCCACGGTGCTGGACTCAGCGCTGTGCGTGGGCTTGATGGACGCGTATCCGCCGTCGGTGCTGTCGCAGGTGGACGGCTTCCGCGCCGCCGCCACGGTGGACTTCACCGTGCAGTTCTTCCAGACGTTCCCGCTCGCGGGCAGCGCGCCGGACACGCACTACCTGCGCACCGGCCGCTCGCGCCAGGCCGCCGAGGGCTACACCGAGGAGTCCCAGCTGCTCTGGACCCGGGACGGCACGCTGCTCGGGCAGTGCCGGCAGCTCGTCGCCGTGCTCGGCTGAAGGTCGCTTCAGCGCGCGGGGCCCGCCAGCTCCGCCACCACCGCGTGGTGGTCGGAGACCGCCTCCGGCAGCCGCTCGTACCGCGTGAAGCGCAGCGGCGCGGAGACGAGCACCAGGTCCAGCCTCTGCTGCGCCCGGGGCTGGGGCCAGGTGGGCTCGCCTCCCGCCGGCGTGTGGAGCCCCAGCGCGGCGCACAGGCGCGCCACCGGGCCGTCCACCACCGTGTCCTCCGCGTTGAAGTCGCCCAGCACCACGCGGGGCCGCTCGGGTCGCTGGCGCAGGGCCTGGATGAGCAGGTCCACCTGCCGCTGTCGCACGGGCGCGGAGAACGGATCCAGGTGCAGTGAGACGACGTCGGGCCCGGGGCCGTCTTCGCCCGTGAGCGTCGCGACGACGTAGCCCTTGTCCACGCGCCGGTCGCGGCCGAAGTGCGCGGAGTCGCAGGCCTCCAGCCGGTGGCGGGAGAGGAGCGCCGTGCCCTGCGCGAGCAGCCGGGCCACTCCGGAGTGCACGCCGTGGTGTACGTGCGGATAGCCGGCCCTCGCGGCGATGTGCTCCACGTGGTCCACCTGTCCGCTGAAGAGGCTCGCGCGGTCCACCTCCTGCAACGCCACCACGTCCGCGGCCTCGCGATGGAGCAGCGCCGCCACCGCATCCAGCGTGCCCAGCAGCGCCGAGCGCCGTCGCAGGAACGGCAGCGGCATGGCGAAGGGCGCGCCGTGGGCCACGTTCAGGGTGAGGACCTTGAGTCGCATCGCATCTCGGAGTCGCACT
This sequence comes from Corallococcus sicarius, assembly GCF_003611735.1. Taxonomy (GTDB): domain Bacteria; phylum Myxococcota; class Myxococcia; order Myxococcales; family Myxococcaceae; genus Corallococcus; species Corallococcus sicarius. Next base: position 3,558 of record NZ_RAWG01000357.1, on the reverse strand, counting down.
GCTCCAGGGAGTCGCACCGCTCCAGGGGGAACACGGAGCCACGTGTGCGGGCAAGTCCGGAAGTGGGGCCCAGGCCCTGGACAGCGGGGGCTCCCCGCCTTGGACAAAGGTTGTCGTCCCCGTGAACGCTGGGGAGACGGGCGTGTTGGGGGAAGGTCGCCCGCTTGTCTGCTAACCTGGAGGGGAGCTGACGGTCCGGGATTCCGGTGGGGGCGCATGCGCGGGACCCGAGGCACGGGGCGGCACCCTTCGTTACCTTTCCATGCAGTGCCCGTCGTCGTGCCCCTTCTCCGTGGGAGTGTCTGACCTGAGCCCCGTTCCTCGCTACGAATCCCTGTTCAAGGCGGGTGACCTGGAAGGGGCCCGCCGCGCGGCGCTGAAGGCGCACGAGCAGGACGCCTCTGACTGGCGGGCGATGCTCACGTTGGCGCGGCTGGCCCTGGTTGACGGCAACGAGGCGCTCGCGGAGTCCCTGCTCCTGGGCGTCGCCCGGGCCGGCGCGGGCGAAGAGCGCGAGACGCGGCTGGTGAGCGCGGCGCTGCACACGCGGCGCAGCGAGTGGCCCCAGGCCCTGGGGCTCTACCTTGAACTCGTGGCGGAGCCGTCGCCGCCCACCGAGGCCTTCTTCGGCCTGGGCTACGTGCGGGTGGAGCAGGGGGACGCGGCCGCCGCGCACCCGTCGCTGGCGCACGCCGTGTCGGTGGAGCCGCGCGTGGCGCTGCACCACTTCCAGCTGGCCCGCGTGCTCTTCCTGCTGGACCGGCTGGAGGAGGCCTTCGCGCACCTGGAGCGTTCCCTGCACCTGGATCCGTGGCACGCGCCCAGCTACCTGGTGTTCGCGCGGGCGCTGGAGGCGGGCGGTGAGCTGGAGGCGGCGGAGGACCTGCTGCGCCAGGGGCAGAAGGCGGTGCCGGACGACGTGGGCCTGCTCAAGGCGCTGGCGGATGTGCGGCTCGCGCGCGGCAACGTGCGGGGCGCGGTGTCCGCCGCGGAGGCGCGCGTGCGGGTGGAGCCCGAAGGCGTCGCGGCGCTGGGGCACCTGGCCCGCCTGCGCGTGACGGAGCGCCGCTTCCGGGAGGCCCTGGAGCTGTGCGACCAGCTGGAGGCGCGCGGCATGTCCACCGGCCTCAGCCGCTCCGTGGAGGCGCTGGTGTTCGAGGCGCAGGAGCCCCCGGACATGGCGCGCGCGGTCGCCGCGTGGCGCGAGGCCGTGCGCCTGTCCCCGGATGACTGGATGCCCGCGTGGCGTCTGGGCCTGCTGCTCCTGCGTCAGGTGGAGGGCGGCCCTCCAGAGGCCGCGCTGCCCGCGCGCGAGCTGCTGGCGGAGGCGCACCACCGCGCGCCCCACCGGCCCGAACCCGTCCTGTCGCTCGCGCGCGTGGAGGCCTGGCTGGGCGAGCGTGCCTTCGCGAGGGACCGGCTGGCGTCGCTCCTGCGCCATCCCGCGCTGGCGCCCGAGTGGCGCGAGCAGGCCGAAGCGCTGCTCACGGAGCTGGGCCCGCGCTGACCCTGACGTCGGCGGTGTCCTGGCGGGCCGGAGCCCGGCTCAGGCGGCGATCTGCTTGCGCAACAGCCGCGTCAGCTCTCCGGCGTCCACGGGCTTGGGCAGCAGCTCCGCGCCGTAGCGGATGGCCACGGGGATGAGGTCGTCCAGGTCCGAGTGGCCGGTGAGGAAGATGAACGGCGCGCGGCACCCCTGCAGCTCCCGCATGGCGGCGAGCACGTCAGAGCCGTTCATGTCCGGCATGTTGTAGTCACACAGGATGGCGGCCACGCTGGTCAGGTCCAGGTGGAACGCCTCCGCGGGAGACTGCACCGTCAGCACGGTGTAGCCCGCGCTGCGCAGGACATCTCCCACGGTTGCGAGAACGAAGAGGTCATCGTCGATGACCAGCACGCTTGGCATGGGGAACTTCCTCCGGCGCTACGAGGCCCCAACTGTATCCGAGACCCATCTGCCGCGCGCCCACCCCCACCGCGCCCGCCTGGCGAGGGCCCGGGATTTGTCGTGAGGTGTGCGCGCGATTTCCCTCAGGGCTTCGACGGGATGAGGACGAGCTGCTCCTGGGGTGGGTTGAGGTACTCGGCGCCGGTGGCGGTGATGACGGCCATCTCCTCCACGGAGAGGATGCGCAGCGCGTCTGGACTGCTGCCGTCCTTCCAGGCGAAGAACCCGTCGAACGCGAACACCTGACCGGGCTGCAGCGTGCGCAGCGCGGAGCCCGTGGGCGGCTTGCCTGCCTGCGCGCCGGAGAGCGCGGGGCCGGCGTCATGGGCCCAGTAGCCCACCGGGTGGCCGGTGCCCCACATCACGGGCTCGGAGCCCGCCTCGCGCATCCAGTCGCGCTGGGCCTTGTCCACATCGTAGCCGCGCACGCCGGGCTTCATCGCCGCGAGCGCGATGCGGCTGCCCTTCTTCGACTTCTCCCACTTCGCCAGCGCCTCGGCGGGCGGCTGCTTCTCGCCCGGGGCCAGCACGTACGCGAAGCGCTGGATGTCCGTCACCCAGGTGCCGCCCACGCGGATGCCGAAGTCCGTCTGGATGAAGTCCCCTGGCTGGATGACGCGGTCGGTGGCGTTGGAGTGGCCGCGCGTGGGGCCGCTGTTCACGTTGGGGTTCTGGTCCGGCGCCCACCCGTCGCCCACGCCCAATTCCACGATGCGCTTCTTGAGGAAGCGCGCCACGTCCGAGTCGCGCGTCTTGCCCGGCACCACCGTGCGGTACGCCTCCTCCTCCAACTGCGCGGTGATGGCCGCGGCCTTGCGCATGATGTCCACCTCCTCCGGCAGCTTCACCGACAGCCACTCGGAGACGAGGTCCTCGGCGGACACCAGCTTCTTGCGCAGCGCGGCCGGGAGCGCCGCCTCCAGCTTCGCGCGCTGCGTGGCGGACAGCCCGTCCGCGATGGACAGCCGCTCCGACGAATTGACGGCCACCTTCGCGGGCTTCGCCTTCACCAGCCGCGCGGCGACGAGCGAGAGCACGTCCGCGCCCCGGTCCACCGCCACCACCTCATCCACCACCGCCATGTCCTTGAGCGCGGTGGCCTCACCCTCGGGGGACAGCGCCAGCGAGCGCACGTTGGCGCCGTCGCGCAGGAACAGGAACGCCGCGGTGCCGCCCGCGTTCTCCCCGCCCACGTGGGCCGCGAGCGGGTCGTTGTCGTTCTCACGGCAGAGCACCACCCACGCGTCCACGCCCGCGCGCGCCATGGCCTGGGGCAGCAGCTTCTGGAGGCGCTCCTTGCGCAGGCGCGGCCACGCGCCCTCCGCGGCGGGCACGGCGGGCGCCGCGTGGGCGAAGGAAGCGAACAACAGGGCGGAGAGGAGGACGGGCCGGACGCGCGTCATGGATGCGTTTCCTGGGTGGGGGAGGGCGCCGATTGTTCCATGCCTGCGCGCCAATGAAAGCCACGAGCGGCGGACGCATGGCTCGCTTAGAGTGGAACCATGGCCAAAACGGCACCCCGCAAGTCCCCGGTCAAGGCGAAGAAGCAGCCCACGCGCCCTCCCGAGCCCGCGAAGCCCCCGGCCCGGCCCGCGAAGTCGGTGAAGTCC
>NZ_RAWG01000356.1 GCF_003611735.1 Corallococcus sicarius | reverse complement strand
GCCGCGCTCCGGCCCCCCAGCCCCGCGACGACAACGACGACGATGACGCCGCTGTCGCCGGGCCGGATCCCTGGTCGCGCGACGCGCGGGAGTCCGGCTCCGGCCGCTCGCCCATCGATGATCCGGAGGTCCTGCTCGACGACGCGCGCTCGTTCCTGAAGGATCTGGAGGGCGCGGACCGCGTCGCGTTCTGGGGCGCGGCGCTGGTGGTGCTCTCCTGCTTCATGCCGTGGAAGGAGACGGCCGCGGACGGTGACTTCCTGGGCCTCATCAGCCTGGGCTTCATCTCGTTCCTCTTCGCCATCGGGGCGATGGTCTTCATCGGCATCCGCGTGCGCAACCTGATGGCCTGGGTCAACCCCATGCTTCCGTGGGGCGCGCAGATGGTGTGCACCGTCGTGTGCCTCGTCTGGTCGCTGGTCTTCCTGAAGATCTCCTCGGACACCACGCTGGTGCCGTCCCCGCTCGGCAACTCGGAGATGATGAACTCGTCGCCGAGCATCGGCTGCTTCCTGGGTGTGCTCGGCGCGGTGGTGGCGCTGCTCGGGGGCCTGATGGGCCTGCGCCGCACGCAGGAGTAGGGGCGGCGGCGAGGATTTCGCTGCCGTGCTGGAGCTGAGGCGGGCTACCGTCACCGGCCACCATGTCCGACGCCTCGCCCCTCTCCCGCCTGCTCGACGCGCTGGGCTCGGCCGTCGTGGGCCAGCCCCGCGTCCTGGCCGACCTGGTGACGGCCTTCCTCGCGCGCGGCCACGTGCTGCTGGAGGGCGTGCCCGGCGTCGCCAAGACGCTCACCGCGCGCAGCATGGCCGGTGCCCTGGGGCTGTCCTTCTCCCGCGTGCAATTCACCCCGGACCTGATGCCCGCGGACATCCTGGGCACCAACATCTTCCAGCCCCAGGCCCAGTCCTTCCGCCTGATGAAGGGCCCCGTCTTCACGGAGGTCCTGGTCGCGGATGAGATCAACCGCACCCCGCCCAAGACGCAGGCGGCGCTGCTGGAGGCGATGGAGGAGCGGCAGGTCACCATCGACGGCGTCACGCACCCGCTGCCGCCTCACTTCTTCGTCGTCGCCACGCAGAACCCGCTGGAGCTGGAGGGCACCTATCCCCTGCCCGAGGCGCAGTTGGACCGCTTCCTCATGCGCGTGCGCGTGGGCTACCCGGACGCGGACTCCGAAGGGGCGCTCTTGCGCGCCTACCACCAGCGCGAAGGCCGTGCGCCCACCGTGACGCGCGTGCTGGACGCGGCCACGCTCACGGAGTTGCAGGACCGCGCGGCCCGCGTCGCGTGCGACGACTCCATCCTCCAGTACGTCGTGCAACTCGTGCGCGACACCCGCGCCCACCCCCGCGTGCGCCTGGGCGCGAGCCCCCGCGCCTCCCAGGCCCTGCTCGCGGCGTCCAAGGCGCACGCGGCACTCCAGGGCACCGACTTCGTCACCCCGGACGACGTGAAGGCCGTGGCCTTCAGCGTCCTCAACCACCGCCTCCTGCTCAAGGCCGAGGCGGAGGTGGAGGGCGTCACCGCGGACGACGTCCTCCGGCAGATGCTCGAACGGGTGCGAGTGCCCCGGTGAGCCTCGGGCGTCCCGTCCCCACCGGCCTCGCGGTGGCCCTCTTCGCCGGGGCGCTGGTGCCGGCGGCGCTCGCGGTGGCGAGCCCCACCTTCGGGTGGCTGGCGCTCGCGCTGGACGTGGCCGTGCTGCTCTTGTGCGCGGTGGACTTCGCGCGCGCGCCCCGGGCCCGGGACGTGGAAGCACACCGCGAGGTGGAGCCCATCCTCTCCTCCGGCGTGGACAACCCCGTGCGCTGGGTGCTGGGCACGCGCACCGGAAGGCCCGTGCGCGGAGAGCTGCGCGACGAGCCACCCCTCGACGTGGAGAGCCAAGGCCACCGCCAGCCCTTCGCGCTCGAAGCCGGGGCCGCGTCCTCCCTGCGGCTCACGTACCGGGTGCGGCCCCCCGCCCGGGGCGACGCGCACTTCGGCGACGTGCACCTGCGCCTGCTGGGGCCACTGGGCCTGTGCTCGCGCCAGGTGCGCCTGCCCGCGGCCCGGGACGTGAAGGTGTATCCGGACCTGAGCGCCCTCTCCCGCGAAGCGCTGACGCTGGCGCGTGCGTCGGAGGCCGTTTCCGCGCGCACGCAGCGCCGCAAGACGATGGAGGGCCGCGAGTTCGAATCGCTGCGCGAGTACCGCCCGGGCGACGACTTCCGCCACATCGACTGGAAGGCCTCCGCGCGCCACGCCCACACGCTGGTGCGCACGTGGCAGCCGGAGCGGCACCAGCCGGTGCTGCTGCTCCTGGACTGCGGCCGTCACATGGCGGGCCGGGTGCAGGGACGGCGCAAGCTGGACCACGCGGTGGACGCGGCGCTGAGGCTTGCGCGCGTGAGCCTGGACGCGGGCGACGTGGTGGGCGTCATGTCCTTCGCCAGCGACGTGCGCGCCTTCCTCCCCCCTCGCAAGGGCGCGGAGCACCTGCGCCTCATCACCGAGTCCCTCTACCGCGCCGAGGCCGGCCTGGAGGAGAGCGACTACGGCCGCGCGTTCGACTTCGCCTTCGCCCGCCAGACGCGCCGCGCGCTGGTGGTCCTCTTCACCGACCTGGTGGATCCGGACGCGTCCGCCACGCTGCTCACGCGCACGCTGGCCCTGCGGCCCCGGCACCTGCCCGTCGTCGCGTCGCTGCTGGACGAGGACCTGGTGGCCGCGGCCACCGACGTGCCCGGTGATGCGCCCGCCGCCTACGCGCGCCAGGCCGCATCTCGCATGGAGGCCGAATACCGCCTCACCGCCACCACGCTGCGCGACGCCGGAGCCCTGGTGGTGCGCGCGCCGGCACGCGCCTTCGGGGCCGCGGCGCTCAACGTGTACCTGGACGTCAAGGCTCGCGGACGGCTCTGAAACACGGGTGTGTTCGTTGAGCGTTCCAGACGCATTCGTCAAGACCTTTGGACAACCCGCGGAACATTTCACCGCACGCGTGAGTGCATGACGAAACGCTCCGCCGAACGCCGTGCTTGCCAATCGCGCGGAGGCCGAGTTTTCGGCCTCGCGGAGGACCCCCTTTACAGATCCGGATCGCTCCCCAGAATGGCGCGCCTCAATCGTCCGCGCACGTGCGCGCACGCTCAAAACCTACGGATGGGAGGCGGGACTTGGCGGAGGTCGCAAGGGGTTTGAGGGTGCAGGTGGAGGCGGACGCCGCGGCCGTCGCGGCCCGCGCCGCGGAGGAGCTGGTCGCGGCGGCGTTGACGCCCTTCCACGAGCGGCTGCTGGCGGAGGAGCTGCTCGCGCGCAGCGGTGACACGCAGCAGCGCCTGGCCAACGCCCTGTCCGAAGCGAAGGTGGACCTGAACCCCCACCAGGTCGAAGCGGCGATGTTCGCGATGGACGCCCTGTCGCGCGGCGGCTGCATGCTGGCGGACGAGGTGGGCCTGGGGAAGACCATCGAGGCGGGCCTCGTCGTCGCCCAGCTCATGGCCGAGGGCAAGAACCGCATCCTCATCCTCGCGCCCGCGGTGCTGCGCGCGCAGTGGAATGCGGAATTGCGGGAGAAGTTCGACCTGGACAGCGTGCTCGTGGACGGCCGCAACGTGCGCCCCCACAACAACTGCTTCGATCAGCCCTTCCCCGTCATCTGCTCGCACCCGTTCGCGGCCAACCGCGTGAACCTGCTGGCGGAGATTCCCTGGGACCTGGTCATCATCGACGAGGCCCACCGGCTGCGGAACGCGCACCGGCCCAACAACAAGATGGGACAGGCCCTGCGCGCGGGGCTCGCGGGCCGGCCCAAGCTGCTGCTCACCGCGACGCCGCTCCAGAACAACCTGATGGAGCTGTTCGGCCTGATGTCGCTCCTGGACGAGCAGATATTGGGGCCCGAGCACGCCTTCCGCAGCCGCTACCGCGCGGACGAGGGCGGTGGCATGTCGGAGGCCGCGGCCTGCGAGCTGAAGGAGCGGCTGGCCCCGGTGGTGCAACGCACGCTGCGCCGTCAGGTGCGCGAGTACGTGCGCTACACCAACCGCCGCAGCATCGTGGAGGACTTCAACCCGTCCCCCGAGGAGCACGACCTCTACGAGAAGGTCAGCGAGTACCTGCAGCGCTCCGAAGTGGCGGCCATCGAGCCGGGCAAGAAGACGCTGCTGACGCTGTGCTACCGCAAGCTGCTGGCCTCCTCCACGTTCGCCATCGCGCCCACGCTGCGCAAGCTGTCGGAGAACCTCCAGAAGCGCCTGGAGGCCGCGCGGCTGGGACAGCAGGCCCTGGCGCTCTTCGAGCCGGAAGAGGCGAAGCAGTTCGTGGAGGAAGGCGAGGAGTGGTCCGACGACCCCGCCAAGGCCCCCGCGGTGCGCACGCTGGAGCAGGAGGTGTGGGAGCTGCGGCAGTACGCGGACCTCGCGGACTCCATCCGCATCAACGCCAAGGGCGAGGCGCTCAAGCGCGCGCTGGATCGCACCTTCGCGGTGATGCGCACGCACAGCTGGCCGGAGAAGGCGCTCATCTTCACCGAGTCCAAGCGCACGCAGCAGTACCTCTTCAACCTGCTGTCGGACCACGGCTACAAGGACAAGATCTCCCTGCTGTCCGGAGACTCGGGCAGCTCGCCCGAGGAGCGCCGGGCGCTGGTGGACGACTTCCGCAACCGCACGCAGATCCTCATCTGCACCGAGGCGGGCGCGGAGGGGTTGAACCTCCAGTTCTGCAACCTGGTCGTGAACTACGACCTGCCGTGGAACCCGCAGCGCGTGGAGCAGCGCATTGGCCGCTGCCACCGCTACGGCCAGCAGCGCGACGTGCTGGTGGTGAACTTCCTCAACCGGCAGAACGCGGCGGACGCGCGCCTGTTCGAGCTCTTGGAGAAGAAGCTCAACCTCTTCGACGGCGTCTTCGGCGCGTCGGATGAAATCCTGGGCGCGCTGGAGAGCGGCGTCGACTTCGAGCGGCGCGTGCTGGACATCTACCAGTCCTGCCGCAACCCGGCCGACATCAACATCGCCTTCGACAAGCTGCGCGAGGAGCTGGAAGGCGCCATCACCCAGCGCATGACGGAGATGAAGTCCGTGGTGCTGGAGCGCTTCGACGGCGACGTGCGCCGGCGGCTGCGCGTGGCCGGTGACCAGGCCAAGGAGGTGGTGGCCCGCCGCCAGCAGGAGGCGAAGGCGCTCACCGGCTCCGTGCTGGGCAGCCGCACCTCCGGACGGCTCCAGGTGGCCAAGGCCGCCTACGCCGTCCGCGACCGCACCCAGGACGCCGTCAGCTACCTGCAGCTGGACGCGGCGGGGCTGCCCTCCCGGCTGGCCCGGCTCGCGGGCAGCGAGGGCTGGTGGTTCGCCTACAAGTTCGAGATCACCGGCCTCAAGCCCGAAGAGAAGCTGGTGCACCTGGTGCTGGTGAAGGACCGGGACGGCGGCTTCCGGGCCCTGCCGCTGACGGACGGTGTCCACTTCACGAAGCTCGACGCCAAGGAGGAGAAGCGTCGGCAGCCCGCGCCGGTGTCGGTCCAGCTCATGCAAGAGCAGTCGCTCATGACCGCGAAGGATGAGCTGATTCGCGCGGCCGAGCGCCGCAATGCGTTGGAGCTGGACAAGGCCCGCGAGCGGGTGGACCGCTACGTCGAGGACTGTCTGATGGAGTCGCGCGAGGTGGTGGAGGCCGCGCGCGAGGCGTGGACCACCGCGCGCAAGGAAGTCGCCGGCGTGGAGGACACCGCGGAGCGCGCGAAGGCGCGGGCGCACTCGGACCGGCTGGAGCGCGAGTACCGGCGCAAGCTGGCGTCGCTGCGCAACGAGGAAGAGAAGCGCTACGCGGCGAAGGACCGGCAGCTGGCGGAGCTGGCCCAGAAGGGGCGCGTGACGGAGAAGCGCACCCTCATCGCCTCCGCGTACTTCTGGCTGTCGTAGTCGAACGCGTCCCGGAATCTCGTCTCAGGGCCCCTTCACAGGGGCTTGAGCCGTACCCACGTCGCGCCCCAGCCGCCGTCCGCCTCGGAGGCGGTCTGGAAGTGGGCGACCTCTGGCAGCGTGGGCAGCAGGGTGTGCACGGTGCGCCGCAGCGCGCCGGTGCCCTTGCCGTGGATGATGCGCACGTCGAGCACCCCCTTCTGCCGGCAGGCCCAGAGGTACTCGGTGACGAGTTCCTTCACGTCCCGGGGCTGGAAGAGGTGCAGGTCGAGGTTGCCATCGACCGGAATTTCTACCGCCTCGTCCTCACTGGTGGGCGGGGGCTCCGGCCCTTCGGGAGGCAGGGGTGGGTTTCGCCGGGACACTGTAGCGGGCCTCCTCCAGACGCTTCTTTTCTTCCTGGGCCAGGCGCTGCTTCTCGCGCGCGATCCGGAACTCTTCCTTGAGGCTGGAGATCTCCCCCTTGAGGGACGCCATCTCGTTGTTCACGCCCCCCCCGGCGGTGGCGCCAGCGTCTTCGGAGTGCTTGCCCGCCCGCTTGTCCTCCCCGCCAGCACCGCCAGCGGAAGTCAGGTGCATCACCAGTGCGGCCAGGGTCATCGCCTTCATGGGCTTTCACGTAAGCAAGCGGCGTGCTCGTACGCAAGTCATGTTGCGTGAGCAACGCTCCGCTGGCCGCCCTCCTCCTTGTGCCAGACAACACGTTCCGCGAGTCGCACGGCCGACAGGGGGGCGCTCCCTTCCGCCTTGTTGTTGATGGTCACGAAGACGGGGCGCTCGCGGCGCACCGCGGCCATGCACGCCCGGGCCAGCACGTCGCGGGTGCCAACATCTTCGTCCACCAACTTGTTGAAGGGGGCGTAGCGGGCGCGGGCCTCCTCGTAGCCGAGGTTGGGCGGCAGCATCCAGCGCACCACGACGGCGCGGGCTTCAAAGGCGCGCGTGAGCTTCGCCTGACGCGCGACGGGCGGCATGTGGGCCCAGACCGCGAGCACCGGGCTCACGCCGGTGTCCGCGAGCGCCTGGGCGAAGCCCTCCGTGAGCAGCTCCTCGTTGCGCACCTCCACGGCGTACAGCGGGCCCCTGGGCAGCGCGGAGAAGAACGCGTGCAGCCGCTCCACGAAGCGCGCCGGGCCGCCGAGCATGGCGGGGTCCTGCGGCGGGAACTGGAAGACGAGCGGGCCCGCCTTGTCGCCCAGCCCTTCCATGAAGGGCGCCACCACGTGGTCCACCGCGTAGGCGGCCTGGAGGAAGCGGTCGTTCACCTGGCCCCGGTGCGCGCCGTAGCGCTCGTGCACGGGGAAGCGGGCGAGCGTGCAGGCCTCGTGCGCCTTCACGAGGAAGCGGAAGTCGTCCGGCACCTGCTGGGCGTAGTCGGCGAAGGCCGCGGCGGGCACGGGCGCGTAGAACGTCCGGTCGATGCCCACCGTGCGCAGCACCGGGTGGTGCGCGTAGGCGCCCAGGCCTTCGCGCGCGAGCTGGGTGGTGGTCGTCTCATGGTCGTAGACCAGGCCGTTCCAGCCAGGGAAGGTCCACGACGAGGTGCCCAGGTACACGCCCCGCGGGAGCTGCTCGCCCAGCGACCGCAGGTCGTCGGACACCGGGGCCGGGCCCACGGGCTGCGTGCGCCGGCGGGACGACGTGGGGGGCTCCACGAGCGCGCCGGTGAAGAGGTCGAACTGGGCGGGACGTCGCGTTGCGCTCATGCAGTCAGCTCCCTTCCTGCGGAGGTCCGGTGGAGCCCCAGGGAGTAATCCCCAAGGTCACACAATGCAGGAGGTTGCCCTGCTTCGAGCCAACGTTCCAGGTTTCCAGCACGGCCACCAGCCAGCCGGGCACGGACCCGGGGAGGAACCGGGCCCCAGCGCGAGTCCGCTGAAGCCAAACACACACACCGCCAGGGCGGCCTCCACCCCACACACCCTGCGAAGCCTGTCGTTTCGCGGTAAGCTGTGGAACCGCTTCCCGCGCCTCGTGCGCGAGCTGGCGCACGGGTGTGGCAAGCAGGTGCGGCTCCGACTGCGCGGCGCGGACACGGAGCTGGACAAGACGCTGGTGGAAGCGCTGCATGATCCGCTCACGCACCTGCTGCGCAACGCGGTGGACCACGGCGTGGAGACGCCCGAGCAGCGCGTCCAGCAGGGCAAGCCGCCCGTGGGGTGCCTGACGCTGAGCGCGTCGCACGAGGGCGGGCTCGTCCATCTGGGGATGTCCGACGACGGGGCGGGCATCGACGTGCAGCGCGTGCGGCAGGTCGCGGTGCAGCGGGGCCTGCTCACCGCCGAACAGGCGGCGCGGCTGTCGGATGCGGACACGCTGATGCTCATCTTCACGCCGGGCTTCAGCACCGCCGAGCAGGTCACGTCGCTGTCCGGCCGGGGCGTGGGCATGGACGTGGTGCGCACACAGGTGGAGCGCATTGGCGGCACCGTGGAGGTGCACAGCCGGCCCGGCCAGGGCACGACCTTCACGCTCAAGATTCCCCTCACGCTGGCCATCATCCCGGCGCTCCTCGTCACCTGTCGGGGCGACCGGTACGCCCTGCCGCAGGCGAGCCTGCGCGAGGTGGTGTGGTTGGATCCCGCGCAGGCCCGGCGCGACATCACCCGCCTCCAGGACGCGGCGGTGCTGCGGCTGCGGGGGGAGCTGTTGCCCCTGGTGGTCCTCGCCTCGGAGCTGGGCGTGGGGCCCGCGACGCCGGACCTGGACGAGGGCGCCACCCTGGTGGTGCTTCAGGCCGGGGAGCGCACCTTCGGGTTGTGGGTGGATGCCATCCACGAGACGGAGGAGATCGTCGTCAAGCCGCTGTGGAAGCACCTCAAGGGGCTGGCCTGCTACGCGGGCGCGACGGTGCTGGGCGACGGGCGCGTGGCGCTCATCCTGGATGCGATGGGCCTGGGCCGCCGCGTGGGCGTCATCAGCGAGGCGCCCTCGCACGGCGTTCCAGAAGCCCCGCAGGAGGTGCTCCCCCGCCCCGAGGACGCCCGGGAGCGGGTGCTGTTGTGTCGCACGGGACAGGAGGGGCGCGTGGCCATTCCCCTGTCGCGCGTGACGCGGCTGGAGGAGCTGCCCGCCACGCAGGTGGAGCGCCTGAGCGGAGGCATGGAGCTGGCGCTGGGCGAGCGCAAGCGGCTGACGCAGGGCGACAGCAGCCTGCTCATCGTGAACCTGCGCGAGCAGACGGCCGCCGAGGCCCAGGTGCGCGAGGTGGATGCGCTCGCGGAGTACTT
>NZ_RAWG01000355.1 GCF_003611735.1 Corallococcus sicarius | reverse complement strand
CCACCGGCTTGCCATCCGGGCCGAAGTCCACGGCCGCCGCCAGCAGGTTGCGCGCCGCGTTCCCGCTGAAGAGGCGGGCCAGCGTCGTCGTCTCGACATCCAGCCAGCGCGCGGCCTGGCGCAGCACGTCCAGGTACTCGCCCTCCATGGCCTTGGGCGGCCGGCTGGGGGCGGCCATGCAGACGCGGGCATAGCTGTGCTCGCGGTCCACGTACATGCCCATGGAGCGGTCGCGGAAGTCCTTGGACAGGGCCTGCGTCATCGCGTCCAGGTGCTCCTCGGGGGAGGAGACCTTGCCGGACGTCTTGCCGGACACGAGCGGGATTTCCGCCACGTGCCAGCCGCCGTCGGCCAGCGCGTCCGGACGCGCATCCACCCACTTCACCTCCGGGGTGGGCAGCTCCAGGCCCTCGCACACGCCCTTGAGCGTTTGACGCAGGGCGGTGAGATTACCTTCAACGTCGGAGAGGAAGAGGACAAGGCGTCGCTGCTGGGACACGCGGGGGGCTCCTTGGGTGGCCCCGTGAAAGCCCCGGCGTTACCCGAGAATTTCCAGAAGTGTCCACGCCCGCCTGCTCTCCTGGCGAAAGAGGGCGGGCGGGCCGGCGGCGGGACTCAGAGCGGGATGTTGCCGTGCTTGCGCGGCGGGTTGTCCTGGCGCTTGTCCTTGAGCATCTCCAGGGCGCGGATGACCTTGGCGCGGGTGTCCTCCGGGCGGATCACCTCGTCGATGTAGCCCAGCTCCGCCGCCTTGAACGGGTTGGCGAACTTCTCCCGGTAGTCGTCGGTGAGCTTCTTGCGCTCGGCGTTGGCGTCCTGGGCCTTCTGGATCTCACCCCGGAAGATGATGTTCACCGCGCCCTCGGGACCCATCACGGCGATTTCAGCGGTGGGGTACGCGTAGTTGATGTCCGCGCGGATGTGCTTGGACGCCATCACGTCGTAGGCGCCGCCGTAGGCCTTGCGCGTGATGAGGGTGATTTTGGGGACGGTGGCTTCCGCGTACGCGTAGAGCAGCTTGGCGCCGTGGGTGATGATGCCGCCCCACTCCTGGTCGGTGCCGGGCAGGAAGCCGGGCACGTCCACCAGCGTGAGCAGGGGGATGTTGAAGCAGTCGCAGAAGCGCACGAAGCGCGCGGCCTTCACGCTGGCGTCGATGTCCAGGCAGCCGGCGAGCACCGCGGGCTGGTTGGCGACGATGCCCACGCTGCGCCCGTTCATGCGCGCGAAGCCGACGACGATGTTCCGGGCGAAGTGTTCCTGCACTTCGAAGAAGTGCTTCTGGTCCACGATGGCCCGGATGATCTCCTTGATGTCGTAGGGCTTGTTCGGGTTCGCCGGGACGATGGTCTTCAGCGACTCTTCGGTGCGGAACGCGTCGTCCTCGCACGGCTGGACGGGCGGGTCCTCCTGGTTGTTGGAGGGCAGGTACGAGAGCAGCTCGCGCGTCATCGCGATGGCGGCCTGCTCGTTCTCCGCGGCGAAGTGGGCGACACCGGACTTCTGGTTGTGCGTGAGCGCGCCGCCGAGGGCCTCCTTGGAGACCTCCTCGTGCGTCACCGTCTTGATGACGTCCGGCCCGGTGATGAACATGTACGACGTGTCCTTCACCATCATGATGAAGTCGGTGATGGCGGGCGAGTACACCGCGCCGCCCGCGCACGGCCCCAGGATGAGCGAAATCTGGGGCACCACGCCCGACGCCAGCGTGTTGCGCAGGAAGATGTCCGCGTAGCCTGCGAGGCTCTCCACGCCTTCCTGGATGCGCGCGCCGCCGGAGTCGTTGAGGCCGATGACGGGCGCGCCCACGCGGGTGGCCAGGTCCATGATCTTGCAGATCTTCTGCGCGTAGGCCCCGGACAGCGAGCCGCCGAAGACGGTGAAGTCCTGGGCGAAGACGAAGACCTGGCGACCTTCGACGGTGCCGTAGCCGGTGACGACGCCGTCACCGAGGATCTTCTTGTCGCCCATGCCGAAGTCGTGGCTGCGGTGGGTGACGAACTTGTCCAGCTCGCTGAAGGAGCCGGGGTCCAGGAGCAGGTCGATGCGCTCGCGGGCCGTGAGCTTGCCGGCCTCGTGCTGCTTGGCGATGCGCTCGGTGCCGCCGCCCTGCTCGGCCTGCTTCTCCATCTGCTGGAGACGTGCGCGGAGAGGATCCTTCTCGGGGGTTGCGTCCATGGGACGGCGCTCTAACACGATTGGAGGGGCGGTCGCAGCGCTTCCCTTGCCACCGGCGGGACGGGCGGACGGGCGGGCTTCGTGTGCACTGGGAGGGGGCCAGACAGAAGTTCAGGATTTCCAACACCGGGCCCGTGACGGGTCCGGACGGGAAGCGGGAGGCGACGATGCGTGCGCGGCCGGGGGCACTCCAGGTGGGCTCATTCCGGGGGGTGCCCATCCGCATCCACTTCTCGTTGTTGCTGGCGCTGCCGCTGCTGGCGTTCTCCTTCGCCGGGACGTTCCAGCAGGCGGCGGGCGCGGCGGACGTGCCGCCCGGCAGCCTCCCCGGACATCCCCTGATGTGGGGGCTGGTGGTAGCGGTGGGGCTGTTCGTGTCGGTGCTGCTGCACGAGATGGCGCACACGCTCTATGCGCTGCGCCATGGCGGAGAGGTGCACGGCATCACGCTGATGATTGTCGGGGGCGTGTCGGAGCTGGCGGAGGTGCCGAAGAAGCCGCGCGACGAGGCGCTGATGGCGCTGGTGGGGCCGCTGACGAGCCTGGGGCTGGCGGTGGTGCTGGCCAGTGCCACGTGGCTGCTGAAGGGCCTGGGCCTGTTCCCGTTGCAGTTCGCGGGCTTCACGCTGGCGATGCTCAACGCGGTGCTGGGGGTGTTCAACCTGCTGCCTGCGTTCCCCATGGATGGGGGGCGCATCGTGCGCGCGGCGCTGACGCCCCGGCTGGGGGTGCTCAAGGCGACGCGGGTGGCGGCGCTGCTGGGGCGGGCGTTCGCGGTGCTCTTCGGCGTGTGGGGCGTGGTGGCGCTGAACCCGTTCACGCTGGTCATCGCCTTCTTCGTGCTGATGGGCGCGGAGGCGGAGTCGAGGCAGGTGCGGATGCGGGTGGTGCTGGAGCACGTGCGGGTGGCGACGCTGATGACGCCGCGCGCGGTGGGCGTGGACCTGGACCTGTCCATGGCCGACGCGCAGTGGGCGCTGCGGCGCGAGCACACGCAGATGCTGCCGGTGACGAACGGGGGCCATCCGGTGGGGCGCGTGTCGTGGGCGTCGGTGGAGGCCATCCCGGAGGACGAGCGCGCCGGGTGCATGGTGCGCGAGGTGATGGAGGACGGCGTGGTGGCGGAGCTGTGCGAGGACGGGTGGACGGCGCTGCGGCGGATGGCGGAGGCGGGGGTGCCGCTCCTGGCGGTGGTGGACGAGGAGGGGCTGCTCGCGGGCACGCTGGACTGGAACGACCTGCAGCGCGGGATGACGCGCGCGGAGCAGGAGCTGGAGCGCAAGGACTCGCGGACGGGGTGGCCTCGCGAGCGGCCGGCATGAGCGGCGCCTGCCCGGCAGGCGGGCGTGGCAGGAGTGGGACTGTCGCAACGGTCGCAATGGCGGTGCGGGGCGAATAGGTTGGCCGGTGATGACACCGCCGCCCCGGGAGACAACGCTGGCCGCAGGCACCCGCGGAGCCCCCGCCGTGGCCGGGGAGCGGCCGTGAGCCCGGCCGTGAACCCGCTCGCGGAGCTCATCGAGGCGGAGCTGGAGCCGCTGGTGGGGCACTGGATGGAGCAGGTCCAGGCGCGGCTCGTGCCAGACGCGCGCATCGGTCCGGAGCTGCGCGACCACATCCCGGAGGTGCTGCGCGACCTCAGCTCCTGCCTGCGCCGGGGCGCCGTCCCGGAGACGATTCCCATGGCGCGGGAGCACGGGCGCCAGCGCCACCGCATCGGCTTCAGCCTCAAGGCGCTCGTCAGCGAGTACAACCTGCTGAGCGACCTCATCCTGGACCGCGTGGAGGCGCGCGGCCTCGCGGTGACGTTCTCCGAGATGCGGATCTTCTCCCGCTTCTTCTCCACCGCCATCGCCGAGGGTGTCGCCGAGCACCATGCGCGCGGGGAGGCGCTGGTGGTGAAGCTCGCGGAGAGCGAGGAGCGCCTGCGCCTCGTGGTGGCGGGGCTGGACGCGGGCAGCTTCGGCCTGGACCTGGCCACCGGACAGGGGGAGGCGGACGCCCGCTTCCGGGAGGTCCTCGGCCTGCCAGAGGGCGTTGCGTTCTCGCTCGAGCAGACCGTCCGCGCCTGTCACCCGGAGGACCGTGCGCGGCTGCTGCTGGCCATTGAAGAGGCCTCCCTGGGCAGGAACCAGGGGTTCTTCCGGGTCGAGCACCGGCTGCTGCCCTCCCTGACGGGGGCGGCCCGGTGGGTGGAGTCGCGGGGACAGGTCACGTTCGGCCCCGACGGCAAGCCCGCGCGCCTCTTGGGCACCGTGGTGGACGTCTCCGTGCGCAAGCGCGCGGCCAGCGAGCGCGAGAAGCTGCTGGATGAAGTGGAGGCCGCGCACAACCGGCTGCTCAGCCTCTTCGAGAACGCCCCCGCCTTCCTCGCGCTGTTGCAGGGGCCCGAGCATGTGTACAGCGTGGTGAACACGCCGTATCAGCAGCACGTCGGCGCCGGGCGCAGGCTGGTGGGCCTCCCGGTGGCCCAGGCGCTGCCGGAGCTGGTGCCGCAGGGGTTCGTGGAGCTCCTGGATGGCGTCTACCGCACGGGCACGCCGTACATCGGGCGCGAGGCGCTCGTGCGCTTCGACCGGACGGGCCAGGGCGAGATGGAGGAGGCGTATGTCGACTACGTCTACCAGCCGCTGCGCAACGCCCAGGGGCAGGTGGAGGGCATCGTCGTCTTCGGCCTGGAGAACACCGAACAGGTGAGGGCCCGCCAGCGCGTGGAGGTGTTGTCGCAGAAGGTCCGGGCGAGTGAGACGCAGCTGCTCCAGGTGACGGACGCCATCCCGGTCCTCGTGTCGCTGGTGACGGCGGACGAGCGCTACGGCTTCGCCAACAAGGCTTATGAGGACTGGTTCGGCCAGTCCCGGGAGCAGCTGCTCGGGCGCTCCCTCCGGGAGGTTATCGGGGAGGCGGCGTACGCCGTGATGGGGCCCTACGTGCGGCGGGGCCTGGCCGGGGAGAGCTTCTCCTTCGAGCAGCACGGCGTGCCCTACCGCTTCGGGGGCACGCGGGACGTGAGGGTGACGTACAATCCCTACCGGAACGCGGATGGGAAGGCGGATGGCTTCGTCGCGCTGCTGCAGGACATCACGGCGCAGCGCCAGATGGAGGACGCGCTCAAGCGGCAGACGGAGTTCGAGCAGCACCTCATCGGCATCGTGAGCCACGACCTGCGCAACCCGCTGGGCGCCATCCTGCTGGGGGCCACCGCGATGGCGCGGCGCGAGGACCTGGACGAGCGCAGCCGCAAGAGCGTGACGCGCATCCAGAACGCGGCGGAGCGGGCGTCGCGCATGGTGAAGGACCTGCTGGACTTCACGCAGGCGCGCCTGGGGGGCGGCATCCGCATCGAGCGGCGGTCCGCGGACCTGCACGAGCTGGCGCGCGGCGTGGTGGACGAGGTCGAAGCGGCCTGGCCCACGCGGGAGCTGCGGGTGCTGCGTTCAGGGGAAGGGCGGGGGCAGTGGGATCCGGACCGGCTCTCGCAGGTGGTGCAGAACCTGGTCACCAATGCGCTCAAGTACAGTCCCGAGGACACCCCCATCCAGGTGGAGACGCTGGGGGCGGAGGACGCGGTGACGCTGTCGGTGCACAACCACGGCACGCCCATCTCCTCGGAGCGGCTCGACTCCCTCTTCCAGCCCCTGCAGCGGGGCACGGCGGAGGTCGACCGCGCGGGCCGCAGCGTGGGGCTGGGGCTCTACATCGTGCGGTCCATCGTGGAGGCCCACGGGGGACACATCGTGGTGCGCTCCACCGCCGAGGAGGGCACCACGTTCACCGTGCGCCTGGCGCGGCTGCCGGCGCCTGATGCCGGGGATTGATGGGCGGCGCCTCGTTCAGGAACGGGTGTTCGAGCTCGCGCGGCTCGAGGAGCCCGTCACCTGAAACCGGATGAATCGTTCCACTCCGCCACGGGGATGAAGCGGAGCCCCTCCGGAGGGGGCGTCAGTTCCAGCACGCGGTCCACGACGGAGCGGTGGAAGAGGTACACCACCGACTCCGCGAGGCGGAAGGCAAGCCGCTCCTCCAGCGGCACCTCGTGGAGCACTGCCTCGTCGAGTACGAGCCTGTCGAGGCTCAGGATGACTTGCCCGATGCCCGTCTCCTCGAAGATGGAGCGCTCCCGGTCCATACAGCGAATCGCCCGCCACATGTGGACCAGCCAGTAGCGCAGCACCGCGTCTCCGACCTGGACATCCGCGGGCACAAACTGGACGCCCTGGAGCTGTGCCGCCTTGAGCACGGCTTTTAGCCGGGAGGACACAACGGGCGTCGGCAGGCTGTGGTGATCCACCATGACCGGCTTGGAGGGCACGGGCTCGCCGAGCTTCAGCTTCACCGGCTCGCGCTCTTCCACCGGGCGCCCCTTGCGGAACGCCAGGGCTGACTGGTCCCATGCCAGCAGCGGGTGCTGCTGGGAACGTGCGCGCAGAAGGACGAAGTACTCGCTCTGCATGACCTACGCCCCTACCTGGAGCAGTCGGCGAAGGAGCGGCGCCCCGGTGCGCCTGTGCCGAGATCCATGCTGGCGGCCGTGCGGGCACGCGCGGCGTGGCTTGTCCTGGAGACTCCTCGCTCCGGCGCAGCCCACGCCCCCCGGCAGGTAATCCTGGCCGTCACTCGTAAGCGTCCAGCGCCAACTGGCCACCCTCCCGAGAATCTGGCGGGAGAGCAGGTCCAGTTCTCCCGTGAGGCTCGCAGGATTCGAACAGTAGCGGCCCTCGGAGACGGACTGGGCGAACCCCTCCAGCAGGTGCATCACCGCCTCTGGGTACGCCAGGTCCATGTCGAACGCCCTGCCGCCGGCATGGGGGCCCACATGGACGGGCACGTGCAGCTCGCACGCGACGGCCAGCACCATGGGAAGGATGACGCCATTCTCCTTGCGGTTGATGTCGTACCCGGACTCCCGGCAAAAGCGCGCCCAGTCCTCATCGTCCGCCATGGCCTCGGAGCAAATGAGGTGGTGCGCGGCGATGGACCAACGCCCGGTGTACCAGGGGTGCGTGCCGACCTCCTCGCCCGCGAGGATGTTGTCCCGCAGCACAGTTGAGCTGCCAATGTGGCTGCCCCACTGCGGAGCGAATGGATGCCCCGGCTTCCCGCAGTATTCGCACGGGGGCCTCTTCACGAGCTTCGGCCCGTCGCCAGGCCCGGACTGGAGGAACATGACGCGACGGCCACGGATGCGGACGGGCATGCGAGCAGCATACCCCCACGCCTCCCGCGCCATGAACTGTCCCACAGGGGCGCCAGAGTTGTACTTCAGGACATTTCGGCCCAATGCCACCGCTCAGGCTGCGCGGCCCGGCCCCTCGCGCAACGCCTGCTCCAGTCGGCGTGCTGCCGCCTCGCAGCAGGGATGCGGGTGAGGACGGCGCTCTGGCGCTTCTCGGTGAGTGACCGGCGCTTGGAGCACCTAACAAAAGTCCCTTCCGAGGGGGCCTTCCCCCGGGGAGAAGGCACCAGTCCTTACTTTTGTTAGGAGTTCTAAACACAGCGGCCCGCTCCAGGAACTCCTGGGCGGGGCCGTTTGGCGTCGGAGATTCTTGTTGAGCGTCAGGGCTTCGCCGGCAGCGTCCAGTTCACCCAGAAGCGGTGCGCCCCGTTGGGCGCGCTGTCGAGCGACCCGGTGATGCGCTCGCTCTTGGCGAGCAGCGGCCCCAGCTCCGAACTCGCGGCGAACATGCCCGCCAGGCGGTCGTCGCCCATCACGTCCATCAGCGACACCTGTGACAGCGCGCGCGCCACCTTCTTCGGATCCAACGTGAAGTCCACCGCGCGGGCCAGCGGCGCGCCCTTCTCCGGCAGTGACGCCAGCACCGTCTGCGTCACCGTGGAGTCATTGCCGAACACCAGGTGCCTGCCCTTGAGCCGCACGTAGACGCTGCCGCCCTTGGCCTCCATCGTGTAGCCGTCTTCCAGCGCCTTCGCTCCCGGGAACTTCGCTAGCGGGGCCAGCGCCGCCTTCACCGCCGCCGGATCCAACACCTCCGCCGCCAGCGCCTGCTTCGCGGCGAAGAAGCGCACCTCCGGCTTGCGCAGCGAACCCCGCACGCTCACCGAATCCACCCCGAACAACAGATGCCCGGTGAGCTGCTTCGCCAGCGCGTCCGTCACGCCCTTCACCTGATCCGCCGGGCACGTGGGACACACCGTCTGCACCGCGTCCCGCACGGAGCCCACCGCCTGCGTCACCCCCGTGGGCGCCACCTGCGCGCGCGCGAACAGCAGGCCCGCGGGCGCCATCGCGCCGTAGGGGCTCGTGCCCTGGGACTGGAAGGGCGGCAGCGGCAGCTTCGTCGCCGTGCCCTCCACCTTCAGCCCGTTGGCCGTGCCGTCCAGCCCGAACACGCCCTGCTGCGTGGCCACGTACAGCACCCCGGGCACCGCGCCCATGCGCGCGTCCGCGGCCGGCGCCTTGAGGGCCACCAGCTTCGCCGCCTCCTTGCGCAGGGCCTCGTCCGACTCCGTGGTGCTCAGGAAGGAGCACGCTTCAGCGCCCTTGATGACGTAGCCCGCGAAGCTGCCCATGCCCGTGGACGCGCGCAGCGTCGTCACGCCCTTCACCGTGCCCGCCTTCACGTCGCCGTTGCGCGCGAGCACGTTCGCGGTGGCCTCCTGGAACACCTTCGCGTCCTTCACGCGCGTGCAGGAGAGGCGGCCATCCTGGCGCATGGACACGGACAGGGGCCCCGTCGCGTCGATGCCCAGCTCCGCCAGCGACTCCGGCCGCGTCACGTCGATGGGCAGGAACGGGTGCAGCTCCCCGCTCCACGACGCGGGGTTGAGCATCTGCGAGGACGCTCCCGCCCGCGTCATGAACGCGGTCAGCCCCTGGAGCTTGTCCAACTGCGGGATGTGGAGGACCGTCACCGTGGAGGCGGCGACGCGGGGCGCGGGTGCGGCCGCCAGGGTGGCGGCGAGAGCGAGGGCGAGCATCCCCCCAAGTGAGAGCACCCCACCGCCCCTGTCAAGGCG
>NZ_RAWG01000354.1 GCF_003611735.1 Corallococcus sicarius | reverse complement strand
GAACGACGCCCACCTGACGCGTCAGCGACCCTCGCCGTCCCACACGTTGGCGCGCCCCTCCAGGGGGCCGCGCTGCGGACGGACGATGCAGAAGCGCTGGCCGGTGGGCGCTTCCATCACCCACCAGCGCTTGACGTAGGCCACGCGCCTCGCGCCCAGGGCCTCCAGCCGCTCCAGCTCCGCGTCCAGGTCATCCGCTTCGATGTCCAGGTGGATGCGGCTGTCATGGTCCACCTTCTGGAGGAGGAACATGGCCTCCTCGGGGTCCGCCTCCAGCTCGCGGTAGGTGGGCGAGTCCGGATCCGCCGGCTTCATCGCCCGTCCCAACGCCGCGCTCCAGAAGCGGGCGGCGGCGTCGATATCCTCGACCTTGCAGTCCATGACGAACGCGGCGAGTCGGCTGTGGTGCATGGCTTCTCCTGGAGCTCGGGCAGGGGGAAAACGCCTGGGGGGGAGCCAGGGATACACCGAAAAGCGGGGCGTGGGTACGGCAGATTGAAGGGAGCCGGAAGAGTCCGCCAGGGGACGCGGGGGCAGGTGGAGTGCCGCCCGGTGGACGTTCCGGCGCCGTCACCCGCCGGAGGGCGCCCAGCGTCTTCTCCTGTTTTCGACCCGCCCCCCGCCCGGTGGTCAGTTCAATGTCACGCAAGTCCCAGGGTGCGCAGATAGTCATTGGAGAAGGCCGCGCGCAGTGCGGGGCTGGTGAGCAGGGCCTGGCGCGCCTTGAGCCAGGCCTCCACGCGCTCCGGGCCGTACGTGCCTCTGACGCGCGCTCCGTCCAGGTTGTTGATCTTCCCCCAGTGCAGTGAGTGGGGGACCTGCTGCTCGGTGAGCCTCTGCCAGACCTTCTGGCAGTACGTCTTCGTGCGCGCCGACGAGGCGCCGTCGATGTCGAGCACGCACGTCATGGGGTCGTGGTGGGTGAACGCCAGCGTGGCCTTGGAGGGCATGACGTAGCGCAGCGCCAGCAGGCCGGGGAAGGCGTACTCGCGGTTGATGGCCAGGGCGGCTTCAACGGTCTTGCGCACCTGGCCCAGGGGAACGCCCAGCGCGCTGCCAAAGGCCTTCCCCCGGGTGGACGTGTCGGTGAACATCTGCCCCGGGGTCCCGGTGATGTCGGAGAACTCCCCGTAGAAGCGGTCCAGCAGCTTCGCGAAGACGGGGATGGTCAGGTCGGAGACCATGTCCGTCAGGGCGCCGACGATCTCCAGCGCGCTGTCCCCTGGCGTCAGCTTGCTGCCGGGGCTGGGAGGCGGTGAGTTCGGGGGGCGCTGGGCATGCTTGTACATCACCGTGACATAGGCCCCGCGCTCCAGGTCATTGGGGTTGATGACGAACTGGAGGTGATAGGGCTTCAGGCCCGCGGGGCCAGGGAGCTGGACGCCGGAGAAGTCGAGCTGGTCCATCGCGCGCCAGAGTTCGTCGGTCAATGGCATCCGCTGACGCCAGGCCTGGAGATAGTAGCGGTCCTCGGCCACGAGCAGGACGCCATGCACGATGCCGAAGCTGCCCAGGCTCACCAGCGCGGCGTTGAACAGGCGGTCATCCCGGATGAGCTCCGCTCCGAGCTTCTGGGGGATGTCATCGTGGATGGTGGGGGAGCTGGCGCGCTCCAGCCACACGTGCCGCTCCGGTGAGACCACCAGGTGGAGGCCTGCCACGAAGTCCTGCATGGCGCCGAAGTCCAGCGAGGAGCCGTGCGTGCCCGTCGCGATGGCACCGGCGATGGTCTGCCCGTTGCTGGCGCCGGAGGTCGGCAGGGCCTTTCCCATCTTCTCCTCCAGGAAGTGGTTCAACTCCGCGACGGAGTTGCCGCACTGGACGAAGAGGAGGTTGTCCCGCGAGCCCGCGTAGGACGGATGGGTGCGAGGGGTGGGGAAGACGTAGTTGAGCGGCTTGGTGTTGACGAGGATTCCGCTGGTGGCGGGCGCGGTGGAGAAGGACCAGCCGGCCCCCAGTGCGCGGATCTCAAGGCCCTCGCGGAGGGCCTGGGCAATCAACCCCTGCAGGCCCCGGGTGGTATCTGAATAGCCCTCCGTCGTGGACTGGGAGGCATTGGCGTTCCAGACGTCCACCAGCAGCTCCAGCTTCTGGGTGTATGTCTGGTGCCAGTTCTGCCATTGCTTCAGGTCGCTCTTGTGGATGATGGGCGGCATGGTTAGCGCACCTCCGGCGGCGCCTGGGTGACGGCACCCAGCTCACCCGGAGACGGCTGGGCCTTGGCGCAGCGCCACTCCACCCGTTGCGGCATCGCGATGCCCAGCGTCACGACGCTGATGAACGCGAAGCCCAGGTTGGTGCTCTGGGTCACCTCCGCGAGCGCCTGGTCCTGACAGTTGTCGACCCGAGGCTGCTCCTGGACGAGCCCCCAGGCCAGCGACCAGAGGACCTCCCCTTCCGGCTCGGTCGCAGGCGCCCCCGCATGGCCGGGCGCCTGGACGCGATAGTGGGCGCATGCGGAGGTCAGTGTCAGACACAGCAGCGCGGTCACCCGCAGCGAACCGAGGATGGATTGCATGCTCCCCCACTTTCACCGGGGAGCGTAGACCTCTGCCTGGGGGGCTCAATGGCTCGCACGGGTGGTGGGAGTGTCCGCCGTTGGTATCCTGGCGGGACGTGCGCGAACCCCCCCTGTCGCGCCAAGGAGCAAAGATGAAGCGGTGCCTTCCCCTGTTGTTGCCCCTGCTCACCTGGAACCTGGCCTGCGGTGAGCCGTCGGAGACCGAAGCGCTGGACGCGGTGCCCACCCTGAGCACCGGGGCGGATGCCCTGTCGGATGCGAACCTCTATGACTCATTCACCCGGGCCAACAGCGCGGCCAGCCTGGGCAGCCTGGAGCAGGGGGGCCAGGGCTGGAGCATCACCCCGGCGGGAACGGCGTGGGGCATCCAGTCCAACCGGGCGTACCTGGCGACGGATGACGCCACCTGGAACGACCACTACGCCACCGTCAATGGCAGCGCCAACGTGCGCGTGCTCGTCACGCTCGCCACGCTGGGGCAGTACTCCGGCCTGACCTTCCGGTTCGTGGACCGGAGCAACTGCTGGAAGCTGGCGACGGACGTGAGCGCGGGGCGCTACTTCCTGACGAAGTTCGTCGGGGGGACGCAGACCTTTCCGCTCCAGATTGCCCAGGCCCCCGTCGCGGGGGACGTGTTGGAGGTGCGCACGTCCGGCAGCCGCATCGACGTGTTCATCAACGGCGTGGCGAAGGGCGGGGTGACGGACACCAGCCACCAGACGGCCACCCGCGTGGGCCTGCTCGCGAGCCAGGACAACCTCGCGCGCTTCGACGAGTTCCGCGTCTACACCCAGACGGCGACGCGCAACGCCACGCGGCACCCGTTCCGCTCGGACTCCGTGTGGAACCTGCCCATCGGCCAGGGCGCGACGTACGCGAGCACCACCGACCCGGCGACGGCGGACTTCATCGCCACCAGCGTCAACGGCGTCAACATCAACACCTGGGCGAACTGGGACGTGTATTCACACCCCATCACCTTCGCCTCCACGGGCAGCCCGTGGGCGACGGTGACGGACTACAACGACAGCTCCCGCAGCAGCGCCTACTACGTGCCCGCCACGGCGACCATCGCCACGGGCAGTGACAAACACATGCACGTCATCAACCTGGCGCGGACGTTCGTCGACGAGGCGTGGAACACCACCCGCGTGTCGACCACGGCGTACCGCGTGGGGCGCCACCACAAGATCGACCTCTACGGCACGGGCCTGGGGCCGCAGAACGGCGTGCGCGCCTACGGTGGCTCCGCGATTGGCGGGCTCATCCGCGCGTGGGAGACCAACCCCAGCGACCCGGCCTACACGGGGAAGATTCAACATGCGCTGGCCGTCGCCGTGGACCGCGTCCAGCTGTACTACCAGTGCTGCGGCGTCAGCGGGTACGACGCCAACGGCTACGGCACGGCGAAGGGCTACGTGTGGCCCGCGACGGAGCAGGACTGGGGCAGTGAGAGCAACTACCTGGGCCGCGTCCCCATGGGGGCCTACTTCGCCATCCCGCCCTCGGTGAACATCCAGGCCCTGGGGCTGTCGCCGGAGGGCCGGATGGTGGCCCAGGCGCTCCAGGACTTCGGCGCCTACGTCACGGATGCCACTGGAGGCACGGTGGCCTTCTACGTGGAGCCCACCGCGCCCTCCGCGTTCGTCTCCGCGCTGCGGCGGGACCTGCCCGCCATCCGTGCGCAGATGCGGCGGGTGACGAACAACAGCGCGGCGACCCCCAACGGTCCGGGCGCGCGGCGCGTCCCGCTGCTGCCCGGGCTGGCGCCCCCCGCCCCGTAGACAGAGGCACAGGGGGCGCGCGGCTCAGGGCTGCTTGCGCGGCGCGCCCCCGTCCTTGGACAGCGAGCGGACGAACACGGAATCCACGCCGTGGATGCGCAGCTGCATCAGGTCGTCCGCGGTGGCGTTGGTGTAGCCCAGGCCGCGCATCTCCTTCACGAACGCGGGCGTCACGCCGTGGATGCGCAGGCCCACCAGCGCCTCGGCGTCCAGGTCCTTGAAGCCCAGGCCGCGCATCTCGTTGACGAACGCGGGCGTCACGCCGTGGATGCGCATGGACACGAGGTCGTCGCCCTTCAGGTCCTTGAAGCCCAGGCCGCGCATCTCGCGGATGAAGTCCGGCGTCACGCCGTGGATGCTCATGGAGAGCAGCGTGTCCAGGTCCAGGCCCTTGAAGCCCGCCGCGGCCAGGGCCTTGATGCGCTCGGGCGTCACGCCGTGGATGCGGGTCTGGACGAGCTGCTCCACCGACAGCTTGGAGTAGCCCTCGGCGGCGAGCGCCTTCGCGTACTCCGGGGTGACGTTGAAGATGCCCACCTGGATGAGCTCGTCCACCGTGTCCACACGGTAGCCCGCGGCGGCCAGGGACTTGATGCGCTCCGGGCCCACGCCGACGGCGGCCAGCGTGAACTGCTGCTCCGCGTCCGGCCTGGCGAGGCCCAGGTCCGTCAGGGCCTTCGCGTACCCGGCGTTCGGCGTGAAGCGCCAGGTGCCCGTGCCCTGCTCCTGGGTGAAGCGACCCTCGAAGTCGAAGGTGCCTGCCTCACGCACCAGCTTGAAGGGGGCCGCGCTCCCGTCCGCGGTGGAGAGCCCCTGGAACGCGGTGAGCGGCGCGGAGAAGCCCAGCTGCGAATTGGGCTGCTCCTTCGGATGGAGTGAGAGGTGCAGCTCCTTCTCCCGGGGCGTGCCGACCCAGGCACCGCTGTCGCGGGGGCCAGCGAGGACGGGAAGGGCAATGAGGACCGCGAACAGGGGGAGCCACTGCGACAGGCGCGAGGTCATGACGGTGATTCCTTTCGGGCAAGGCGCGGCCCGTCCGCGCGCCCGGGTGGGAGCGCGCGGTGGGGCCGTGCGTGAGGAGGGGAGAGGGGGTTACTTCCGGGGCTGCTGCATGCGGCGGATGAAGTCCGCGTCGACGCCGCCGGTGCGCAGGCGTCGCAGCTCATCCACGTTGGCGGGCTTGAGGCCCGCGGCTTCCAACTCGCGGAGGTAGCCGGAATCGACACCCAGGGCGCGCAGCTCCACGGCCGTGTCCAGGTCCAGGTTCCCGAAGCCCGCAGACTTCAGGTCGTTCAGCCAGGCCGCGTCGATGCCCACCGCCTTCGCGGAGAGCAGCTCCTCCGGATCCGAGCTCTTGAAGCCGAGCGCCTTCATCTGCTCCAGCCACTCGGGGGTGACGCCCAGGTGCTTCATCCCCACGAGCAACTCCGAGGGCAGCGGCTTGCCGAAGCGGGTCGCCATGGCCTTCGCGTACTCCGGTGTGATGCCCGCGTGGCTGAACTGCACCAGCGTGTCCACCGTGGGCGCGTAGCCCATCGCCGTGACCTTCGCGACGACCTCCGGCGTGACGCCGGCGATCTTCAGCTCGACGAGCTGATCCACCGTGAGCCGGTCCTGGCCCACGCGGGTGGTCGCGTCGGCGTCATCGGAGTCGTCCCGGCCCGCCTTCGGACGCTCGATGCTGGGCGGCTTCGGGGGCCCGGGAGGCAGGGGCGGGGCGACCGAGGGCGCCGGGCCCGCCGCGATCATCAGTCCCGGAGGGGGCGGTAGTGCGGGGGCAGCGCCCGCGACAGGCAGCGCCGGGAGGGACGGTGCGGCGATGGAGGGCGCGTCGGCCCGCGTGGGCAGCGACGGGAGCGCCGGTGCGGCGGAGGAGGGCGCGGAGGGCGCGGCGCCCGCGCCGGGCATCGGCGGGAGCGTCGGTGCGGCGGAGGAGGGCGTGGGGAGGGCATCGCGCTGCGCGGGCATCGCCACCGGCTCGGCCTTCACGTCGGACACCTTCGCGGGCTGCACGGCGAGCGCCGTGAGGGGCACCGCCAACGCGAGGCTGCTGGCCAGCGTGAAGATGGAGATCCCTGCCGCCCAGCGAGACGAGCACCGCGGCGCGGGCGCCAGCACCAGCCGCCGCACGCGGTCCTTCAAGGAACCGCCCAGCGCGGACAGGGCGGGACCGCCCGCTCCCATCCCCTGGATCCGCAGCGCCTCCAGCGCGGTGAGCGCACGGGCGTAGGGCAGGGGGCTGCCCTGGTGCACGGCGAGGTCGTCACAGCAGTTCTCCCGCTCCACGCGGATGACCTGGGACATCCACCACACGGCCGGGTGGTAGAACAACAGCGTCTCCACCAGCGTCTGCACCACGTTCACCGCGAAGTCGTGCCGGCGGATGTGGGCCAGCTCGTGGGCCAGCACCAGCTCCAGCTCGCGCACGGCGAGCCCCGTGAGCGTGGCGGTGGGCACCAGCACCACCGGCTTCAACCAGCCCAGCGTGGACGGCACCTCCAGCTTCGACGACACCAGCAGGCGCACCGGCCGCGTGAGCCCCAGCCGCCGCGCCATCTTCTCCATCCGCTCCTGCCACTCCCACGACGCGTGCACCGCCTCGTGGACCTGATGCCGCAAGAGCATCCATCCCTTCAACAGCCGCAGCGACGAGGCCGCCACGCCCATCCCCCACGCCAGCACCAGCCAGGGGAGGTGCTCCCCCACCTGCTGGAACGCCCGCTCCCACAGCGGCTGCTCCGAGACTCCAGAGGGGATGGCAGGCCGGTGCACGGGCTGCGTGCGCGTGAGGGCCGCCGTGCCCGCGAACACAGGCGCGCTCCGCTCGAAGGACTCCGTCCGCGCGGGCCGGTCCTCCACTGCGCGCGACGCATGCCGCCACGCGGTGGCCACCGGCAGCGCGAGCATGATGCCCAGCGCGCCGCAGGCCAGCGCATAGCGGAGGTTCGCCGAGCGTCCGCCCACCCACCGCAGCGCGAGCGCCAATGCCGCCGCGACGAGCACGCCCTGCCACATCAGGTGCAGGAGCGCCCAACCCACCGCTTCCAGGATGAGACCGTTCATGACTCCGCCTCCTTCTCCAACGACTCCAGCAACTGGCGCAGCTCCGCCAGCTCCTCGGGGGACGTCTTCTTCGTGGACAGGGCCTGCAGGGCCAGCCGCGCCGGGGACCCGCCGAAGACGCGGTCCACCAGGTCGGTGACCAGCTGCCGCTGCGTGTTCTCGCGCGGCACGCGGGCGGTGTAGACGTGCGCGCGCTGTGACTCGTCGCGCATCACCAGCCCCTTCTCCGTCATGATCTGCATCGTCTTCAGCACCGTGGTGTAGCCGCTCCCATCCCGGAGCGTCTCGTGCACCTCGCGCACCGTGCTGGCGCCCCGGTCCCACAACACCCTCAGGATGCCCAGCTCCGCATCCGTGGGGCGCGGCAACGTGTCTCGGCTCATGGCTCTCCTCAGCCCTCCAGCAGCAGTACGCACTAGATATACGAACGATTTCGTAGGTGTCAACGAAGGTCTTCGTAGTCCACAGCAGGGTGGCACCGCCGCACGGGTCCGCGCTCGCACCGGTTGCCGTAGCTTCGGCCAATTCCTCCGGAGAGGCGGCACATGGACGTGGCGGCGAACACGATGTGCGCGGCGGTGGTAGGCGGCCCCCAGGGCGTCCGGGTGGAGTGCGTGGGCGAGGTCGCCTCTTCATGAGCGCCTCCATGGGGAGACAGGGCGCGCGGCCCCGCGTCGGCTTCCTGGGCATGGGCTGGATTGGACGCAACCGCATGGAGGCCCTCGTGCGCTCCGAGCAGGTCCAGGTGGTGGGCCTCTGCGACCCTTCCGCCGCCGCCGTCCGCGAAGCCCGCTCGCTGGCGCCGAACGCCGAGTGCGTGGCGTCACTGGACGCGCTGCTCGACCTGGGACTGGACG
Source organism: Corallococcus sicarius (assembly GCF_003611735.1). GTDB lineage: Bacteria > Myxococcota > Myxococcia > Myxococcales > Myxococcaceae > Corallococcus > Corallococcus sicarius. Next base: position 969 of record NZ_RAWG01000354.1, on the reverse strand, counting down.
GGCTGGTCATCGCCACGCCTGGCGCGGTGCACTCCGAGCAGTCCCTGCGCGCGCTGGCGCGGGGCGTGTCGGTGTTCTGCCAGAAGCCGTTGGGCCGCACGGCCGCGGAGGTCCAGCGGGTGGTGGACGCCGCGCGCGCCGCGGACCGCCTCCTGGGCCTGGACCTGAGCTACCGCTTCACGGCCGGCATGCGGCAGCTGCGCGAGCGCATCCAGGCAGGCGCGCTGGGAGACATCTACGCGGTGAACCTCGTGTTCCACAACGCCTACGGCCCGGACAAGCCGTGGTTCCATGATCCGAAGCTGGCGGGCGGCGGGTGCGTGATGGACCTGGGCATCCACCTGGTGGACCTGGCGCTGTGGGTGCTGGGCTTCCCGAAGGTGGAGACGGTGACAAGCCAGCGCTTCTCGCAAGGACGGCCGCTGGCCTCGCGCGAGCAGGGCGTGGAGGACTTCGCCGCCGCGCAGCTCCAGCTGGGCACGGGCACCGCCGTGCAGCTCGCCTGCTCCTGGAAGCTGCCCGCGGGCTGCGACGCCGTCATCGAAGCGGCCTTCTACGGCACCCAGGGCGGCGCCGCGTTCCGCAACGTCGACGGGTCCTTCTATGACTTCACCGCGGATGCGTTCCAGGGCACCCGGCGCGAGCGCCTGAGCGAACCCCCGGATGCCTGGGGCGGACGGGCCGCCGTGGCGTGGGCCACCCGCCTGGGCCGGGGCGAGCGCTTCGACGCGGAGACCGAGCGGCTCGTGGACGTGGCCGCCACGCTGGACCGCCTCTGCGCCTGAGCGCCGCCCCGCCGTCCGGCCCCGGACCCGGGACCCGGGACCTTCGTTCCAGGTCGTGAAGGGCTCCGTCCAGGGTGCGAGCGCACACGCAGGCAAGCCCTGAGGACAGGCTCGCCCCAGGGGGAGCGGTGTTTACCGTTGCCTGAGACAGGCAGCGGTCGCTTCAGCGAACGCGGTGGGGGGG
>NZ_RAWG01000353.1 GCF_003611735.1 Corallococcus sicarius | reverse complement strand
CCCCCGCCGCCTCCCGACGGCGACGCGGATCCGGGCAAGCCGCGCGTGCCGGTGGTGCTCTTCGGCGGCGCCGCGCAGGGCGTCCGGCCGTCGGTGGCGCTCACGCCCAAGCCGGACTTCTCCGACGAGGACCTGGCGGTGCTGGACGACATCGAGCGCATCTCGAACGGTGAGGAGGCCAGCCTCGACACGGACAAGGTGAAGCCCGCGCGGATGGTCGCGAGCCTCATCCGCCTGCTCATCCGCAAGGGGCTCATCCAGGAGGCGGAGTTCCTGGAGGAACTGGCCCAGAAGTGACGGGCGCCGCGCCGTCCTCGGAGCCCGTGGCGCCGCTGCTGGACGTGCGGGGCCTCACCACCCAGTTGACGCTGGAGCGGGGGCCGGTGCGCGCGGTGGACGGGGTGTCCTTCTGCGTCCCCCCGGGCGGCACGCTGGGCGTGGTGGGGGAGAGTGGCTGCGGCAAGAGCCTCACGGCGCTGTCGGTGATGCGGCTCATCCCCCAGCCGCCCGGCAGGATCATCGCGGGCGAGGTGCGGTTCCGGGGAGAGGATCTGCTGCGCCTGCCGGAGCCGGAGATGCGGCGCGTGCGCGGCCGGCACGTGGCCATGGTCTTCCAGGAGCCGATGACGTCGCTCAACCCGGTGTTCACCGTGGGCGAGCAGATTGGCGAGGGCGTCCGGCTCCACCTGAAGGCGTCCCGGGCCCAGGCGCGTGAGCGCGCGGTGGAGATGCTCCGGCAGGTGGGCATCCCGGCCCCGGGCGAGCGCGTGGACGCGTACCCGCACCAGCTCTCCGGCGGCATGCGCCAGCGCGTGATGATCGCCATGGCGCTCGCGTGCGACCCGGCGCTGCTCATCGCGGACGAGCCCACCACGGCGCTGGACGTCACCATCCAGGCCCAGATTCTGGAACTGCTCAAGCGGCTGCAGGCCGAGCGCCACATGGCGGTGATGCTCATCACGCACGACCTGGGCGTGGTGGCGGGGAGCTGCGACGCGGTGGTGGTGATGTACGCGGGCCGCATCGTGGAGCAGGCTCCGGTGCGCGAGCTGTTCGCCCGGCCCGCGCACCCGTACACCGCGGGCCTCATGCGCTCCATCCCGTCCCTGCACGACGCGGGCGCGGCGGTGGAGGGCGAGCGGCGACGGCTGAAGGCCATCCCCGGCATGGTGCCCTCGCTGGGCGCGCTGCCGTCCGGGTGCGCTTTCCGCGACCGGTGCGACCGCGCCACGGAGCTGTGTGCCCGCGTCACGCCCGCGCTGGAGCCCAAGCGCGGAGGCCAGTGGGCCGCCTGCCACCACCCGGTGCCCGCGCCATGAGTGAACCGCTGGTCCAGGTGCGCGACCTGAAGGTGCACTTCCCGGTGCGCGGCGGATTATTCGGGCGCACGCGCGGCACGGTGCGCGCGGTGGACGGGGTGTCCTTCGACGTCGCGCGCGGCGAGACGCTGGGGCTGGTGGGGGAGAGCGGCTGCGGCAAGAGCACCCTGGGGCGCGCGCTGCTGCGCCTGCTGGAGCCCACGGCGGGCTCCATCCGCATCGACGGACGGGAGCTGACCGGGCTGTCCCAGCGCCAGCTGCGCCCCCTGCGCCGTCGGATGCAGCTCGTCTTCCAGGACCCGTACGCATCGCTCAACCCGCGCATGACGGTGGGGGACATCCTCGGGGAGCCCTTCGCCATCCATGGGCTCGCCCGGGGCGCGGCGCGCGAGGAGGAAGTGCTGGCCCTGCTGGATGCCATGGGGCTGCCCCGCGAGGCCCGGCACCGCTACCCGCATGAATTCTCCGGCGGGCAGCGCCAGCGCATCGGGATTGCACGTGCCATCGCGTTGCGGCCGGACCTGGTGGTGGCGGACGAGCCCATCAGCGCGCTGGACGTCTCCATCCAGGCGCAGATCGTGAATCTTCTGGTGGACCTGCAGCGCGAGCGCGGGCTCACCTACGTCTTCATCGCGCACGACCTGAAGATCGTCGAGTACGTGTCCACGCGCGTGGCGGTGATGTACCTGGGCCGCATCGTGGAGGTGGCCCCTTCGCGCGCGCTGTACGCGGTCCCGCGCCACCCGTACACGCAGGCGCTCCTGTCCGCGGTGCCGGTGCCGGATCCGGAGCGTCCGCCCACGCGCCAGCTGCTGCCGGGCGAGCCGCCCTCGCCGCTGTCCCCTCCGTCCGGCTGCGCGTTCCACCCGCGCTGCCCCTACGTCATGGAGCGCTGCCGGCGTGAGGCGCCGCCGCTGTACCCGCTGGGTGGAGGCCACGCCGCCGCGTGCTTCCTCGCGGAAGGGGACTCCCAGCGCTCCGAACCCGCGGCAGCCGGGACCGTGGATGCCGCGTCCCCTGGAGGTGCCGGTGTTCTGGCTCAGCCACCATCACGCGGATGAGTACAACCGCACGTACGTGCTCGCGGGCGTGCGCGTCTGCGCGCGCTGCCTGGGCACGTACCCGGTGCTCGCCGCCGTCTTCCTCGGGTTGTTCGCCCTGCGCTCCCCGCTCACGTGGGCGTGGGACGTGCCGGTGGGCCTTGGGCTCACGCTGCCGGCGCTGGTGGACTGGGCGGTGGGCCGCTTCCGTCCGGCGTCCGGCCACAACGCGGTGCGCATGCTGACGGGCGTGCTGCTGGGCGCGGGGCTCGGCCGCTCGCTGTACGTCCACGTGCAGCGCCCGCTGCCGGTGGTGCTGCTGGCGCAGGCGCTTCTGGTGACAGGGGTGGCGGTCCCTGTCATTCTCGCCACTTACCGGCGACCACGGCCGGAATAGACCTTTCCCGTGCTCCTGTCCGTTACAGGCAACGGGCGGGAAGGGGATGGCACCCGTGGCTTCATGGCACTGGGGGAGAGTTGGCACCCGAAACCTCAGACGAGCGGCTGATGCTCGCCTTCCAGGCAGGGGACGCGCGCGCGTTCGAAACGCTGATGCGGAAGCACCGCGCGCCGGTGTTCAACTTCATCCTGCGCTTCGTCGGGCACCGGGCGCGGGCGGAGGACGTGCTGCAGGAGACGTGGCTCAAGGTGGTTCGCAGCGCCCGGGAGTATGAGCCCAAGGCCCGGTTCACGACCTGGCTGTACACCATCGCGAGGAACCTCTGCGTGGACAGCACGCGCAAAGAGAGCTACCGCCAGACGTCGTCCCTGGAAGCCCCCGTGGCTGGTGCTGACGGGGAAGAGGGGCGTCCGCTGGGCGAGGGACTGCCGGACTCCGGGGCCAGCCCGGAGCGCGGGGCGCACAACGCGCGCCTGCGGCCCCTGCTGGAGCGGGCCCTCGCGGGCCTGCCGGAGGAGCAGCGCGAGGTGTTCGTGCTGCGCGAGTACAGCGGCATCCCATTCAAGGAGATCGCCGAGGTGACGGGCGTGTCCGAGAACACGGTGAAGAGCCGGATGCGCTACGCGTTGGAGGGACTGCGGCGTCGCCTGGGAGAGCTGGGCGTGGATGGCGACCTGTCGGAGGATGGAAGGACGGTGGCGGGATGAGTGCCCAGAATGCGCATGCGCACGAGGACCGGCTCCTCGACTTCGCCTACGGCGAGCTGCCGCCGTCGGAGGCCCAGACGCTGGAGCAGCACGTCCACGGCTGCGCGCGCTGCTCCAAGGCCCTGGCGGACATCCGTGGCGTGCGCTCCACCATGGCGCACCTGTCCGTCGAACCCGCGCCGGACGCCGGCCTGGAGTCGCTCCTGGCGTACGCGCAGCAGTCCGCGCGTCGCGCCGCCGCGGGGCCGGAGCCGAAGCCCTCGCGCTGGCGCCGCTGGCTGCTGCCCGCGGTGGGCCTGGCCACGGTGAGCACCTTCGGCATCGTGACGCTGGAGGCGAGCAAGGGCCTCAAACTGGAGCCGCAGCTGAGCCAGAAGGTCGCCGCCCCGCGCGAGGAGGCCCTCAAGGCGAAGAAGGACGGATACGCCTCCGTGGAAGCGCAGGCCATGCCCCCCGCGCCCGCCGCCGCAATCCCGCCGGCGGAGGAAGAGGTGATGGCGGCCGCGCCTCAAGTCGTCCCGATGGATGAGCGGAAGGCTGCCCCTGCCCCGAAGATGCGGGGTGCGGACAACCGGCCCTCGGACTGGATGAACGCGGGCAGCGGTGGCGCGATGCTGGAGCGGCGCAGCGCGGGGAGCCTGGGCGCGAAGAAGAAGATGCCCTCCTTCAAGCAGCAGGAGGCCGAAGAGGTTTTGGCCGGCGCGCCGGCCTTGACGGAACTCAAGGCGGACAGCGCCGAGCGGGCGAAGGAAGCGCCCTCCGCGGTGGCGAGCCTGGACCGTGACAGCCCCATCAGCGACAAGGCCTCGAAGCTGGAGGAGGGTGCCTCGCTGCGGCTGGGCGGTTCATCGTCCTACGGTCGGGGTGCTTCCGCGGATGACGAGTCCTTCGCGGAGGGGGACATGCCTCCGCCTCCGCCTCCGCCGCCGTCGGCCTCCGCGCCCGTGGCCCAGGCCCCCGCACCGAGCGCACCCGCCACGAACTCCGTCCGGCGCGAGCAGGCGGCCCCGGGCAAGGGAGCCGCCGCCGCCGAGCCGTCGCCGCAAGCCGGCCCCATGGGCGCCGCCAGACCCGCGCCCCTGGAGAAGTCGGCCCGCGCCGACGCGATGACGTCGCGCGACCTCGCCCGCCAGGCCCAGGACGCCGCGGTTCAGGGGGACCGCGCACGCGAGTCCCAGCTCTTGCGCGCCGCGCTCGCGGCCGGGGCCCGTGGCAGCGAACGGCTGTCCCTGCTCTCCCGGCTGTGCGAGTCGCAGTACGCCCAGGGCCGCAGCGCCGGGGCCGCGGAGGTCTGCGGGCAGATCATCTCCGAGGCCCCCGGCTCCGACGCGGCCCAGGTGGCCCAGCGCCGCCTGCGTCAGCTGGCCCCGGCGAAGGCGCAGTAGGGGAGGCCGGCCGCGCGGGCCGTCCCCACCGCGCGACGGTCCAGATGACCGATGCGTTCGGGCCGGCTCTCCTGGATACTGGGAGAATGAGGCCGGACGTGGATCAGCCCCCCGTGAACCCCCCCCGGAAGTCGCCGCCGCACTCCCTGCGCCGTGCCCGTCGTGGCCAGGCCATGGTGGAGTACTCGGTGATCAACTGGGTGCTGCTCGTGGCGCTCGTCATTGGCGCCACGGTCAAGGTCCGGTGGACCGATGACCGGCAGACCAACGTCATCGACCTCTTCCTCGAGGCGTACCAGATTTATTACGACTCGTTCTACTTCGTGCTGAACCTGCCGTTCCCGTGACCCGGGAGGTCGGATCCGGCCGCCTTTCGCGCCGTCCACCCCGGGGGGCGGGCAGGCCCCGCGGCACCCTGGGTGTCCCGGGATTCCGCTTTGTCGCGAGAGGTGGTTTTGACACCTGCTCTGTGGCAGGGCTAACATCCGCTCTCGTTCGCGCCCTGGCATTGCCCCCTCGTCAAAGCTGTCCTGCCGCCACGACGGCGCCCCACCGTTCTGGAGGACCTTGAACCATGTTGAAGGGTAAGACCCCGCTCGTCGTCGCGCTGGTGCTCGGTTTGCTCGCGGGCATCGTGGCCTATTCGGCCATCAAGAAGAAGGAATCGGATGTGCGTCGCGGGTGGAACCTGGTGCCCGTGGTGGTGGCGGGCCAGGACATGCCCGAAGGGACGGTCATCACGTACGAGATGATCTCCCAGCGCTCCGTCCCGGAGCAGTTCGTCACCTCGTCGGTGGTGAAGCCGGACTCCGCCAACTACATCGTGAACCAGAAGGTGCTGGTGGCGCTGCAGGCGGGCGACCCCATCCTCTGGAGCCAGTTCGAGACGACGAAGGCCGCCGAGCGCCTGTCGACGAAGGTGCAGAAGAAGGCGCGCGCCATCACCATCGAGGCCAAGACGACGACGGCCGTCGGTGGGTGGATCCGCCCCAACGACCACGTGGACATCATCGGCACGTTCCGCGATCCGCAGACGGACGAGAACGTCGCGGTGACGCTGCTGCAGAACATCATCGTGGTCGCCACCGGCAAGATCACCGGCACCACGAACATCAACCTCATCCCGGAGAACCAGCGCGAGTACAGCAACGTGTCCCTGATGGTGCTGCCGGAAGAGGCGGAGATCCTGGTGCTGGCGGCGGAGCTGGGGCAGCTGACCCTGTCGCTGCGCAACGAGGACGACGTGGACCTCATCGAGGAGCGCGGCCGCGCCACCATCAGCACGCTGCTGTCCGGCGAGCGCACCCGCGTGCTGGAGCAGAAGCGCCGGGAGATCATCCAGATCATCAAGGGCAGCGGCAGCTCGGGCGCCTCGGCCGGCGCTCCGTAGTCCGCCGCGCAGGGCCGCTGCGGTTGAAGCGGCCCTCCACCCCCCTCCCTCATCCTCCGGGGATTCGCGCCCATGCTCGCAGGTATCGTCCTCCTCCTCGTCACCGGCTCGGTGTTCTTCTTCAGCCTGGTGATCTTCAGCGTCCTGTCGAAGGCGTATGAGCAGTACCAGGAGCGCTACGTCGCCAAGTCGATGAACGACTTGAGCGACATGTTCCTCTTCATCGACGCGCGGCAGATGTTGATCCTCAACATCGCGTGCATGTGCCTTCTGGGCATCCTCAGCTACATCGTCTTCAACCCCATCCTGGCGGTGCTGGCGACCATCTTCGGCTTCTTCCTGCCGATGCTGCTGGTGAAGCACTATCGCAAGCGCCGCATCAAGAAGTTCAACGTCCAGCTGGTGGACGCGCTGCAGGCCATGGCGAACGCGTTCAAGGCGGGCCTCACGTTCCCCCAGGCCATCGAGCACGTGGCGCGCGAGGCGATGCCGCCGCTGTCGCAGGAGTTCGGCCTGTTCGTGAAGGAAGTGAAGCTGGGCGTCCCCCTGGAAGAGGCGCTCGTCAACATGGGCCGCCGCGTGGGCAGTGACGACCTGGAGCTGGTGGTGGTGTCCACCAACATCGCGCGCCAGCTGGGCGGCAACATGGCGGAGATGTTCGAAACGATCTCCATGGTGATCCGCGAGCGCTTCCGCCTGGAGGGCAAGATCGACGCCCTGACGTCCCAGGGCAAGCTGCAGGGGTGGATCGTCGCGGCCATGCCGCTGGTGCTGGGCATGGTGCTCAACTACATGCGCCCCGACCTGATGGAGCCGATGCTGAACCACTTCTTCGGCTACGTCCTGGTGACCATCATCGCCATCATGGAGATCATGGGCATCCTCATCATCCGGCGCATCGTCAACATCGACATCTGAATCGAGGCGCACCGTGCAGGAGATCCTGACAACCTTCCTGATCGGCGGCTCGGCGCTGCTCACCGCGGGTGCGGTGGCGTTCCTGGGCGTGGGCATCTACCACAACGTCCTCGAGCGCTTCCTCACGGAGGTGCGCGACGAGTCCGCGGGCGGCGTGAAGGGCGTGGGCTCCGTCGCCATCCGCAAGCTCGGTTCGATGAACCGGCGCTTCATGTGGCCGGGCTACGAGTCCAAGACGCGCCGCAAGCTCATCAAGGCGGGCGAGCCGTCCCAGTACAAGCCCGAGGACATCATGGCGCTGCAGGAAGTCAGCGCCGTGCTGGCCCTGCTGGCGGGCCTGTTCGTCGTCAACGGCATGGGGATGAACCTGGCCTGGTCGCTGCTGGTGATGCTGCTGGGCCTGTTCTATCCGCTCATCTGGTTGAACGATCAGGTGAAGCGCCGTCACCTGGCCATCAGCCGCGCGCTTCCGTACAACCTGGACCTGCTGACGCTGTCGGTGGAAGCGGGCATGGACTTCACGGGCGCGCTGGCGAAGGTGGTGGAGAAGGGCCGCCAGGGGCCGCTGCGCGAGGAGCTGCAGCTGGTGCTCAAGCAGCTCAAGATGGGCAAGACGCGTGAGGAGGGCTTGAAGAGCATGATCGCGCGTGTGGACCTGCCGTCGCTGACGACGTTCGTCACGGCGCTGATCCAGGCGGACAAGATGGGCACCAGCCTGGGCAAGGTGCTGCGCATCCAGTCCACGCAGATGCGCATCGACCGCACGCAGCGCGCGGAGAAGCTCGCGGGTGAGGCGCCGGTGAAGATGCTCTTCCCGCTCATCGCCTGCATCTTCCCGACGGTGTTCATGGTGCTGTTCGGGCCCATCGTGTTCCAGTTCATGTTCGGCAACGTCGGGGGCTAGTCCTCTGCCCATCCTGCTCACCATCACCCGGGGGCTCCAGGTCGGACGGGAGCTCGCCTTCGAGCAGGCCGAAGTGAAGATCGGCCGGACCTCGGAGAACGACCTGGTGCTGCACGACCACGGTGTCTCCCGGCGGCACGCGCGCATCACGGCTCGGGACGGGCGGTACTTCGCCGAGGACGTGGGCAGCGCCAACGGCACGCAGCTCAACGGGCAGCCGCTTGGCGGCGAGAAGCAGTTGCGCGACGGCGACCGCCTCACCGTCGGTCCGGTGGAGTTCACGTTCGTCTGGATGCCGCCGGAGGATGACGACGACGTCACCCGGCCCATCCGCAGGGCGCTCGCGCCACCGCATGCGCAGGTGTCGCCGCAGGGACTGGAGCAGGTCGCGCTCGCGGAGTTCGAAGCGGCGCCCACGAGCTACCAGCAGTCGATGCCCGCGGTCGCGCGGCCCGCAGCAGGGGCGCCCGCGGCGAGAGGCCCCGCGACGCCCGCGATGCCAGTGTCGGTCGCTCCCGCGCTGAAGAAGCCCGCCGCGCCGGCGGTGCCCGAAGCCGCGGTGCCCCCGCCGAAGCAGTCCTCCGCCCCCGACCTTCCGGCCGTGGGGGCGCCTTCACAGGGCAGGACGTCCGCTCCGGGCCTTCCGGCCGTGGGTGCGGCTTCTCAGGGCAGGACTTCCGCTCCGGGTCTTCCGGCCGTGGGTGCGGCTTCTCAGGGCAGGACTTCCGCTCCGGGCCTTCCGGCGGTGGGCGCGTCCGCACCGAGCAGGACTTCCGCTCCGGGCCTTCCGGCCGTGGGTGCTTCGGCGTCGAGCAAGGCCAGCCCTTCGGCCTCTTCCGGGACGGGAGCACCTGCTCGGAAGAAGGCCGTTCCGGGCCTGCCCGAGGTCGGGGCGCCCGCGCTGAATCGGCCCGCCCTCGGTGGTGCCGCCGCGCGAGTGGCCGCCGCGGCGAAGGCCCCCGCGGCCCGTGAGGCCGTTGACGCCCCGGCGCTGCCGTCGCCCAGAGGGGAAGGGGGCTCGGTTCCTCCGTCCGCGAACGGGAAGGCGCCCGCGTCCAGCGCGGCCTCTTCGTCCGCGAATGGCAAGACGTCCGGGTCCAGGAACGCGGTGGCTTCGGTGCCGCTGCTGCCCCCGGTTCCGACGCTTGCGCCCCCTGCTGCCC